>NZ_JBQEQR010000014.1:0-3278 GCF_052037695.1 Vibrio sp. WZ-1 | reverse complement strand
TTTCGTGAGTGTTTTTTGAACAGCATGGTAAAGAGTTATAATTTGCTTCGCCAAAAGTAAAACCATAACCAATACCATGCCAAGAACAATGCTAACTGATACTCGCTGGGAACTGCTACTCCAAGTTATAAAAAGTACAGGTCGTATTTACGATAAAACTGAACATCGAATGACATTTGAAGGGATACTTTATCGAATGAGAACAGGTATTCCTTGGCGGGATCTACCCTCTGAGTTCGGAGAGTGGAGCACCGTTTACAGACGATTTAATCTTTGGTCGAAGAAAGGGGGTTTAGATAAACTTTTCAAAAGCTTATCTAGCATGGCTGACTTTGAATGGGTCTTTCTTGATGGCTCTATAGTTCGAGCGCATCTGCATAGTACAGGTGCTGCTACTGAAAGCTCAGAGCAAATAGGAAAAAGTAGCGGGGGCAACTCTGCCAAAATTCACTTAGCCGTGGAAGTGGTGGCCTGCCGATTTGCTTTGATTTATCAGAAGGACAACGCCACGATATAGTGCATGCCGAAAGCTTAGTTGAGCAACTCGATGAAGTTAATACCATCATTTGTGATAAAGGATATGACAGCGAACCTTTCCGCATTTTTGTTAAGGAGCGTGGCGGAGAAACAGTAATTGCTATACGCAATTACGGACAAGATATAGACAAAGACAGTATGGATTAGTGTCTTTACAAGTATCGTCACTTGGCCGAAAAGGCCTTTGGGGTAATTAAGCATTATCGAGCTATTTCAAGTAGATATGACAAGCTAGAAAGGAATTATGCCAGCATGTTATCGCTGGCATTCATGTTAATGTGGCTACCGATGTATTGTTGAACGAGAAATTGTACAGCAAAGTTCAACACGCCCTAGTTTTTCTGAACTTCGAGTTGGTATTTTTTAAATATAGTATTGCGTAAAATATGATGTTAAGAGGTGGTGTAAGAGATAGAATAAACGCTAAGACCATACCGACCTTGTAGTTACTTAACTTGCGTTTACCCAAATGATACCCAATGACTACATTACCAATTATATACAGTATTAACAGTATCGGACCAATTAAAGTTTGTAGCATACGTATCCCCTAAAGTTTAACACATGACATGCCTGAGTATACGTCACTTACGTAAACTGCATAGCAACGCAAGACGGCACCATCGCTATAGCTACCTTTCTCAACAATTACCCAATTAGAACGTGTCAAAACGGACTCAAAAGCCGAACGGTCAATGCCATTACCATGAGCGTCGAACTGGTAATCACCAGAAAAGTCCCTTGCATTCAACAGCTCTGAGGCATTTGATGCAACTACATTCCCATCAGAATCTAGAATCGGATACTTCGCTTGAAAGACGAGGTCAAACACATGCTCTCCATTAAAACTGTATTTAAAAGTCATAACAGCACCACTAGAAAAAACGACACTTATTTTATCGAATTCAAGAATCCCCAAACCTAAAATTTCCGTTAAACCAACGTTACCCGCTAGAATAAAGTAGCTCAACATTTCAGCAGCAAAACTATCACCTAAGTCATCGTACCAAAAGGAGTTTCGGTTAGATGGATCTAAAAAGTTTGATAGCTCATTAGCGGAATAACTTCTACCTACGAGATCCCATGGACTTTTCGCAATCTCTTCAGGGACACGAACGTAAAAGTCACGCATATCGAGGGTTCGAGACATCGAGCTCAAGACTTGTGAACCAATGGCCTCCCTTTGAGCAATAAAGTTCGTAACATTGTGCCTCAAGTTCGAGTCTGCGTTATACATTCCTGCCGTGGTTGAAAATATAGGTTCACCATTAGGTTGTATTATTTGTCTATTTGTAACGATGAATTTCTTAAGAGTATCGGTATTCGGGTTGTAACCATGAAACTCAATGGTTTTCATGAATTTACTGTTACTTTTTGCAAATGAATACCAAGAAGAATCTGATACACATGTGTTACAAACCCTTACATCCTCGGAAGCAGCAAAAGCCATTGACGAGTTTGCTATCGAGAGAAAGCCAAACAATAAAATAGTAATGTTCTTTATCATTATCAGTCCTTGAATTGTATTATAAATAATCAACATTTTGATGTGGTGGAAAATTAATCTAACATCATCGTCAAAATGTAGGCAATATGTTAACTTTATGTTTTATTTGTTTTTTTGATTAAGATCACCTTATGCAATCGCGAGTATATCGCTAATTGCAAGCTTTTGATTTAAAGTATAATTTAGAAAAAACCTCATGCTGATAATGAAAAAACTTCAATTATGATATGAGCTTTGTATATCTATTTGAGGACATCTCTCTTTGTCCAATTTCTCATTGATATCAATAATCATTAGACACTCCTGGCGTTATGTGTAGTGTTTTTTCCGCCTTATCTAAGCAATAAATTTATCCGGACAGCTCACCATCTTGGAACGTCTCAATTTAGCTGATGGTATGTAATCAGTAGCGAGGTGTTGACTCTTTAAGCGATGCTCTTTATTGATCTTTCGCTACATTTTTCCTTTTGATTCGTTAGCCTTCAGATCGATCCCTTTTTGGTTATTTTTTTGTCAACCTAAACACAAAAAGATAATTATCTGGCCTTGTTGAAATCGGATTAGATTTGGTAGGGGAAACGCCCCCTTTAAAACCATTAGAGCATTTATTCAAGCAAGTTTTTGGGGAAATATGAGTTAGCCAAGTAGCTAACTGCTTGTGCCACTGATAAGGTTCTGGGTATTCATTTGTTATTCGAAATCGGGACTGATAGATTAATGAAGAATGCTAATGCAACAAATTGGAGTGAAAATGGAATTGAAACTAGCGGATGAGCAAGTGCGTACATTATTACGTTTAGTTAAAACAGAGATGGATGGTTTTTGCGGTGACGTAGGATACGCAGAGCTTTCAAAAATAAACAACATCTTAGAGCAACAGTTAGATGCAAACTCTGTAAAGGGGCCGTCCAACTCATCGCGGTGCAAGAGCTAAAGGCTAGTCTTAGCTTCTCTCGCAGTAAGCTTCATTTATAGCGCATAAGTTAGCCATCCCCCCTCATCAAATCGATTGGAAAGTGATGGTCACTAGTGCGATTCAAGGCCGCTTGCTCAAATGTGTAACGCAGATGAGGGTGATTAGGGCGCGTTGATCTTTCGTGAGTGTTTTTTGAACAGCATGGTAAAGAGTTATAATTTGCTTCGCCAAAAGTAAAACCATAACCAATACCATGCCAAGAACAATGCTAACTGATACTCGCTGGGAACTGCTACTCCAAGTTATAAAAAGTACAGG
>NZ_JBQEQR010000082.1:0-87902 GCF_052037695.1 Vibrio sp. WZ-1 | reverse complement strand
TAGACCAGAGCTTACCCGAAGTAATTGCGGACCGGATATGGAAAGGACTAGAACGAAAAAAGGCTTACGGATTTCTCCATAAGCCTTAAGGAATAATGGTGGCCCCTCCCAGACTTGAACTGGGGACCAATCGATTATGAGCGAAGGTCTGACGCAATCTCACTGCACAATCAACATAGAAACCCTGCCCTGAATCACGCCTAATTCCACCAGCAAAATCACATCACCTGATTGCCCGCATGATTTTACTGACGTCGCCGTCGGGAAATCCACCGAACCTATATTACCGCCGCCACCGTCGAGGAAATGTAGAAAACTGTGTTGGAAGCGGTGGTGTGGGCTGAGTAGTGAGAGGCTATCAACCAAGAAAATCAGCGGTGGCCGCGTCTGTTTCTTCTTGAGACATCTGAGACCAGTCAGGCGTAGCATCCAACTTAGATTCAGACTCTTCGTACTCCTCCATCAAAGCATTCATAGCATCATCATCCAATGGTTCGAAATCACCCATTAGTTCGCTGTCATCGATCTCTGGCAGTTCTTCAACGTAGTAGTTTTCTCGGGCAGGTTTAACAATAGGCTCCGAGCTTTCAACGACTGGTTCTACATCTATGCTTGGTACAGACACTTCGAGGTCTGGTTGCTCTGACGTCGTTTCAGGGACAGCCGCTACCGCAGCAGCATCCATTACTCGTAGCGTCAGTTTTCGCCCGTTCGTGCCGCGTGTTCCACCAGAGAGTATTTCAATGCCTTGCTTAGCTAGCTGATCTTTGATGCGGTTAAGCTTGCCAGTCAATGCCGAAGCATTTTGAGGCCAATTACGAGGTAGACGGCGCATTCCCACCAATATCGCGCTCATTAGCATCTTGTGAACTTCAGTAGGTCCACCAGAAAATTGCTTATGCTGTTGGACCACATTGACGATACTAGCTAGGAACTCATCATGTTCTACAACTTGTTGATTCAAAGCCTTTTCCTGAGTCTTGTTCACATATTGCTGAACTGATTGATCTTCAATGCCGATAGCTCGTTCGAAAGCTGCTAGGAATAAGTTGAAATCACCAGCTCGATGGTTTGATATTGTTTGAACCGATCCTATGTAGCTCATAGCTTTCGAGGTGGTATCTAACAACCAAGCCTGAACTTGCGGTAAGATCTGATCAAGCTTGCGGTAGATCTCAATATCGCTTCCGTAAACTACCTTTGGCTTACCAGCCTTCACGAACAAGGAACGTGTACACAAGTCATGCTGTTTCGGGAACGATATCGCCGTCATGATAAGAGGTTGATGCAGTCTCGTTGCCACTACATCTGTATTCGTATACAGCTTACGATCATCAACTGTACCTCCGGTTGCTATACTACACAGCGCGTTCGCCAGTTTGTCATTGATACCTCCGCAGTTATCGAAGCACATTAAGTAGTTATTCGAAACAGTAGCCACCAAGTCACGTCCATCTTTGGGTTGGGCTTTCACCGTATCCTCACCTAAGCCGAGCAGCTTAGTTAGCAAGCGAGCTATCGTGGTCTTTCCCGTTCCGGCATTTCCGTGCAGATACAATATAGGAAACGTGAGGCCATTAGCGCGGGGGTGCGAAAGAATGAAACCAGCATACGCCATGATTAATGCAAATTGGTTGTCATTCAGATTGCTGAACATCTGCTTCAGCGAGCTAACAACACTTTCACCATCGTAAGGAGTATTATCGTAACTTAGACTTCCATTAGTAGGAGCGTGACGGAATGTAATACCTGTAGCTTCATCGATAGTTCTAACTTCACCTTCAGACAAAACTAAGGCTTTTCCATCAGTGCTATTCATATTCAACACTACACCCTCGGAAGGGTTATCTTCATCTAGTCGCTCGTTGTACAACGCCACATCAACTTCCTGACCATCTATCGTCGCACTTAACGCAACTGCTTCAATAGCCTTCTTGATATCCGAGCGAAGTAACCCTTTAATACCCGCAGCTCTAGCCGCCTTAGCAACGAGGGCAAAGAACTCATTACTTTCCAATGGAATGCTATAGTTCACAGCACTACCGGAAGTGATTAATACAGGCTCCCCTCTATCCAACGCGACAACACATTTTTGCGTCTTTTCTAGAGCTTCTATCAAACTATCACTGAAAATATCTTCATTACTTCTTAAAGCTTGAGTCAAAGCTACTGCGATAGGAGCCGATAGAGGTAAAAATGGAGTTTTTGGGCCTTGGGTTGTCTTGCTATTTTTGGTACGTAATAACATGATTTATATCCTGTTTATTTGTTATTTAGTGATTATTGATTACGTGATATTCACAATCACACCGTAGGCGGTAGCCTTCTCCGAGCACTTCCTCAGACACATCCGCCATCGCCTTTTCTGCCAAGGCATATGTTTCTGAATCTGTTGCATGAGTCTGGACACCGATACAGTCATGAATTGCAAAAATGAGTGGAATATTGATCTGCTCTAGCTTGATGCAGAGGTTACGCAGCATGTAACTACACACTGCTTGGACATAGAAATTTCGGATTGTTGTAACTCTCGTGTCGGCGGCGACGGTTCTTCGAAATCCGTAGACTTCTGCGAAACCTTGTTTCATCGCTTCCTTCACTTTTTCATCGAGATATGCATCGACTTTCTTGAAAATGACACGTAATTCCCGATCCCAGATTGCCGCCACTGTCGGGCTGACACCGAACTTCTTAGCTATGCCACGCGAAGTGATACCGTACAGATGGGCGATACACAGGCGTTTAAAATGCACTCTGTCTAGCTCAGTGAAAGCTTGAGCTCGTGATTGCAGCTCTAGGTACAAGTCTCCGTTTTGATAGGCAGACCACAGTGTATGGTCGCCAGCCAATGCCGCGAGTGATGCTGGCTCCTGAGAACAGTAGTCCAACACAAATATCTGCTTTCCCTTCTTGGGATAGAGCAGATGATTGCGGATTGGTTTTGATAGGTAGTTGAATGAAGCACCTTTGGGCGCTTCCCTACCTGTTGAAGATCCGAATGGGTTAGGCCATTCATGATGCTTACCTCGAAAATCAACGTTGAACCGCAATACATTTCTGTACCGAACGTACATCATTGCCATGTACATTCGCTGAGCGAGACCTACATTGATCTCTTTCAGTTTTCTTCTTTCTATCACCAACGTACCATCTGGGTTCCTCGGCCAAAGTGTTAGCTCTGGACCTGAGAGAAAAAAAGCAGGATCCCCCATCACCTGTATGCGGTTCTCATCATCAATGCTGAGAAGCCCCATACCTACTAAGTGCTGAAGATTCGCCTCACCATTTTCTAAGCTCCGTTGGTATTTCATTAATCGACCGATATGTATCGGTATGCCTCGTTGATAGCGAAGAACACAGCTTTCTATGTAAGCTCTGTCGTCGCTGTCGCCGAGTACATCCGAATCTCCCACCAGTTCTTCCAGTTTTGTAGTAAGAAAGTCTGATGGAGGTTCGAAGGATTTGTATTGGTTTAACCAATCTTCCAACCGCTCGGCTTTGACCCTATTCTTTATTGGTTTACATGCTGAGATGTGTTTCGCTTTCGCTAGAACCATTCCTGCGCGGAACAGTTCCTCATCTCTTATTGCGTTTATCATAGAATCCTCACTTATATTAAGTTCAACATCAGTTCCTCTTCTTTTTTGTCATATCCATTTTTTTAAAGAGCTTCGCAGACAAGCGGTTGCTGTCTACGAGGCCAATAACAACACGAAGATTTAAGCTTTTGAAGCTTATGTAAACGAGATGTACAGCGCTGAATTCAAGCTATAAAAAGCGTTCGAAAATGGGTTGAAAAAAATGAAACATAGCTGAAAGGCGCTAAAAATCCTTTAAACGAGTGGTGCAAAATTTAACCAGTTAAAAAGATGTGAAATTACGTTACAGATGTTAATTAGCCGCTGTTTTAAGCCTTTTGAGAACGCCCTGTTAGATAAATTATTTTTTTGAAAGAGTTTTTGTGTGACACGCATCACTTTGAATGCGAGTTATAAGTCAGATCCAATGTATCGACGACAACAAAAAAAAAGCAGAGGTTATCCCCTGCTTACCTAGCTTGTCCGTCAATCATCTATAACCTCGTCGGCGACAACACCAATTATGAGGCCAGCTATACCACCGATTAGTACCCCATATGGACCATACCTAGCCCCAATAGCAGCACCAATTTTCGCTGCACGAATACCTGTGTTCTTTTTGGATTGGGATGATGATTGTGAAAAGGTTTTGCTTTGCATGTTTGCTCCTTCGGGAAGTGAAGAAGAGCAATACCTATCGATACTGCCCTTAGTGATTTAATGTCCCAAGTTACTTAACTGAATCGCATAGATGATTAGCAAAGCTACGAGTCATCATCTGACTTTGGTACTGGTTATTTAGCTTCAATGTATTGAGCCAGAACTCTTCCCCATCAACTTCGAATTGCATAAATGCTTTCTGCTCTTGATTGCGGAAATTCACATCACCTTCAATATCCACGAAGATTCGACCCGATTTGGTTTTACCTGATTTCCATGTTTCATTGGTGAATGCCGAGTCGATCATGTCCCCTATTGCGTAAGGGCAACCATCTGGGCTGCCTTCTTTAATTGTCTGGATTGCATCATCTGTATCCGAACTAAATAGACCTGCTGATGCACCAAAGCTAGCTAGAACTAACGCACTGATTAGTAGTTTTTTCATTACTACATTTCCTTATTAGATTTACTGATTGAAGAATTTGATAGTGATTGCTGTCGGCGGCGTCGGTACGACGTCAGCGACGATAAATGGAAGGGTTATTTTGTTTTCTTGTCTGCGAGCGCTAACAGCTCTGCTTTTAGCTGTTGGTATTCGTCGCCTAGTACATGAAGATAAATTGATGATTCGGACTTTTGGGCTAGACCTAAGTCTCTAACTACTGAGGCGCAAAAACCTTGGTTATTGGCTGAACCTGAAGGATATAGGGATTTATAGACCTGACTTTTCCACGGGTTATCGCCTTGAGATTCAATCAACTGGAACAGTTCGTTAAGTGGAACCCAGTGTTTTGAATGCAATCCGGCCCCGCCACTTTGTCCGGCAATGCGAAAGTAGAGTTGGTTATCTTTACTGTTTTTGGCGATCTCATAGAGCACCGTTCCTTGGGCCTTTACTCCTAGTTTTGGTGCTTCACCTGACTTGAGAATGGTAGTGAATGGATTGTCTTCTGGTGTGGCTTTGGGGGTGTCAGCCTTTGCATTCTTCCTACTGTTTTTGGGTTGGTTCATAGAAACTCCTTTATTTCATTGGGATAGAAATAAGAAAGCCCCTACCAGACGAATCCAGTAAGGGCTCTTACAATTCAATAATATAAATTCGTTTTGCTGCTTGTTACGCCTAGGTTTTTTTTCCTGTCTTTTCCGGTACCGTTCCTGTCTTTCCAACACAGTTTTCTACATTTTCTCGACGGTGGCGGCGGTGATATAGGTTCGGTAGATTTCCCGTCGGCGTCGTCAGTAAAATCATGCGGGTAATCGGGTGATGTGATTTTGCTGGTGGATTTCGGGGTGATTCGGGGCAGGGTTTCTATGTTGATTGTGCGGTGAGATTGCGTCAGACCTTCGCTCATAATCGATTGGTCCCCAGTTCAAGTCTGGGAGGGGCCACCAAATTCCGATAAGGCTCATGGAGAAATCCATGGGCCTTTATCTTTTCTGCCCACAGCTCTTTATAAAGAGCGCTCTAATTCAAGTTTGTTCGCTTGGTACTGTTGTGCCGCTGAAACTAAATCTGGGCGATTAATCAACTTCCATAGGAAGTAAGGTGGGATTAGAAAAGCAACGAAGTAAAATGACTCGTGGAAAAAGACATGAGCAATATTGTCTTGATGTTCACACCATGCCATCAACGCATATAAATCAAGTAAAACACTCAATACTCCAAAAACCACAGAAACAACGATGGCTAAGCCAACAAGCTCTCTGAGGTAATATTTGTATGTCATTGTAGTAATTCCTTCTAACTAATTAGTGCGCTCAAAATTACGCCTCTAACCCTCCCGTTGAATTGACTTTTATCAACTTCACCGCCAATCAAATAAGAACTTAGTTTTATAAAAAAGCACTTGCGTAAAGTATTAAGCACTCATTAGCCAAGGTGCAGTTAATTGAATATAAAAAACCAGCGCATGAGCACTGGCTTTGAGGGGGCATTTAAAAAAGGAAAGGTGCTAACGCATTAATCTGATAGGTAATATTGAACGGTAGATACCACACGCACTTTCTTGATGTAAGGCGTGTTGCTATCACGTTCATAGATAGAGAACTGCCCTTGCGTTGCACGTTTAATTTTTCCTAATGAACTCTCTGAGTCTTTGGCGAACTTCTCTGCCACCTCTCGAGCGTTCTTGGTCGCTTCTTCAATCATATCTGGTTTGATATCATTAAGCTTAGTAAAGCTGTACTCAATACGATTTGAGTATGGGTCTTGGTTTAGTAAAATACCTTGTTTACCCAATTCACCTATCTCATTGATGGCCGATCTGACTACATCGATATTTTGGCTATAAACCGTAACAGTTCGATTCGCAAGGTAACGATATTCGATGTCCTGCTCATTACCATACTGCTGCGCTTTGCGATCCGTCACAGCAGGAGAAGATAACGAGAAGTTTGATTCATCCAGTCCTTTGGCCTCAAGAAAATCGAGCACTAACTTCGTCTGCTGATCAATCTCATCAAACATTGTCGGCATATCATTACTCGCCACAGTAAATTGAATCGGCCAAATAACCGTATCCGCTGGGTATTCTCGTTCAGATAAGCCTTTTACAGTGACGACACGCTCGTACGCCTTATATTTAATCGCTGTCTGTTGGATAAAAAAGCCTAGCACACCCAAACCAATGATCAGGCATAAGCCTAACCATATTGACGATTTATTGGAAATTCGCTCCATTCATCCTCCTAATTTCGTTAAATCAATCAATTTGCTATGTAGATAAGATAGCCTGAGAATGGCAACAAAATAGCGTTCGAAAGCTAAATTTGTGTCATATCACTCGAAATAATGAGCACAATAACATAAAATCGAACAGTGTTTTATTGTTAGATTTATTATCATGTTAAAAACAAAGTTAATGGTTATTTTCGGCGGACTCTTTATCTCAGCGTCTTGCCTTAGCGCCAACGATGTAACACCTGAAGACCAAAAGGCTGTAAAGCCAGTTACTGAAGAGAGTGCTCCTCTCGCTTGCGAAGAAGCACCGTGCGGAAGTAAAGGCTTTGATGGTCGCTTACTACTTGAGAATGAACCAACCAAGCAAGTACTGAAGTCACTCGAAAGCCTTGGCGAAACACTCAATTCTCTAAGCATCCTTATGTTTGCTGGTGATAAAGCATAAAAAGCGCTATCCGACACGGTTTAATCATAAAATAATCATGAAGAGTGAAGGAAAAATCGTCGCTAAATCCGCATACGTCTAAAGGCAACTCTAAACAATATGGTTAGGCGACTGTATCCACTTTAACTGTCGGAAAGACTAAACAAAACTGGGTTTGGTGTTCTTCTGAAGTCACGGTGATCTTGCCATCATAAGCGTGAACGATCGACTGAGTGATCGACAAGCCCAGCCCTGCCCCTACGCTACCAGAGTGTTGGCGTGATTTGTCGATCCGATAAAAACGCTCAAATAGATACGGTAGGTTTTGCTTAGGGATCGTTTCACCAACATTACTGACTGTAATTTTCACCTGCTCATCACTCTGTGTGATATCAATAGAAATCGTCGTTCCATCATAGGCATGGCGAATCGCGTTAGACAATAAATTACTGATGGCACGCTCAAACATGTTTTGGTCCATATACAACGTCGCTTCACCTGAGGTGATGATCGCCAAGTCTGAATCTTCCGCCAATATTTCAAAATACTCGATCAAGCGTGCAAGCTGCTCATGCACAGCAAAGCGTTCATTATGGTGATGAATAAGCTTGTTCTCTGCTTTCGCGATATACAGTAAATCATTGATGGTCTTGGTGATCCGCTCTAACTCTTCCAAGGTAGAGGCAATCGCTTCTTGATACTCCTCAGGCCTACGGCAAGCTCCAAGTATCACTTGGTTTTGCGTCGTGATATTAGTCAGCGGTGTTTTTAGCTCATGGGCGATATCGGATGAGAACTCACTCAAACGATGAAACCCCGTTTGTAAGCGATCCAGCATTGCATTGTGCTTGATCGCCAGATCTCGCAGCTCAATGGGAAGAATCTCCGGTTCAATTCGAATATCCAACTGTTCAGGGCTGACATGTTGGATGTGTTTATTCAAAGCAAGGATCGGCTTCAAACCTCGGCTAACAATCATTCGGCTGAACAACGCAGAGGTGATAAATGCAAAGCCCAACGACCAAAATAATATCCAGCCGAGCTTATTGAGAAACAACAGATGATGATTAATGCTCGCTCCAATAACGACCGTGACGTGTTTGGCCTGAAACGCAAATGCACGAATATCTAGCGAGTTATCATGCCATTCAATCGCCTTGCTTTGATTCAAGATTTGTGGGGAGCTCAGTGTCACAGATAGCTCATCAGGAATAGAGAGTGTGGAGTTTTTATAGGTCTGTTTGCCCTCTTCAAACGCCCACATGTAAGCAGAACTGTTATCTATGAGCAAAGACGCTGATTCTGGAGAAACCATCATCGTCTTCTCTATGGCATTATATTTGCTGACCATTTCATTGTAATCTTGCGTGTAGAAATGCCGCTCGATGGTGTAATAGAGAATAAAGGCTAAAACAAGGTAAACCACCAGCGTCGTGCCGACAAACATCAGCACCAGCTTATTTTGCATGGATAGGTTGGCAGGGCTCTTAAACATCTGGCGCTTCCAGTTTGTATCCCATCCCTCTTATGGTATGGATTAAAGGTGTTCCAAATGGTTTGTCGACCTTATTGCGCAGTCGTTTAATAGCAACATCAATTACGTTGGTATCGCTATCGAAGTTCATATCCCATACCAGTGAAGCAATAGTCGTGCGCGAGAGCACTTGCCCCTCTTTCCGCATCAAAAGCTCAAGTAGCGCGTATTCTTTAGCTGTTAAAGTGATGGTTTGCCCATTCCGCGTCGCAACTCGCTTCATCATGTCCAACTTTAAGTCTGCGATTTGAAGCGTCTGTGAAGAGGTTTGCACCCGAGAGGAAGTATGATGGCGAAATACATTTTGAATTCTTGCCAGCAGCTCTGCAAACGCATATGGCTTAACAACATAATCGTTAGCACCAAGCTCAAAGCCGCGCACACGATCTTCTATCTGCTCTTTGGCAGTCAGCATAATCACCGGAGTGTGAATATCACTACTGCGGAGAGTATTAAGCACTTGCCAGCCGTCGAGCTTTGGCAACATGATGTCGAGAAGAATAAGGTCGTAAGGCTCACTGGTTGCATGATAAAGCCCATCTACACCATCTCGTACCCAATCGACAATGTAGCCAGATTCAACCAATCCTTTTTGCAGATATTCACCTGCTTTTGCTTCATCTTCTACAATCAGTAATTTCAATGTTTGCCCTCTATCTCGACAAGTTTCACCTAGCTGCGACGATCGACAAAAGAGTACGATGCCGACCACATCATACTCTTTTCATCTTTCACTTTTATCGATTACTGTCGCGCTGTGCGTAGTTCACTTTCACATTGACTGTACCTAAATATTCCAGCTTCCCTTCTTCATTCATGCGCTCTTGAACCGTCACAAAGCCACCATCTTGTAGATACGTACTATTAGAAACGATGTCGAAAGTTCGAAGGCTCAGCTGTTTATTTAACTCACGAGGCGTCATGTTTTTTAACGAATTTAGTTCAGTTAGCGCTTGTTGGTATGCCAAGTCAGATGTTGTGGTCGGCGCCACTGAAATGGTCTTCACTACTTCTTGATTAATGTACTTTCCGCCAGTGAACGTCGGCTGAGCAAACGCAGATGCGCTAGTGAATGCCATAGTTGTGATAAGGAGAGCGACTTTCAGTGTTTTCATATTGATGACCTTTGAACGTTTGTTTTCAATGGCTTCATTATTCAACAATGCACCTGACACCAATCTATCACCAAGATGACATTTTTGTCATAAACCGCAATCAGATTAAAAACGAAGTGAAAGATCAATAAGAGCTAAAACCAGATTAAATAATCATTATCTTTACTTCCATTAAACTTCCCCACAAACAGCGTATCTAATAAAACAAAAAAGCGAAGTCATGTGACTTCGCTTTAGGTTCTCGCTACTTACATAGCGCAACATAAACAAGTGTAATCTTAATCACACCTCGCGTTGCTTATTCTACAGTTACCGCTTTTGCTAGGTTACGAGGTTGGTCTACGTCCGTACCTTTGATCAACGCAACGTAGTAAGACAGGAGCTGCATTGGGATCGTGTAGTAGATCGCCGCCGTGATTTCACTAACGTGTGGCATGGTGATGATCTTCATTGTCTCGTCACCTTCGAAGCCTGCATCAGCATCTGCAAATACATATAACAGACCGCCACGAGCACGCACTTCTTCAACGTTTGATTTCAGTTTCTCTAGAAGATCGTTGCTTGGTGCAACAACGACTACTGGCATGTCAGCATCAATAAGCGCTAGAGGTCCGTGTTTCAATTCCCCAGCAGCATACGCTTCTGCGTGAATGTAAGAGATCTCTTTTAGTTTTAGAGAGGCTTCCATCGCGATTGGGTAGAACTCACCACGACCTAGGAACAGTGTGTGGTGCTTATCGGCAAAGTCTGTTGCCAGCGCTTCGATCTCTTTCTCGAAAGACAGAGCAGCGTTGATTTGCTTCGGTAGTGCGTGAAGCGCTTCTACGATCTCTTTTTCTTTCTCTTTGCTGATGCGGTTTTGTTGCTTACCAAGTGCAGTCACCAGCATTAACAGTGCAGAAAGCTGAGTGGTGAACGCTTTGGTTGAAGCCACGCCAATTTCCACGCCAGCACGAGTCATGAATGCGAAGTCAGATTCACGAACCAGAGAAGAACCCGCTACGTTACAGATGGTCATTGCCGCCATGTAACCTTTCTCTTTTGCTAGGCGAAGGGCTGCTAGCGTATCGGCGGTTTCACCAGACTGAGAAAGCGTGATCAATAGGCTGTTTGGACGCGTCACAAACTTGCGGTAACGGAATTCAGACGCGATTTCTACATCACAGCTCACACCAGCAATGTCTTCGAACCAGTAACGTGCTGTCATACCTGCGTTGTAAGAGGTACCACAAGCTACGATCTGTACGTGTTCAACTTTGCTTAGGATTTCTGCCGCGTTAACACCAATCGCCTCTGTAACAACAGAATCTGCCGTAATACGACCTTCCATTGTGTTGATCAATGCTGTTGGTTGCTCGTAGATCTCTTTCTGCATGAAGTGACGGTATTGACCTTTGTCGCCCGCATCATGTTCTGCATTTGATTCAATGATTTCACGCTCTACACGCTCACCAGCTGCGTCAAATACGGTTACCTCGCGGCGAGTGATCTCAGCAACATCACCTTCTTCTAGGTACATGAAGCGGCGTGTCACGTTAAGCAACGCAAGTTGGTCAGAGGCTAGGAAGTTTTCACCCACACCGAAGCCGATTACGATAGGGCTGCCTGAACGCGCCACAACGATACGTGAAGGGTCTTTACGATCCAATGCTACCGTGCCATATGCGCCTTCAAGTTGTTTTGCTGTTTTTTGTACCGCTTCTAGTAGCGTTTCTGAAGTGCGAAGTTCCCACTCAACCATATGTGCGATAACTTCAGTATCTGTTTGAGATTCGAAGACGTAACCGCGAGATTGAAGCAGTTCACGTAGTTCTTCGTGGTTTTCGATAATGCCGTTGTGAACAACTGCGATGTCACCAGACATGTGTGGGTGTGCGTTTGCTTCTGAAGGCTCGCCGTGGGTTGCCCAACGAGTGTGTGCGATACCCGTACCACCAATCACTTTCGTTTCGTCTACCGCGTCTGCTAGCTCTTGAACTTTGCCCAGACGACGAATACGCGTAAGGTTGCTTTCGCTATCAACAATCGCGACGCCAGCAGAATCATAACCGCGGTATTCCAAGCGGCGTAAACCTTCAACCAAAATTTCTGCAACGTCTCGTTGTGCTACTGCACCTACGATTCCACACATGTGTTTATCTCCGTTTATTGTTTTGTTCTTCCCTGACCATGATTTCAAATAGAGGCAGCAAGCAAAGGCCTTTATTCGGAGGGAAGTGAAATATGAAATTGGCTATACCCAAGTTTACTTGGGCATCTATCATTAGATTAGGCGCAAATAACCTTTACGCCATGCTGTTCAATCTGTGCTTTGTGTTCTGGTTGTAACTCAGCATCGGTAACCAACACATCAATTTGCTCCCAAGCGAGTTCTAAGTTTGGGATCTTGCGCCCCACTTTTTCAGACTCGATCATGACAATGACTTCACGAGAAACTTCTGCCATGACTTTGCTTAAGCCAACCAATTCATTGAACGTTGTGGTTCCGCGCTCTAGATCAATGCCATCAGCACCAATAAACAGCTGATCAAAGTCGTAAGCTCTTAAGACCGATTCGGCGACTTTGCCTTGAAAAGACTCTGAGTGCGTATCCCAAGTACCACCTGTCATTAATAGGGTTGGTTCGCTTTCTAATTCGTTAAGCGTATTGGCCACATGCAACGAATTGGTCATTACAACCAAGCCTCTTTTGTCGTTTAATTGCTGAATCAGCGCTGCGGTCGTGCTGCCACTGTCGATCACAATTCGGTTATGATCTCGAATCAATGAGGCGGCTGCTTTTGCTAGACTTAACTTTCGACTCGAAACAATTGGACTCAATTCTTCATGGATAACTTCCGTTGGAATAGAGATTGCGCCACCATAACGGCGCAAAAGTTGTCCATTTTTCTCTAAAGAAGCTAAGTCCTTTCTAATCGTGACCTCTGAGGTTTCAAATTTCTGTGCTAGCTCATCAACGCTAACTTCCCCAAGCTCATTTACTAGGTTAGAAATGGCGTGTCTTCTTAGTTGAGTGTTTCGTTTCGACATTTACACTTTGGTTTCAAGTTTCGATTTGAAAGTTATTATAGTCAAGTCGAAACTTTCAAGTCCATTTATTTCGATCCAAAAAATTAATATTTCTCGATAAAACCTTGTCCTAAGACAATTCTTAAACAGTGATATTGGATTCATTCAGTGGTAGAATTCGCCACCGAAAAGAAAAAAAATTACAGAATTGAAGGTTATTTTTTTGCAACTTTCTGCATATAAAGTGGTATTAGTCACAAAAAGGTAACCAAAATCGCCGAACTTTTAGTCATAAAATGACTAAACTTGGTGAAAGACTTTCAGAATCTGAAGTTCCAATAATGTGGCGAAAAATCGATAGATGGCAGGCTCTAAATGTCGTCAAAACGCCTAAACTTCAGAGTAAACAACCGACTTTCAAATTGTAACAATACTTACCGGAGAGTATCTTCCATGAAAAAGACCAAAATCGTATGTACGATTGGCCCTAAAACTGAATCTGTAGAGAAGCTAACTGAACTAGTAAACGCTGGCATGAACGTTATGCGTCTTAACTTCTCTCACGGTGACTACGAAGAACACGGCACTCGTATCGCGAACTTCCGCAAAGTAATGGAAGCTACAGGCAAGCAACTTGCAATCCTTCTAGACACTAAAGGTCCAGAAATCCGTACTATCAAACTAGAAGACGGCAACGACGTTGATCTAGTAGCTGGTCAAGAATTCACTTTCACAACTGATATCTCAGTTGTAGGTAACAAAGACAAAGTTGCTGTAACTTACGCTGGTTTTGCTAACGACCTAAACGTTGGTAACACTATCCTAGTAGACGACGGTCTAATTGAAATGGAAGTGCTTGCAACTTCTGAAACTGAAGTTAAGTGTAAAGTTCTTAACAACGGTGCTCTAGGCGAAAACAAAGGTGTTAACCTTCCAGGTGTTTCTGTAAACCTACCTGCTCTATCTGAAAAAGATAAGAACGACCTTAAATTCGGTTGTGAGCAAGGCGTTGACTTCGTTGCTGCTTCTTTCATCCGTAAAGCTTCTGACGTTCAAGAAATCCGTGAAGTACTTGCTGCAAACGGCGGCGAAAACATCCACATCATCTCTAAGATCGAAAACCAAGAAGGTGTTGATAACTTCGACGAGATCCTAGAACTTTCTGACGGCATCATGGTTGCTCGTGGTGACCTAGGTGTTGAAATCCCAGCAGAAGAAGTAATCTTCGCTCAGAAGATGATGATCGAGAAGTGTAACCGTGCACGTAAGATGGTTATCACTGCGACTCAAATGCTTGATTCTATGATCAACAACCCACGTCCTACTCGTGCGGAAGCAGGCGACGTTGCTAACGCAGTAATGGACGGTACTGATGCAGTAATGCTTTCTGGTGAAACTGCTAAAGGTAAGTACCCTGTAGAAGCAGTGACTATCATGGCTCAAATCGCTAAACGTACAGACTCTGTACTAAAAGCTGAGCTAGGTTCACGTCTAGATAGCCCACGTCTTCGTATCACTGAAGCAGTATGTAAAGGCGCTGTAGACACAGCTGAAAAACTAGCTGCACCTCTTATCGTTGTTGCAACGGAAGGTGGTAAGTCTGCACGTTCAGTACGTAAGTACTTCCCAACTGCAAACATCCTAGCGCTAACGACTAACACTAAGACAGCTGCACAGCTAGTTCTAACTAAAGGTGTTACTCCAGTAGTTGTTGATTCTATCCAAAGCACTGATGCGTTCTACGTAACAGGTAAAGAGCTTGCTCTAGAATCTGGTCTAGGTAACAAAGGCGACATCGTTGTTATGGTTTCTGGTGCTCTAGTCGCTTCAGGTACAACGAACACAGCTTCTGTACACGTTCTATAAGACTGAATAATTCAATCATCAGTTAAATAAAAAAGAGGGCTTCGGCCCTCTTTTTTTATATATTTCACTTGCCCTAGTATTCAGTACGCTATATTATCAACCACAACAGAACTACGTACTGTTTAATTGTCGTCACGATAAAAATCTATGAGGTGCATGTGTCTAGCCCAACTCTTACTGATAAAGTCTCGAAAATGATTCGCCAAGACATCCTGACTGGTGACCTAAAGCCAGGTCAAAAGCTTGTTGTTGCCGAACTAAAAAATAAATACAACGTTGGGGCATCACCTATTAGAGAGGCCTTAGTACAACTATCTTGGACTAAATACGTAAAACTAGAACCACAAAAAGGTTGTTGGGTAGCTCCAGTCTGCAAAAAAGAGCTTAACGATCTTTATGACAGTCTACGTGTCGTCTCTTCAGTACTATTGAAAAAAGCGATTCTGGCTGGGGATGAAGCTTGGGAATTAGACGTACTAACCTCTTACCACAAACTGTCTCGAGTTAATTTTGATGACACTTTTTGCTGGCAAGAGTGGGAAGAGCGCCATCATCAGTTCCATGTATCGCTGTTGGAAGGTGCCGATTCTCAAAACATGTTTGAATTCTTCAGTGACTTAATTCACCAGATCAAACGCTACCGCTACTTTGCGATGCAAACCCTTAGCTCGGAAAAAGGCGCGATATTTGATATCGACGAACATGAGATGATCATGAAGCTCGTATTAGCAAAAAACATCGAAGAAGCCATGCAATTACTGGATGACCATCTACTCAAATCAATGCAGCGCATCGAATCTGTATTAGAGATTGCGTAACGCGTACTTCGTAGTAAGAGCGACTATAAATCGGGCTAATGCCCGATTTTTATGCGATATCATCTCCACTATAACAAAACGAAACGCAGTTTCTTCCGCTGCTTTTCGCTTCATAGAGCGCAATATCTGCACACTTGTAACTTCGCGTACTGTTCGCTGTTAAATCCGTATAACCAAGACTAATGGTCACGTTGAGTTCAGTATGTATCTCGACGGCAACTCTTAATCGATTCAATACAATTTCAGCTTCTTTTGCGCTGGTATGCGGCATAATGATAGCGAACTCCTCACCACCAACTCGAGCGACAAAATCGGTATTGCGTACACCTTGAAGAAGTACTCTAGAGACAAGTTTGATAACACGATCACCCTCATCATGTCCCAACTCATCATTTATACGTTTGAAGTAATCGATATCAACAAGTGCTAAGCACGCTGTCGGAGTCTCTGGGTATCGCTCTAAAATATTAGTATTCTGTGTGAGCTGCTCTTCAAACTTGCGACGATTCCAAAGCCCAGTAAGGCCATCTTTTTCACTCAACTTACGCAACTGCTCTTCGAGCTGTTTACGCTCAGAGATGTCGACGAGCGAAGTAATGTAATAACGAACCTTCCCTGATTTTGCTTTAATCGCTTGTACACGCATGATTGCAGTAAACACATGGTTGAGTTTTGTTCGACAGCGAACCTCCCCTTCCCACATATTCTCCTTACAGAGTTGCCCCCAAATCTGCAGGATATATTCAAAATCTTCAGGTAAAAAAAGTAGTTTCTGTGCATTCCACCCTTCGACTCGCTTAGCCGAATACCCCAGCATGTTCTCGAACTCTTGATTGATCATCATAATGCGATGAGAGGTATCCGTAATCATCACGGCGGTCATACCATCCAATGCCGCTCTAGCTAGTTTGGATTCAATACTAAAGCGGCGATAGTGCAGGGCAACACTGGTAATTGGTAAAGCAAACACTAACATCAAACTGAGAACAAATAATGCTTCCTGAACTAGGTCATTAATATCACGCTCAGCACGTTTTAGTAGTTTATCTTGGGGAAAATCAATAAGAAGGTGAAGTGATTCACCGCGAACAAACTCTATCGTATTAAAGACTATCAGGTGATTATCTAGATATTTATAACCAATCTTTTCCGAGCCGATGTGCTGCCATACTTTAGGATACATCAGCCCGACGTTGAAATGTGAACGATTAGGGATAATGTCACCATATAGCTTTTCGCTCTGCGAGCTAGTAACGTAAAAACCGGCTTGGTTGATTAGCTCTATATTAAAGTCACTGACGGGTGAATAGTTCAAACGAGATGACAAATATTGAACATCAATATTGAGAATAAGGTAACCATGGCGCACGCCTTCCATCACTACGGGCATAATAATGCGAACCGATGGGCTATATGGGAATACTAACGCCCCATTTTCTTGTTCTAGCTCGATACCCCATGAGCCGATTTGACCATCTTTCAAGCTCTTCGCGTATTGGAAATAACTGCGATGAGAGTGATCTTGGAGAGTGTCCGCGGCTACTGCTCTGCCTATTTTGAAATCATAATTAATACGTACATTTTCTCGCCCTTCAAGATTGAGAAAACGGATTTTCCGGTACCATTTCTGATTAACCGCAACAGAACTCCAGACTTCTTCTAAAATAGCGAGCTTTTTTGGGGTTGGATGGCGCAAGTAGTCGAAGAGACTTTGGCTGTGACCGAGTAGATCACTAATAGAAGATATTTGATCCTGAACGTTCTCATATTCACGCTCAGAGTAAGCTAACTGATGGAGCGCTTCCTTTGCCGTGCTCTCAATGTTATTCGCCAGTAAGTTTTGGTACTTCTGATAATAGTAGACGGAGATAAGCGCGCTAAAAAATAGCGTCGTCGCCAACAAAGCGCTGACTAACTTCCTGACTTTCACGCGTTCTACTACTCACATTGATTACGAAAGCAGCAATTATATCATTGTTTGTTATTTTCTAAACAAAAAGCCATCGCACAACGATGGCTTTTCTTACATGTATTGCCATTAATCACGCCTTAAGACAACGTTCTCCACGAGCAATCCCAACCACACCACTTCGCGCAACCTCAACCACTTCTGTGACTTCAGAAATAGCTTGAATGAATGCATCCAATTTCTCGCTGGTACCAGCAAGTTGTACCGTGTATTGGGAAGCCGTTACATCGACAATCTGACCACGGAAAATATCTGCGGTGCGTTTCACTTCTGCACGCGCGAATCCGCTCGCTTTCACCTTGACCATCATCAACTCACGCTCTATATGATCAAACTCGGTTACTTCTTGCACCTTAAGCACATCGATCAGCTTATGCAGTTGCTTCTGAATCTGTTCAAGCTGCATTTCATCAGAGGTCGTTGTGATGTTTAACCGTGATAGTGTTTCGTCATCCGTTGGTGATACGTTCAAAGACTCAATGTTGTAACCACGCTGAGAAAACAAACCAACAACACGAGACAAAGCACCAGGTTGGTTTTCCATTAGCAAAGAAATAATGTGTCTCATATTAAGTACGCTCCGTTTTGCTTAGCCACATCTTGTCCATACCCTCGCCTTTGATCTGCATTGGGTAAACGTGTTCGGTTTCATCTACATTGATGTCAACAAACACTAGACGATCTTTCATATCTAACGCTTTTTGTAGACCTGCTTCGAGCTGATCTGGCGTTTCGATACGAATACCGACGTGGCCATAAGCTTCTGCAATTGCTGCAAAATCAGGAACAGAACTCATGTACGAGTTAGAGTGACGACCTTGATAGATAATATCTTGCCACTGTTTAACCATGCCTAGGAATCGGTTATTTAGGTTAATTATCTTCACTGGAATATCGTATTGCATTGCAGTCGATAGTTCCTGAATGTTCATCTGGATACTGCCGTCGCCAGTCACGACAACCACTTCTTCTTCTGGCATCGCGAACTTCACGCCCATACCAGCTGGCAAACCAAAGCCCATCGTGCCTAGACCACCCGAATTAATCCAACGGCGCGGTTTATTGAATGGATAGTAAAGTGCAGCAAACATCTGATGTTGGCCGACATCCGATGCAACATAAGCATCGCCATTTGTCAGTTTGTGCAGTGTTTCAATGACTTGCTGAGGTTTAATGCGTTCTGGGGAAGTTTCATAAGCTAAACAATTACGATTACGCCATACTTGGATCTCTTCCCACCATTTAGCAATCGCGGCTTGATCGTTATTACAACTCTGCTCACTCAACAAGCCCACCATAGTTGCTAATACTTTGTCAGCAGAACCTACGATCGGCAGATCTACTTTTACGTTTTTCGATATAGAAGAAGGATCGATGTCGATATGCATCACTTTCGCGTTAGGACAGTACTTTTCTAAGTTGTTAGTAGTACGATCATCAAAACGCACACCAATACCGAAGATCAGATCCGCTTCATGCATCGCCATATTGGCTTCGTAAGTACCATGCATGCCTAACATGCCTAGAGAGTTTTTATGTGTGCCAGGGAAAGCACCTAGCCCCATCAACGTACTCACTACTGGCAAGTTTAATTGCTCTGACAACACTTGAATATATTCATGTGCACCAGAAATCACCGCACCACCACCTATGTACAGCACTGGTTTTTTCGCTTCAACTAAAGATTTTAGTGCTTTCTTTATCTGACCTTTATGACCAGACGTAGTTGGCTTATAGGAGCGCATCGAAATGCTTTCTGGATACTCGTAAGGAAGCTTGATTTGCGGATTCAAGATGTCCTTAGGCAAATCAATCACAACCGGACCAGGGCGGCCAGTCGTCGAGATGTAAAACGCTTTTTTGATCGTCTCAGGAATGTCTTCTGCTTTTTTCACAAGGAAGCTGTGTTTGACGACTGGGCGAGATACACCCACGATGTCACACTCTTGGAAGGCATCATTACCAATCAAGTTATTTGGTACGTTACCTGAAATAACGATCATTGGAATAGAGTCCATATACGCGGTTGCAATACCTGTGATGGTATTGGTCGCGCCAGGACCTGAACATACCAGTACTACACCTGGCTTGCCCGTTGCTCGTGCATAACCATCTGCCATATGGGTAGCGGCTTGTTCGTGTCGTACTAGTACGTGTTTTATTTGGTCGGTTTTCGCGTGTAGTGCATCGTAGATATCCAAAACGGATCCACCAGGATAACCAAAGATTTGCTCTACGCTCTCTTCGATCAAAGACTGCACTACCATCTCTGCGCCTGACAACATTGCTGTCATAATTGCTCTCCTTAACCAGTTATCCTCTCCGTAAGGCCAACGGTTTGGGCTGGTTTTTACATAGTCTAGGTCTTATTCGTAGCCTAATAGAAATACTTCCACTTTTTCAGCTATGTCTTACGCCTGTCATAACAACACGTAAGGTAACTCAACAAATGTAACGTTTTATTATCAACAGGTCTAATGAGAGTTAAATCAAACTTTAAACAAGATGCTGTAAATTAGAACAAAGACAGGGTTAGACGCTAGCAGAAGACACTCACTCAGAATAAAAACAGATACCGCGATAAAATAAAGTGAATAATTTCATTCAAAAGAAGAGTTTTGAGCACACTTCTCTCTACAAAGTTTAAGAATAGGATTGAGCGACAGGTATAAAAAATCCCCAGTCACACAACAGTAGGCGACTGGGGATATTTTCATCAATCTGAAATCTAAGTTATCTCGAGTTACTTTTTATCAGACTTTTCGTTGTACATTTCTTCGATTTCGTCTTGGTATTTGTCATTAATGACTTTACGGCGAAGTTTTTGTGTTGGGGTCAACTCACCATCATCCATAGAGAAAGCTTTTGGTAACAATTTGAATTTCTTAACTTGTTCAAACTTAGCCAGTTCTTTCTGCAGGTCATTCACTCGCTTCTCAAGCATCTCCACAATCTGGTGATGTTTAATAAGCTCAACACGATCGTGGTAAGCAATGTTGAGTTCTTTAGCGTACTCTTCTAGTGAGTCATAACAAGGAACAATCAAAGCAGATACGAATTTACGAGTGTCAGCAATCACGGCGATCTGTTCGATAAAGTGATCTTTCCCGATCGCGCCTTCTACCACTTGCGGAGCAATGTATTTGCCGTTGGAGGTCTTCATTAACTCTTTTATACGGTCAGTA
The DNA here is from genome assembly GCF_052037695.1 of Vibrio sp. WZ-1. NCBI lineage: Bacteria > Pseudomonadati > Pseudomonadota > Gammaproteobacteria > Vibrionales > Vibrionaceae > Vibrio > Vibrio sp. WZ-1. The sequence continues at coordinate 67,064 of NZ_JBQEQR010000082.1, read as the reverse complement.
ATGAACAGATTACCATTTTCATCAATGTAGCCCGCATCACCCGTTTTCAAGAAGCCATGCTCGTCGAATGTCTTCTCGGTCTCTTCTGGCATTTTGTAGTAACCACGCATTACCATTGGACCACGAACCAAGATCTCGTTGTTTTCGCCGATCTTAACTTGTGCGCCCGGCATTGCCATACCGATAGAGCTTGGGTCAAAGCATTGGTCATCCCAACATGAAACCGTTGCCGTGGTTTCTGTCATTCCGTAGCCAAGTTTTACGTTGATACCGATAGCATGGAAAAAGCGACCAATGGTCTCATCCAACTTCGCACCACCACATGGCATGAAGTTAATGCGACCACCTAGCAATGCGCGTAGCTTGCCCAGAACCAGTTTGTCTGCCAAAGCATATGACTTACGTAGCATCAGTGATGGTTTACGCTTCTCTTGATGACAAGCCGCCATCTTCGCGCCCATGTTCACTGCCCAAGTAAACATCACTTTACGGTGGATTGGTGCTCGCGATACTTTTTCATGAATCGCTGAGAAGATCTTTTCGTAAAAACGAGGAACTGCACTCATGACTGTTGGACGCACTTCACTCAGCGCATCACGCACTTGCATGGTGTCTTGTAGGTAGCAGTTAGTGCCGCCTTTGTAGAGCACGTAGAATGTCCACGCACGCTCAAATACATGTGACAACGGTAAGAAACACAGCGATACGTCATCTTCAGTCAGGCTCAAACGCTCATCGTGGCCTTCAAGCTGAGCTGAGATGTTGGCGTAATCCAACATAACGCCTTTTGGCTGACCCGTTGTACCAGACGTGTAAATCAGCGTAAGCAGATCCTCTTCTTGCGCCTGTTCTAAACGAGAAGCTAATTCTAGTTGATGACTATCATCACCTTTTGCGACGAAGTCTTGCCAAGTCATTGCAAAAGCATGCTCGCCAAGCTCGATATCGTCAGACATCGCTACGACCAGCTCAAGCTGCTTACATTCATCGAAAATACTGACCGCAGCATCAAATTGCGGCTGCTCACCAACAAACAGCACTTTGACATCGGCGTTATCAATAATGTAAGCCGACTGTGCAGCGGTGTTGGTCGGGTAGATAGGAACAGTCACACCACGCAATTGCAACGCTGCAAAATCAGCGATAGTCCATTGTGGCATGTTGTTCGAGAAGATACCGATCTTATCTTGAACGCCCAATCCTTGAGCCAAAAGTGCAAGTGACAAAGCATCTACTTGCTGCCCAAACTGCTCCCAAGTAATACCCTGCCATACATCACCCACTTTATGTTTGAGTGCAACACGGGTACCACCTTTCGCAATTTGTTCACGAATACGTTTAACGATATGAAAATCTAACTTGGCCATTCTCTACATTACCTTTTGGCTTACAGGCGTAAGCTATTTGAGCGAACAAGTGTAACCTCGACGCCTAAAAACGCAACTGACCATTATCAAACTTATCATTATTAAGAGAGCACTATCACTAACGAGAGCTTAGCACGTCTTTAACTGTTGAAGGTTTAATCAACTTAAGTCGCTGTTTCAACTATCAATTGGCAGAAATAAAAAGACCCCGAAAGACGACAGTCTCTCGGGGCCAAGGAATTGTAAAAATTGATGATTACAAATCCAGTCTGACCAGTTAGTCAGGCTAAAAATTCAGCTTATTTAAGCGCAACAACTTCGCCACAAGTAATCATAAGTTGATCACGTAGCCAGATGTGGCCTTTATCTTTCTCGCTTGATTCGTGCCAGCTTAGGTAACCACTGATTTCTTTGTTTTCAAATGGGAAATCTAGGATTTGTAGTTGGTCGCTGTTTACTGCGTTTTCAGCCATCCAACGTGGTGCAATAGTCACAAGCTCAGATTGGCTTACTACGTATAGTAGGTTGCTTAGGCTTGAACCTTCGTAGGCTGCTTGGCAATCAAGCTCACGGTACGCTTGCTCAGAGAAGCTACGTTGACCATGTACGCGTGATAGTTTTGCGTGTTTCTCATTGATCAGTAGCTCTGCAGAGACACCGCCTTGGATGCGAGGGTGTGTCTTAGAAGCAATCACAACCAGTTCATCTTTGAAGATTTCAGTGCTTGAGAAACCTTGATCATCAAAACGTGCGTAATCAATTACAAAATCGATTTCTTGGTAGCGCATACGCTCAGATAGAAGGCGATCAAACTCTGCGTCCAAATGAAGTTGTACGCTTGGAGCTTGTTCATTAATGCTCGCCATAATTTTAGGTGCGAATCGCATATCACACGGGCTACAAATCGCCAGTTTAAATAGACGAGTCGAAGACTCAGGTTGGAACACTGAGCTTGGTAATTCGTTACGAATAAGTTGTAGAGCTTGGCGGATTGGGCCAAACAGTTGGCGAGCGCGTTGTGTTGGCTGAATACCACGCCCCTGACGCATAAATAATTCATCGTTGAACATCACTTTTAGACGTGCAACGGCATTACTAACCGCTGGTTGTGACATACCCAGGTTATGTGCTGCTCGGGTAATATTCTGCTCTTGCATTACGGCATCAAAAACCGTTAATAGGTTCAGATCCACCCCACGTAGGGTACTTTCCATACGGTAGCTTGCAATTGCGCTCATCGCGTCTTTTTTCTCTAACATTGAGTGCGCCTCTTGTGTAATCGTCAATTTGGTTCAGTGAATTCTTATTAAATATGGACTCAAGTTTACGCACCATTTGCACTCATTGAGCTCTCACATATTTAACGAATAGAAAACCGATTTATTATTATATTTATCGTCCGGATAGTTCCGGCTCGACCCGTACTATCAACTAATCAATCATGGTTTATCAACTAGATTGATATTTAATCACTATATTTTAGCCCATTTATTATTTAGTCATTTTAAATCAATAACTTAATAAAAATATAAAAAACCATAAAAAAGCCAAAACAGGAAAATATAGCAACCTATTGAGGAGGGTTATGGCTAACGAGTAGCCGAGGAAGAGAAATTGACTACAGATATTAATCCAGCACTCTTCTACAAATCTGGAGTTATAGTTTCGATGTAAATCTCGACAGTTAAGTCAGATCATAACCAATTTGTTCAACCTAGATATATATGCAGGACAGGAGTAATTCTCACTAACTGAGATAAGGTGGACAAAAGAGACACTTTTTCAACCTATTTGATGAATGATAAAAAGCACAAATATATTAAAGAAAAAAACCAGAAGAGTTCATTACTGATGAGCTGTATTGACTGATTGTGGTAATCAATTAGCTAAAGAGAAACTTCCGAATAACTGGGGAATTCCACTTTCTCCCATAACTGCTTCGCAAGAGATTCTTGTGAGTCCCAAACACCCTGAACCACCCATTCTGCAATCGCTCTGGCTACATCCGGGTAATGAATACTTTCAGCTTGTTCCTCACCTAGCCATTGCCTCACCGTCGCAACATCTAAAGCATCCATAGAATATGCAAGACCTAACGCTTCCAATGTTGCAACATTGCTTTGTTGTTCGAACTGTCCAGAGAGAGGCTTGAGTAATAGTTTCTTTCCTAAAGAGAGCGCCTCCGATGGCAACTCAAAACCACCATTCGCAATCACTCCCATGCAACGCTGGAGATGGTGTTGAAAGTCAGTATGACTCAACGGTCTCAACTCAACATTTTCAATACGTTCATCTTCAATAACATCAGGGTGATAACAGATGAACGCTTGTTGATTGAAGTGAAACAACAAATCACAGATATCTTCTATTGATTCAAACGGTAAATACACTAAAACAAAGTCTTGATTATCGCTTGTACGCTCAAGCGTATGAACAATAGGCGGCAAGATGGGTTGCTCGAAATGATACCAATGCAATCCAAGCTGATACCGCGATGGTGCAAAATGCTTAATCATCGACTTATCAAGCCAATTTGCGCCCTTTGACGGCACTTTGTAGCGGAATGCATTCTGATGGCTAATACCTATGCAAGGTGTATTTTGCTGGCGCGCTGCCCATGCCGAAACTGGCTCAAAGTCATTGATAACCAAATCATAAGACGACAGGTCAAGCTGCTTTACCTCTTTGAGAAACTGAAAAAAGTTGGTACTCAATGCCGTTTTGACGTAATTGACTGATCCCTTTTCAGTAATAAAGGAGAAGCCTCGGCGAGTTTGATAGTCGCCAAATGACTCCATTGAAAAGTACTTCTCAGGATCACGACCAGAAAATAAAAAATCAACCTGCACATCATAAGGCTTAAAGGCTTCACTCATGGCTCTTGCTCGCGCGATATGACCATTTCCCGTCCCTTGAACACCATAAAGTATTTTCATGAATTAACCTCCTACGAGAGCAATAGCAAGCGAACCACACATGCTGCCTAGCAGTGCTCCAATAATGATATCGGAAAAGAAATGCACACCGAGCAATATACGCGAGACTCCAATCAAGCTAGCCCAAGCAACAGCAAACACGCCTAACTCAGGATAGAAATGGTTGATAAGCGTAGCCATCAAAAATCCAGCTGCGGTATGACCAGAAGGTAAGCTGTAACGATCAGAAGGAGTGATAAAAGTAGGCAGTAAAGCACTTAACTCTTCAGGGCGACGTCGCTTAAAACTATTTTTCAACATCCAGTAAATGGGCAACTCGATGGCAAACGCGGCCAACCCAGCAAATAAGAACCAATGACCATGTTGCTTATCAAGAAGCCAAGCTAATAGACCTAGCACTATGTAGAGGTGGCCATCACCACTGTGGGAAACACCTTTACTAATATTGGCGACTTGCTGATTAAACCTGTGTTGCAAACACATACTAGAAAACGCCAAATCAAATTTGGCGATACTTGCGAATGGCAGTGTGATTGTTTCTAAAGCTCGCATGTCACTTTCCTCAACTTTTGTAATACAAAAGCTAAGTGCGTAACGTGACAACTACATGACGAGAAATTGGACAATTAATGACACGTAACTTGGGAGGCAGAAGTTATACAAAAAGCTCGGTGACGACGGAGGCTATCACACGAGCTTTGTTAGGGAGTTTAGTTAATAAAGTTAGGACTGATTTTCAGCAGCTACTGGGGCATCGATATACCAGATTTTTCTCTCCTTACGACACGCTCGAAGTGAGCCCGTGGTAATTTGCTCATTCTTGGATAGCTCATAACTCAAATCACGACAAGTGTAGCTACCAACTAATTCATTTTTACCCTGTTCGGTTGGCACTGAACTACTGTTTAACAGTGGATTAGGCTTAATCGATAAAATATCTCTATTCACCACATTACTACGAGCATAGTCTTTGTGCACATAACCTCTAATCATGCCTTGTTGCTCAACCAGTAACCACGGTTCGCCTTCCACTTTCGCTAATGCGTTAAAGACCTCACCTTTAACCAACTCCCCAAGCTTTTCTCCTTTTAGGCTCGGTTTCGCACGCAAGTTGAGGGTGGTCTTAGAGCGATAAGATACATCCATAAATTCAAGCGTATTTGAAGTATCTACGCCCTCGACGATAGGACGACTGATTCCAACTTCCTTCCATTGATTAGGCTTAACACGGATCTTCCACCAAGAGAAAGTATCTGGATCTTTACCTTTAAATTTGTCGCGACTGTCCGACTCTAATGCCACCAACATTTGATTTAAGAATGATTCACGCCCATCTTCACTCAAATATCGATCCATTTGATCATTAATAGCTAGCACGCACTGAGTATGATCGCCAGCCATCACCGAAGTCGTCGTTTCTGTATGTGAGCCGAACTGAAGTAGTTGGCACCCAGATAAAGAAACCACTGCTAGAGCGAGCGTCGAACGTCCAAGTTGTTTCGCAAAATCCATGAGCCTCTAACCTATATTGCCTCTAAGTCTATAAATGCTACAGCTTTACTATAAAACGCCATGATGAAAACTCGCTAACCAATTGACTCCTTTGTGTGATAGCTCGCAAAGCGTGCGGTATAAAATGGATGAGAATAACGCTTTGATCGTGATCTTCATCGCTAGGCAATACCTGTAGCACGACAAAGTTGCAGAATTAACTAGAGTAGAACTCTCTTTAGTACTCATTAGGCAAATCACTCATCCGATATGAATAAAAAATCGACTTTAGGGTTGACGTGTTCCATTGAGTGCGGTACTAATTTGTTAACTTAATTTTGTGGAATGCTTAACAACTATGTCAGCACATTTTTCTATCCTGCTTAGCCTCCTCCTGATCGTGACCAATTCGCGCGGGTAGGCTGTGGAAGAAAAATAACCACACCAATTTCTAAGAAACCCGCATGCAAATGCGGGTTTTTTTATATCTAAATACCGGAAGTAAACGATTAAATTGCACGAAAAGTGCAGAAATCATGAAGGAAGCAAACATGAACGATCAGGTCATTATATTCGACACCACATTGCGTGATGGCGAACAAGCGTTGTCAGCAAGCTTGACGGTTAAAGAAAAACTGCAGATTGCCTATGCGCTGGAAAGGCTCGGCGTTGATGTCATTGAGGCAGGTTTTCCTGTTTCTTCTCCGGGTGATTTCGAGTCCGTACAAACCATCGCAAAACACATTAAAAACAGCCGAGTTTGTGCCCTTTCGCGTGCCGTTGCGAAAGACATCGATGCTGCCGCTGAAGCACTAAAAGTCGCAGACGCATTCCGAATCCACACTTTCATCTCAACTTCGACTGTTCACGTTCAAGACAAACTACGCCGTAGTTACGACGATGTTGTAGAAATGGGCGTGAAAGCCGTAAAACACGCACGTAACTACACCGATGACGTGGAGTTTTCTTGTGAAGATGCCGGTCGCACCCCAATCGACAACCTATGTCGCATGGTTGAAGCCGCTATCGATGCTGGCGCAAGTACAATCAATATCCCTGATACCGTTGGCTACACAGTACCAAGTGAATTTGGCGGCATCATTGAGACGCTATTCAACCGCGTACCAAACATCGACAAGGCGATCATCTCGGTTCACTGTCACGATGACTTGGGCATGTCTGTTGCCAACTCTATTGCAGCGGTTCAAGCAGGCGCTCGACAAGTAGAAGGCACCATCAACGGTATTGGTGAGCGTGCGGGTAACTGTTCTCTTGAAGAAATCGCGATGATCCTAAAAACACGCCAAGAATTCATGGGTGTGCATACGGGTCTAAAACACGACGAGATCCATCGCACCAGCAAGTTGGTCAGCCAGCTTTGTAACATGCCAATCCAGAGCAACAAAGCAATCGTTGGTGCCAACGCATTCAGCCATTCTTCAGGTATCCACCAAGATGGTATGTTAAAGAACAAAAACACTTACGAGATCATGACGCCTGAGTCGATTGGCCTTAAGAACCAAGCATTGAATCTAACCAGTCGTAGTGGTCGCGCTGCGGTGAAAAGCCACATGGACGCAATGGGCTACAAAGAAGAAGAGTACAACCTAGATGCGCTGTACGAAGACTTCTTGAAACTTGCTGACCGCAAAGGCCAAGTATTTGACTACGATCTAGAAGCGCTAATGCACTTCTCAAACTTGCGTGAAGAAGATGACTTCTACAAGTTGAACTACCTAAGCGTGCAATCTGGCAGCGTAATGGCCACCACCAGCGTCAAGATGCAATGCGGCGATAAGGAAATGTGTGAAGCTGCCGTCGGTAATGGTCCGGTTGATGCGCTATACCAATGTATCTACCGCGTGACTGGTTACGAGATCGTCCTAGACAAGTTCGACCTAACCGCAAAAGGCGAAGGTGAAGATGGCCTAGGTCAAGCAGATATCATCGCCAACTACAAAGGCCGTAAGTACCACGGTACGGGCGTTTCCACCGACATTGTAGAAGCTTCTGGTCAAGCGCTATTGCACGTCATCAACAGCATCCACCGTGCCGATAAAATTGAAGAAATGAAGCAAAAGAAAATCGCGACCGTTTAATGTGATTCATTGGAGTCTGAACCACAACTCAGATACCAACCAAATTCGTTTAGATAAGCTCAAAATTTATAAAATATTAAAGGATTAACATGACAGACAAATCATACAAAATTGCCGTTTTACCAGGCGACGGCATCGGCCCAGAAGTAATGGCGCAAGCACATAAAGTGTTGGATGCAATCGAAAAGAAGCACGGCATTGCGTTTGAGCGTGACGAGCACGATGTAGGTGGTATCGCGATCGATAATCACGGCTGTCCACTTCCAGAAAGTACAGTAAAAGCGTGTGAAGAGTCTGATGCAGTTCTATTCGGTTCAGTTGGCGGGCCTAAGTGGGAACACCTACCACCAAATGATCAACCTGAACGCGGTGCCCTACTTCCGCTACGTAAACACTTCCAATTGTTTTGTAATCTACGCCCAGCACAAATTCACTCAGGTCTTGAAGCCTTCTCACCACTACGTGCCGACATCTCAGGTCGCGGTTTTGACATCGTGGTAGTCCGTGAACTGACAGGCGGTATCTACTTCGGTCAACCAAAAGGCCGCGAAGGTGAAGGTCCAACAGAGAAAGCCTTCGACACTGAGGTGTACCATCGCTTTGAGATCGAACGTATTGCAAAAATTGCCTTCGAGTCTGCTCGTCTACGTCGCAAGAAAGTTTGCTCAATCGACAAAGCGAACGTTCTACAAAGCTCTATTCTATGGCGTGAAGTGGTCGAAGAGATCGCAAAAGATTACCCAGATGTTGAGCTGTCACACATGTACATTGATAACGCAACTATGCAACTTATCAAAGACCCAGCTCAGTTCGACGTAATGCTGTGTTCGAACATCTTCGGCGACATCATTTCTGATGAGTGCGCGATGATCACTGGCTCTATGGGTATGTTGCCTTCAGCAAGCCTAAACGAAAGTAAATTTGGTCTGTACGAGCCAGCAGGCGGCAGTGCTCCAGATATCGCAGGTAAGAACATCGCCAACCCAGTAGCACAAATCCTATCAGCAGCCCTGATGTTGCGTTACAGCCTAGGTGAAGAAACGGCGGCACAAGACATCGAAACGGCAGTTTCAAAAGCGCTATCAGCAGGTGAACTAACAGGCGACCTTGCCGGTAACAACCCAGCACTTTCGACGTCTGAGATGGGCGATAAGATCGCTGAGTACATCTTAAATTCGTAATACAGAGCAGATTCATAATAATTATTTGCTCCTGATGAGCCATTATCGGGAGCCTTACACAGGATTGTGACAATGGGCAAAACACTATACGAAAAAGTCTACGACGCACACGTTGCCGTCGCAGCAGAAGGGGAAAACCCAATCTTGTACATCGACCGTCACTTGGTACATGAAGTGACGTCTCCGCAGGCATTTGACGGCTTGCGTGAAAAAGGTCGTAAAGTGCGTCAGGTCAGCAAAACTTTTGCCACCATGGACCACAACGTTTCCACGACAACCAAAGACATCAATGCGTCGGGTGAGATGGCTCGTATCCAGATGGAAACGCTATCGAAAAACTGTGAAGAGTTTGGTGTTACGCTTTACGACATCAACCACAAATACCAAGGTATTGTCCACGTTATGGGCCCTGAGCTTGGTATTACCCTACCGGGCATGACTATTGTTTGTGGTGACTCGCACACTGCTACACACGGTGCGTTCGGCTCTCTCGCTTTTGGTATTGGTACATCTGAGGTTGAGCACGTATTAGCAACTCAAACGCTAAAACAAGCGCGCGCTAAAACGATGAAGATCGAAGTGAAAGGCAAAGTGGCTCCGGGCATCACGGCGAAAGACATCGTGCTAGCGATCATCGGTGAAACCACAGCTGCTGGCGGTACAGGCTACGTGGTTGAGTTCTGTGGTGAAGCGATCACCGACCTTTCAATGGAAGGCCGCATGACCGTATGTAACATGGCGATTGAGCTCGGTGCGAAAGCCGGTTTGATTGCACCAGATGAAACCACATTCGAATACATTAAAGGCCGTAAATTCTCACCTCAAGGTGCGGACTTTGATGCAGCAGTAGAATACTGGAAGACATTAAAAACTGACGATGATGCTCAGTTTGATGCGGTTGTGACGCTAAACGCAGCAGACATCAAACCACAAGTCACTTGGGGTACTAACCCAGGCCAAGTTATCGCGGTAGACCAGCCGATCCCAGCACCAGAAAGCTTTGCCGACCCAGTAGAAAAAGCATCGGCAGAAAAAGCATTGGCGTACATGGGTCTAGAAGCGGGCAAGTCATTGTCTGATTACAACGTCGATAAAGTCTTCGTTGGTTCTTGTACTAACTCACGTATCGAAGACATGCGCGCAGCCGCTGAAGTAGCGAAAGGTCGCAAAGTCGCGTCTCACGTTCAGGCGCTAATCGTTCCTGGCTCTGAGCAAGTAAAAGCGCAGGCGGAAGCGGAAGGCTTGGACATTATCTTTAAAGAAGCGGGCTTTGAGTGGCGCCTACCAGGTTGTTCAATGTGCCTAGCAATGAACAACGACCGTTTGGGTCCACATGAACGTTGTGCGTCGACTTCAAACCGTAACTTTGAAGGCCGCCAAGGTCGTGATGGCCGTACCCACCTAGTGAGCCCTGCGATGGCAGCGGCGGCAGCAATTGCTGGTCACTTTGTAGATATTCGTGAACTAGACTAAGGAGCAAACAAATGTCAGGCTTTAAACAACACACAGGCTTAGTTGTTCCTCTAGATGCAGCGAACGTTGATACTGATGCCATCATTCCAAAGCAGTTCCTACAAAAGGTCTCTCGTCTAGGTTTTGGTAAGCACCTGTTCCATGACTGGCGCTTTCTAGATGATGCTGGCGAACAGCCAAATCCTGAGTTCGTGATGAACGCTCCGCGCTACCAAGGCGCTTCTATCTTGCTAGCGCGTGAAAACTTCGGTTGTGGTTCTTCTCGTGAACACGCACCGTGGGCACTAGCGGATTACGGCATCAAAGCGATGATCGCACCTAGCTTTGCCGATATTTTTTACGGTAACTCAATCAACAACCAAATGGTGCCAGTGCGTTTGACTGAGCAAGAAGTGGATGAAATCTTCCAGTTTGTTGAGGCGAATGAAGGCGCAGAAGTCGAGGTCGATCTAGAAGCCAATGTGGTTCGTGCTAACGGCAAAGAGTACAGCTTTGAAATCGATTCGTTCCGTCGTCACTGCCTGCTAAACGGGTTGGACAACATTGGTCTAACCCTTCAACACGAAGACAAGATTGCCGAATACGAAGCGAAGATTCCAAGCTTCTTAAGCTAATTCAAATTGAAACAAATACAAGGTTGGCTTATGCCAGCCTTTTTTCTTTTATTTTCATTACCTCAGAAAGAAACTACTTCTTCTACGGGTCTACACTATCAACAAGGTTTAACCCAAAGGTCTCTCTATGAAGCGTCTGTTATTGCTATTGTGTGCTCTGGTTTCTTTCTCAACATTTGCCGCACCTAAATCGGATTTATGGCCGTATTGGAAACAATCGAATCAGGCTAATCAAACCCAAATCTCTCATCAGGAATGGCAACAACTGCTAGACAGTTACTTGGTTGAACAAGGCGAGAATACTTTGTTTCGTTATAGCCAAGTCACCTCTACCGACAAAACTAAGCTAAAACAATACATCCAGCGTTTGGCAAAACTCGACCCTCTACAATACAGCCAAGCAGAGCAATACGCCTATTGGGTGAACCTTTACAACGCCATCACGGTTGATCTGATTCTGGATAACTATCCCGTCAAATCGATAACCAAACTGGGTGGCTTGTTTAGCTTTGGGCCTTGGGGAGATGATGTGGTCGTAGTCAATGGTAAAGATCTGACTTTGAACGACATTGAGCATAGAATTTTGCGCCCGATTTGGAATGATCCAAGAACGCATTACGCCGTGAACTGTGCCAGTTTAGGTTGCCCAAATTTACAAACTCAAGCATTCACCGCCGACAACACACAAGCGCTACTCGATTTCGCAGCTAAAACGTTTATCAACAGCAACAAAGGCGTATCAATCCAAGGAAACACGGCACAACTGTCTTCCATTTATGATTGGTTTGCAGCGGACTTTGGTGGCGAGAAACAAATCTTCAACCACATCGCGAAGTACGCCCCGCAATACGAAAACTTCTCTGGCAATGTGAAATACCAATACGACTGGAACTTGAATCACGCCAACTAAACTGCGGAGATTTGAGGTCAATTAGCGTTAGGATCATGATAGGCCAAAAGCTAAAGACACCGACAACTCAAAGACTAAGACATGAAAAAAGGGCACTCTGTGCCCTTTTTTAAATCCAATACTTGATAGAAAACGTCCGACTACTTAAAGCCTTTCACTTTCTTAATTAGATCGTAAGCATTTTGAATTTCTTGCGATTTTTCTTTCGCTACGTTCATCATTTCTGGTGGTAGGCCCTTGGCCATCAATTTATCTGGATGGTGTTCATTCATCAATTTACGGTAAGCACGTTTCACCGTTTTACCATCTGCATCTGACGATACATCCAGAATTTTATAAGCGTCCGCCAATTGATCCGCTTGCGAAGCTTGTTGCCAGCCAGCGGATTGGTATTGTCCTTGCTGCTGGCCATGGAAGCCACCTTGACTTTGGAAACGGAACGCCGCTTCTTGCATGTGCAGGCGACGTTCTAATTGCTCTGAAGAGAAACCCAAGCCGCGGGCAATTTTATGCAGGACATTTCGCTCACTTGGATGGATCGAGCCGTCAGCAAAGGCTGCCGAGATTTGCAGTTCTAAGAAAAATTGCAACAAATCAAAGCGGCCACCTGAGGAGATTTTCACACGCACCAACACATCATCTAGAGGAAAGTCACTTTCTTTCCCTTCACGAAATGCATCTTGCGCTGCACGGCGCTGGTCACCGTGAAGACTCATGCGATCCATCATTGCTGACGCCAATTGAATCTCTTCTTTGGTCACCTGACCTTTGGCTTTTGCTAGATGGCCCATCACCGCAAATGCCGATTTGAAGAACTCTTCTTGTCGCTGAGCTTGGCTCGGGCCTTTACCAAAACCACCCGAAGAGAATCCAGCTTGGCTTAAGCGACGAGCTTTATCAAATTGGTGGCCAATAAAAAGACCAAACAGTAAACCGAATGGACCTCCAAGCAACAAGCCAAAAAAGGCTCCTAATATTTTGCCAAAAATATGCATTATGTGTTCTCTATCAATGAATTTTTATCGACGATGACGGTCTTATAGTGCTGGACGCGATGATTTCCTTTATGATAAGGGAATTGTTTTTATTTCGGCCAGGCCATTTCGCCTTTTATCTTTGCGACTTATTTATTTGGCAATTATGCCACAACTATATGAGCACTGAGATATGCGCCGCTATAGTTAGATTCATTTGGCTATATAGCGAAGGGATACCGACCCCAATAGCCATCGAGCAGCAGTGACATAGGACAGTTCAATTCCATGCAACATTTCTCCCGCACGTTTTTAGCGGCCTCTATCAGCACCGCTCTGTTTGTACCCACAACTCACGCTGAAACAAATATGCATGATAGTGTGCAGGAAATGCCCACCACAGATCAATGCTTGGTCCAAACCAGTGACAGTGAAGATGCACTAAATACGCCAGTTGTTGTTCAAGCGGATAGTCTCCAAGCCATTAATGGCGACAAAGCAATGTACTCTGGCAATGTAGAAGTCACCCAAGGCCACAAAAAAATTACCGCTGATAGCGTTACACTTCATCAACAAGACAATGTCGTCGTTGCTGAAGGCAATGTTACTTTCAATGATGGTCAAGTAAAGGCGAAATCCGATAAGGTCACCAACGACATAAATCGAGATACTTTCTCTCTAGAAAATACTGATTATCAGTTTCTATGTCAGCAAGGCCGTGGTACTGCCGCATACATTGCTCGTACAGGCCAATCTGTCTATGAGTTAGAAGATGGCTCAATCACTTCTTGCCCTCAAGGCGATAATTCTTGGCGCCTAGTCGCATCCGGAATAGACGTAGATCAGGATGAAGAAACTGCAACACTCCATCACCCAAGATTTGAAGTGCTCAACGTTCCCGTTTTCTACGCTCCATACTTAACACTACCAATTGGTGATACTCGTAAAACCGGCTTCTTATTTCCATCGATTTCTTATGGTTCAAGCGATGGCTTAGAACTTGAAGTTCCATTTTACTGGAATATGGCCGCTAACTACGACATGACTCTTACGACGCTGTACATGCAAGAGCGTGGCACCAAACTCGACTCAGATTTTCGTTACCTCACCGATGGTTGGGGAGCTGGCGAAATCAAAGGCGAGTACATGAATAGTGATAAGAAGTATCAAGATGAACGTCGTTGGGGTTATCAGATTAAACACGACGGCATTATTGATAAACAATGGGTTGTAAAACTAGATTACTCTCAAGTGAGTGATATTAACTATTTCCGCGACCTAGACTCAGATATTGGTAACCGTGAAGATGGCCAGTTAGTTCAAGAAGGGCAAGTCAAATACCGTTCGAACAACTGGGATATGGCTCTTACCGTTCGTGACTTCCAAATTCTACTTAAGGAAGAGAACCAACCATACCGCTTACTTCCACAAATTGATTTGAACTACTACACCCCACTCTGGGGTCAATACCTCAACTTTGATGTAAAGAGTCAAATTAGCCAATTCGATACCAGCGATACTGCAAAACCTGATGCAACACGTGTACACGTAGAGCCTGGTTTAACCGTACCACTATCTACCTCATGGGCGACTTGGACCACAGAGGCAAGAGTACTTTCGACCTACTACTCACAGAACATCGATAGCCTTACCGATGCAAACTTGAGAAACCAACTGGACGAAAGCGTATCCCGCGTTATTCCTGAGTTTCGCTCCCACGCTCGAATTTACTTAGAGCGCGATACTAGCTGGTTAACGGGGTATACTCAAAGCTTAGAGCCTCAGGTGCAATATCTGTATGTACCAGATGAAGATCAAACCAATATCTACAACTACGATACCACCTTGCTGCAAACCGACTACTACGGCTTGTTCCGCAGTCGTAAATACAGTGGCATCGATAAGATCGCATCAGCAAACCAGCTAAGCTATGGTGCAAGTACGCGCTTTTTTGATGATGAGTACAAAGAAAGACTCAACATCTCTTTTGGTCAAATTTACTACTTTGATAAAAAGACCAAGATAAGTAATAGCCCAACTGAGCCCGATAAAACCACCAATTACTCATCATGGGCAATTGAAGCGGACTTTAACTACAACGATTACCTGTTCTACCATGGTGGAGTTCAATACGATATCGACTTGAGTGCAATGCAGCTAGCCAATAGCACACTTGAGTACCAATTTAAAAATGGCTTTATTCAAGGTAACTATCGTTATGTAACACGTGATTACATTGAAGATACGATTATCCTAGAAAACTTAGATACCATTACTCGTAAGGGCATCTCTCAAGCGGGTATCGTTGCAGCTTATGACATTAATCGCAATTGGTCAGCAAGCGGGCAATACTACTATGACTTGAATGAAAGTATTGATTTAGAGTGGCTAGCAAGCCTTCGTTACCAATCTGACTGTTGGTATATTGGCTTCACGTACTCGAACCAGCTTCTAGGTTGGGATAATGCAATCATTGGTGCAAATGGCGCCTCGGCTCAATACGAAAACAACGTTAGCGTTAACTTTGGTATTCAGGGTTTTGCCACGAACCAACGTGCAGATACCGCGGCAAAAGAACTTGACGGCTCAGACAATGCGATCAAATACGGCCGACCATTCTATCTGAACAATTAATCAAATTAAGCGTCATATATATCGATGACGCTCAATTTTAACAACGGAATATTTAATGAAAATTTGGAAATCCATCTTATTCACCACCCTACTGTCTTGTGGTGTTGTAGCTGCACCTGTTGAGCTAGATAAGGTTGCCGTAATTGTAAATGATGGTGTGATACTACAAAGTGACATCAACACCGCGATGAAAACGCTCCAAGCTAATGCCAAACAAAGTGGGCAGAGCTTACCTTCAGCAAGTGTACTGAAGGAACAGGTGGTTGAAAAACTGATCATGGACACGTTACAAGAGCAAGAAGCTGAACGTATCGGTGTTCGTATTGATGACAACCGTCTAAACCAAGCGATTGCAGAAATTGCGCGTAACAACAACCAAACGATTGAACAGCTAACCACTTCAATTCAACAAGATGGCTTAAGCTACGCGGAGTTCCGTGAACAAATTCGTAAAGAAATTGCCGCATCTGAAGCTCGCAATGCATTAGTTCGCCGCAGAATTAATATTCTTCCTGCTGAAGTAGATGGTCTCGCAGAGCAACTAGCACAAGAAACCAACGCAACCGTTCAATATAAAATTGGCCATATTCAACTACGATTCTCCGATGACAAGCAAAAGTCAGAAGTTGAAGCTCAAGCAAAAGAACTGGTTAAAGAACTAGACAAAGGTGCCAACTTTGCAGAAATGGCATACGCCTACTCTAAGGGCCCTAAAGCACTGCAAGGTGGCGACTGGGGTTGGATGCGTAAAGAAGAAATGCCAACCATCTTTGCCGACCAAATCAAAATGCAGAACAAAGGCAGTATCATCGGCCCATTCCGCAGTGGCGTTGGTTTTCATATCCTGAAAATTGAAGATGTGAAAGGCCTAGAAACAGTCGCAGTAACAGAAGTAAATGCGCGCCACATTCTGATTAAACCGACCGTAATTTTAAGTGATGATGGTGCGAAAAAGCAGCTAAACGAATTCATTCGTCGTATTAAAGCTGGCGAAGCAACATTTGCTCAACTGGCGACACAGTACAGCCAAGACCCTGGCTCTGCGGCGCAAGACGGTGAACTGGGCTACCAAACTCCAGATCTTTACGTACCGGAGTTCAAACACCAAGTTGAGACATTACCAGTGGGTTCAATCAGTGAACCATTCAAAACGGTACATGGCTGGCACATTGTAGAAGTGCTAGATCGCCGTCAAGTAGACCGCACAGACTCAGCGATGAAGAACAAAGCTTACCGTATTCTATTTAATCGCAAGTTTAATGAAGAAGTAGGCGCATGGATGCAAGAGCTTCGAGCGAGTGCATTCGTTGAAATCGTGGATGACAATGATGAAAACTAATTCGATTCGCAGAATCGTCGTCACCGCAGGGGAACCTGCGGGGATCGGCCCTGATTTGGTGCTGGCTCTATCTAAAGAAGACTGGGCGCACCAAATTGTCGTTTGTGCAGACAAAAATGTATTGGCAGAAAGAGCCAATCAATTGGGCATAGACGTTCAACTGTTTGATTACAATCCAGAAGAAGCACCGAAAGCACAAAAAGCAGGCACATTAATCGTAGACCACATCGAAATTACAGAGACAGCGGTTGCTGGTCAACTTAATGAAGCCAATGGCCACTACGTACTAAAAACGTTAGAAAGAGCCGCTTTGGGCTGTATGAATGATGAATTTGATGCTATTGTCACCGGCCCTGTTCATAAGGGGGTGATTAATCGCTCTGGTGTTGCGTTCAGTGGTCATACTGAATTCTTTGCTGAGAAGTCCAATACGCCGCTAGTCGTGATGATGCTGGCAACGGAAGGACTACGAGTAGCGCTCGTCACCACGCACATTCCTTTGGCTTACGTATCAAAAGCCGTCACGGAAGAGCGATTAGAAAAAATCATCGATATTCTTCATAAAGATCTTGTAGAAAAATTTGCCATCTCGCAACCAAACATCTATGTTTGCGGGTTAAATCCACATGCGGGAGAAGATGGCTGTTTAGGTCGCGAAGAGATCGAAACCATCACTCCGACATTGGAAAAGATTCGACAAGAAAAAGGAATCAATCTGATCGGTCCTTTACCGGCAGATACCATTTTCAATGAAAAGTATTTAAACGATGCTGATGCTGTTTTAGGTATGTACCACGATCAGGTGTTGCCTGTATTAAAATACAAAGGCTTTGGTCGTTCAGTAAACATTACGCTTGGTCTACCATTTATTAGAACCTCGGTGGATCACGGTACTGCATTAGAACTGGCAGGGACAGGTCAAGCGGATACAGGGAGCTTCCGAACAGCGCTCACGCATGCGATAGAATTGGTAGAGAAGAAACAATGAGAAATGATGTCCATTTAGGACACAAAGCGCGTAAACGTTTTGGTCAAAACTTCCTGAACGACCCATACATTATTGATGGTATCGTATCAGCAATTAACCCAAGACCAGGTCAGAACCTTGTTGAGATCGGCCCGGGCCTTGGTGCAATTACTGAACCTGTAGGTCGTGAAGTCGACAAGTTCACGGTTATCGAACTAGACCGAGATCTAGCTGAACGTCTACGCAACCACCCAGAATTAGCTGACAAGCTTACGATTCATGAAGGTGACGCGATGCGCTTTGACTTCACGCAATTAGTGAAGCCAAATAACAAGCTACGTATCTTCGGTAACTTGCCATACAACATCTCTACACCATTGATGTTCCATCTATTTGAATTCCATAAAGACATTCAAGACATGCACTTTATGCTTCAAAAAGAAGTGGTAAACCGTTTAGCAGCAGGCCCTGGTAGCAAAGCTTACGGCCGTCTAACGGTAATGGCTCAGTACTACTGTAAAGTGGTACCGGTACTAGAAGTACCGCCAACGGCATTTGTTCCGCCACCAAAAGTAGATTCAGCAGTAGTTCGCCTAGTTCCTTACGAAGTACTTCCACACCCTGCAAAAGATTTGCGTTTGTTGGAGCGTGTATGTCGCGAAGGCTTTAACCAACGCCGTAAGACTGTACGTAACTGCTACAAATCACTATTGAGCACAGAAGTATTGGAAGAGTTGGGCGTAAACCCAAGTATGCGTCCAGAAAACCTGACGCTACAACAGTTTGTCGCCATGGCGAACTGGCTTGCGGATAACCCGCAGCACCAATAACTCAAACGATGAGCCAAACCCTTCGCGGTTTGGCTTATTATTATTGAGATAGTCGTTTTTCGAGGAGTGCACATGGACGTCATTCAACCTTGCATCAAGATTCAAGTTCATACCAAATACATTGAAGAACAGTCCAATCCAGAGCTACAACGCTACGTTTTTGCTTACATCATCACAATAAAGAACCTTAGCCAGCAAACCGTGCAATTGATCAGTCGTCGCTGGTTGATTACAGACTCCAATGGCAAGCAGATGACGGTAGAAGGTGAAGGCGTTGTCGGTCAACAACCTTTCATTGCCGGTAGTGACGAATACACCTACAGCAGTGGTACCGCACTTGAAACCCCCGTTGGTGTCATGCAAGGGCACTACATACTTCTGGATGAAAAAGGACAGGAATTTATCACCGAAATTGATCCATTCCGCTTGGCTGTTCCAAATGTTTTAAATTAATCAGGAGAGTCAGTGGCTACCTATATTGTTGGTGATATCCAAGGCTGTTTCGATGAGCTGCTACAGCTGTTAGAACAGGTCAACTTCTCAGCAAATCACGACCAACTTTGGTTGGCAGGCGATCTTGTCGCCCGCGGACCTAAGTCATTAGAAACTCTGCGTTTTGTTAAATCTCTTGGCGACAGCGCTAAAGTCGTGCTCGGCAATCATGACCTGCACCTTATGGCAGTGTCTCAGGGGCTGAAAAAAGTCAAAGATAAAGACAAAACCGCACCTATCTTCTCTGCTCCAGACAAAAACGAGCTACTGGCTTGGCTCGCTCAGCAACCACTACTGGCAGAGCACGATGAGTTTGTCATGTGCCATGCGGGTATCTCTCCGCTATGGGATTTACAAACGGCTCGAGAGTGCGCACGTGAAGTAGAGAATATCATCCAGAGTCAGCAACTATTCTGGCTGCTAGAAAACATGTATAGCAACCAGCCTGATCTTTGGGATGATAATCTATCGGGATTAGATCGTTATCGCTATACCATTAATGCATTCACGCGTATGCGTTTTTGCTTTCCTGATGGTCGCCTAGATATGGATTGTAAATTGCCACCGCAAGAAGTGTCTGAAGATGAACTGGTGCCGTGGTTTCAACTGCCACAGCGAGTGCCATTAGAAAAAACCGTACTGTTTGGTCACTGGGCTGCACTGCAAGGTCATATCGATGAGCACATTATTGGTCTTGATACTGGCTGTGTATGGGGAGGTTTATTAACCATGATTCGCTGGGAAGACAAACAAGTTTTCACTCAACAAGCACTCAGTTAACGGCCCTCGATTACCGGACTAGAAAACAAAAAAGCACCGCATTGACGGTGCTTCTCTTATTCTTCAAGCTTACTTTTCTAGAATGGTAAACCGCATGTTATAAGCGTTTTTCTCATCCGCTTGATACGCTTCAGAGTAAATTTCTTTAAACTCACTCCCCCAATCTGGGAACTGAGTATCGCCCTCAATTTCGGCTTCAATATGCGTGATATACAGTTTGTTAGCCATGGGTAAACAAGCAGAATAAATCGCCCCGCCACCAATGATCATTACCTCTTCAATATCACCAGCAACATCAAGCGCTTGCTCAATCGAGGTTACTGTCGTTACTCCCTCAATTGAGAGTGAAGCATCACGACTAATAACAATGTTCAAACGACCAGGTAAAGGACGCCCGATTGACTCGTAGGTCTTACGTCCCATCACAACAGGTTTACCCATGGTACAGCGCTTAAACCATGCAAAATCTGCCGGAAGGTGCCAAGGCATTTGGTTATCTTTGCCGATGATTCGGTTGTCTGCCATCGCGGCAATCATGCTGATGATCATATTGGTTCCTTATACTATGGGTCTACGTCGATAGAATAGCAGCCCCGGAACCGCCAAGCCAACCGCTAAGCCTGCAATAATAAACATCGCTTTAAGAAAGTTTTCCATGCACGTCGCAATAAGTTCTGGAGAGTAACCCAAGTGGTTTATCTCTACCATGGCAATCATGGCTTTATAAGCGAATACACCCGGAACCATAGGGATTAAGGCAGCAACAGTGAATACTTTCGGGTGAGCAAGAAAACGATGTGACCAATGAACACCAATCATGCCAACCAGAGTCGCGGCAAAAAAAGTAGCCCACTCAATCGGTAAGCCAAAATGCATCATCAAATATCGACTGCCATGACCAATAGCACCACCTACTGCACAATAGATCAAAGCTCTCTGAGGTACATTGAACACCATAGCAAAGCCAACCGCAGGAATGGCAGCGAAGAACATATCATTTAAAAGCCCGAAAGCCAGTTCAAACACACTCATTAGCTCATCCACCCCCAAATACCCGTCACTTCCATTGCCGCAACAATACCAAGACAAGTCGCTAAAGTAAGAAGGCTTGCCATAGTGAATCGAGCGATACCCATATTGATATGACCTTTCAGCATATCTGCTACTGAGTTAATGAGTGGAAAACCAGGAACCAGCATCAATACTGATGACGCCATAGCAACGGTAGGCAAATTTCCGATATCAAAGATAACCGCTTGCGCAGAAACAAGAGTGGTAACAAAAGCTGTTGCAGCAAAGTTGAGCAAGGGATTAAAGTGACGGTGGCCAATTTCCTGACGTACTGTCATACCAACGGCTGAAGCGATAAAGGTCATCACGAATACTCCCAAATCACCTCCTGCAAGATGACTAAAAGCAGCGCACGATAGGCCAATCATAAATACTACTAACCATCGGTTATAACGCTCAGGGCTGATATGATTGAGTTTTTTTTGCGCCATATTGAAATCCAGCAACCCACGCTCCATCAAGATACAAATGCGCTGAATTTGGGTAATCACACGCATATTGATGCCGCGATCGGCACAACTTCGTGCGGTGGTAATACAGTGGTCTTCCATAACAGTGGTCACAACAAGCGCGTTAGCAGAGAGTGCTACAGCGACTTCAGATACTCCACATGCAAGACCAATACGACGCATTATGTCACTAACTAAAGTGCTTTCTGCACCATGAGCTAATAACATCTGTCCAGACTGAGCGACTAACCTAGATATCGCTCTCTGCTTTGATGACATAGAGACTTCCTAATTCCTTTTATAAAAGCATGCAGACGCAAAGACTATCGTCCACTAAATATGTGATTAAGCACAATTTGGTATTGTGCCGTAAATCAAATCGGCTAAACATGATTTAGATACAAAAAAAGCCGCAATACACATTGCGGCTTAATAAAATAGCTAGCGATTAGTCGCGGACGTAAACAACGTGGCCGTCGTCTTCTTCATCGTCCCAGTCATCCCAATCGTCGTCGTCATCTTCAGTGATCACGTCTTTACCAGCGATAGCGTCTTTATGGTAATCATCCCACATGAAGTTAACTTTATCTTCTTCAGCCACTTCTTCCTCTTCACGAGGTAGGTTTTCCATGAAGTCTGCCAACTTGTAGCAAAGCTCTTTGGTACCGTTACGGTTGATCGCTGAGATCTTAAAGAACTCATCTTCCCAACCAAGCGCATCTAAGATCTCTTGGATCTTTTCGTTCGCTTCTTCTTCCGGCATAAGATCAGTCTTGTTGAAAACTAACCAACGAGGTTTGCCAGCAAGTTTCTCGCTGTATTGCTCTAACTCATCAATGATAGTTAGGGCATTTTGAATTGGATCTGACTGATCGATAGGCATGATATCAATCATGTGCAGCAACACTCGGCAACGCTCTAAGTGCTTCAAGAAGCGAATACCAAGACCAGCACCGTCCGCAGCACCTTCGATTAGACCTGGAATATCTGCTACAACAAAGCTCTTCTCAGGAACCACACTCACTACACCCAAGCTTGGGATCAAGGTAGTAAATGGATAATCTGCTACTTTTGGTTTCGCTGCCGATACTGCGCGGATAAAGGTTGATTTACCTGCGTTAGGTAGACCAAGCATACCAACGTCAGCCAATAGCAATAGCTCTAAACGGATTTCACGGATTTCACCTTTAGTACCCAGCGTTCTCTGACGAGGAGCGCGGTTTACTGAAGATTTAAAACGCGTGTTGCCAAGACCGTGCCAGCCGCCTTTAGCGACCATCACTTTCTTACCGTGTTCTGCTACTTCTGCAACGATTTCGTTAGTGTGGATATCAACTGCGCGAGTACCTACTGGTACGCGAAGTGTGATGTCTTTACCACGTTTACCAGTACAGTTACCGCCGCGACCGTTTTCACCGCGTTCTGCTTCGTAAAAGCGTTGGAAACGGTAATCGATCAGGGTATTTAGGTTTTCATCGGCTTGGATGTATACATCACCACCATCACCACCGTCGCCACCATCTGGGCCACCTTTAGTGATGAATTTTTCACGCCAGAAACTTACAACGCCGCTACCGCCGTCACCAGCCTGAACTTTTACTACCGCTTCATCTACGAACTTCATCTTTTACTCCGACTACTTCGTGCGTGGATTAAATCTGACTTGTCATCAAACAATTTTAGCAGATGACAGATCTAAGCTCCCAGATACCTACCGTTCGGGGTCAGGACGAGAAACTTCGATATGTCGACTGCTACAAATAAAAAACCCCGCCGAATCGGCAGGGCTTTTGAATTCAGCTTTAAAGCTTTGGTAATTAACCTAAAAGGTAAATTACTCAGCTTCGATGCTTACAAACTTACGGTTCTTAGGACCTTTAACCTCGAACTTCACTTTACCTTCAGTAAGAGCGAATAGAGTGTGGTCTTTACCGATACCTACGTTGTTACCAGCGTGGAACTTAGTACCACGTTGACGAACGATGATGTTACCTGCAAGAACAGATTCACCACCGAAACGCTTAACACCTAGACGTTTGCTTTCTGAATCGCGGCCGTTACGAGTAGAACCACCAGCTTTTTTGTGTGCCATTGTTAAACTCTCCTAATAGATTAAGCGTTGATACCAGTGATCTTCACTTCAGTGAACCACTGACGGTGACCCTGTTGCTTACGAGAGTGCTTACGACGACGGAACTTAACGATTTTAACTTTATCGCCACGACCGTGTTGTACAACTTCAGCAACAACTTTGCCGCCCTCTACAAGAGGAGCACCAACTTTGATGTCTTCGCCGTTAGCAACAAGAAGAACTTTATCAAATTCTACAGTTGCACCAGTTTCAACGTCTAATTTCTCTAAACGAAGAGTTTGACCTTCGCTTACACGGTGTTGTTTACCACCAGATTGGAAAACAGCGTACATATTTTACTCCGCTTTTTCCGCACAGCCTTTTCATGAGGGTGTGCGCTAAACTAATCATCAATAGGGCGCAGATTCTACAGAAGATATGCCCCTATGACAAGCCATATTTTGAAAAAATTGGCGAAAAGCTAATCGCCAAAGAAAAGTGCGGCAATCATGCCCTTTAGTAATGTATTAATCAACGTTTTTTAGTGTATTATTCGACAATTATATAAATCGAATAAGCCTTGCAGGGTCTAACTTCAGCCGGATATACGATGGATTTTAAAACTATCCAAGCGCTTACTGCCGATGACATGGCAAAAGTGAATGAAACAATTCAAGCTCAACTAAATTCTGATGTCTCTTTAATCAACCAGCTCGGTTTCTATATCGTGAGTGGTGGAGGTAAACGCCTAAGACCGCTTCTGGCGATATTGTCAGCACGCGCTCTTGGTTACCAAGGTAGCGGTCATACCATGGCAGCGGCATTTATCGAGTTCATCCACACTGCGACTCTGTTACACGATGATGTCGTAGACGAATCAGACATGCGCCGTGGTAAAGCAACAGCAAACGCTGCCTTTGGTAATGCGGCTAGCGTATTAGTTGGGGACTTTATTTACACTCGCTCATTCCAAATGATGACTGAACTAGGATCAATGAAGATCCTTAAACTAATGAGTGATGCTGTTAATGTGATCGCAGAAGGTGAGGTTCAGCAGTTGATGAACTGTAATGATCCTGACACTACTGAAGAAAGCTACATGCAGGTTATCTACTCAAAAACTGCACGTCTGTTTGAATCAGCAACGCAAATTGGTGCGATTCTTAACGATGCACCTGAAGAAGTAGAGATCGCATTCCAGAATTACGGTAAATACTTGGGTACCGCATTCCAACTGATCGACGACGTGATGGATTACACGTCTGACGGTGAGGATATGGGTAAGAATGTTGGTGATGATTTGGCTGAAGGTAAACCAACACTTCCTTTACTTCATGCCATGCGCAATACGACCCCTGAGAATGCTCAAATGATTCGTGAAGCAATAGAAAAAGCCAACGGTATGGATCATTTAGATGATATTCTAGCCGTAATGAAAGCAGCAGGCTCACTAGAGTACACGACTCAGAAAGCGCTGGATGAGGCGGATAAAGCTATTGCTGAGCTCGTAATCCTGCCCGAGTCTGAATATAAGCAAGCACTCATTACACTAGCCCATATGGCAGTGAAACGTACTAGCTAATAAAGTAGACCCAAATATAAAAAGGAAGAGCAGAGCTCTTCCTTTTTGTTATCTGTTGTCTTTAACATTGGGCGTGCCCTAGAACTAATAGTACTGGTCACTACTACCATGGAGTTGGGGGTTATCTTCGATCTCATCAAAGCTCACAGCTAATTGCTCTTCAGAGCCTTGCTTGGCCAACAGTACCGTTTCTGCTTCCTGATCAACCACCAAAATGGTCCCCACTCCCTGCTGGCACTCTACTACCATACCTTTACGGATTCGACTCGCTTCCATCATCTTCTCCTTCACAACACTGTTTGGTCCTGACTCTGATACGTAAGCCAATAAAAAAAGATCAAAAAAGCCGATCATGGGATCGGCTTTCTTCTTTATATGGCTTTCTCTATATAGAGGAGCGCTTATTTCGCAAATTCAACACCAATGTTGATATCGCCATTTAGTGTTTCTAGCATGCCATCAAGTGCTGATTTTTCGTAGTCACTTAGAGCACCGTAGCTTAGCACTTCTTCGACACCATCTTTACCTAGCTTCACAGGTTGTGCAAAGTAAGGAGCGTGCTCACTACCACCTTCTACGTATGCACACTCAACTACGCCTTCTTCGCCTTGAAGTGCACGTACAAGCGCTAGACCAAAACGACACGCGGCTTGACCCATCGATAGAGTCGCACTACCACCACCCGCTTTCGCTTCTACAACTTCTGTACCTGCGTTCTGGATACGCTTAGTCAGTGCTTCTACTTCTTCAGCGGTAAACTCAACGCCTTCAACTTGAGATAGTAGAGGAAGAATCGTTACGCCAGAGTGGCCACCAATAACAGGAACGCGAATGTCACCTGGATCTTTATCTTTTAGCTCAGCCACAAACGTTTCTGAACGGATAACGTCTAGCGTTGTTACACCAAATAACTTGCGCTTATCGTAAACGCCTGCTTTTTTCAGAACTTCAGCAGCGATTGGCACTGTCGTGTTCACTGGGTTAGTAATGATCCCTACGCATGCTTTTGGACATACAACCGCAATTTTCTCAGCTAGGGATTTAACAATGCCAGCATTAACATTAAATAGATCCGCGCGATCCATACCAGGCTTACGAGCTACACCTGCTGAGATAAGTACTACATCTGCACCTTCAAGTGCAGGTGTTGGATCCTCACCAGCATAACCTTTGATAGAAACTGGAGTTGGGATGTGGCTAAGATCTGCTGCCACACCAGGAGTTACTGGAGCAATATCGTATAGGGCTAAATCAGAACCTGCAGGAAGGCGGTTCTTAAGTAGAAGGGCCAGAGCTTGACCGATGCCACCAGCGGCACCAATAACGGCTACTTTCATGTAGTTCTCCTTGAGGGTATTTCTCTTATAAACGTATTCGTAGGGTATTTTGTAACCAGCTAAAATAAAGCTATCGGAATCACAACTTGATTACAATCAATTAACGTCAGCTTTGCGACCTCGCGCAACTCACTGTTATCGTGCTACAAATGGGGCGTCGATTATTCTGTTATTCGACTGAAATGACAAGAAATTCAATGTCATTTTTCACCTAGTTTTTTGAGAAATACGAAACACTATTCTCTTAAGTGTTTACAGTGATGGAATTAACATATTAGCTGGAGCTTTTGGCTTTAGATGAATATCTATGCGAAAATATGCACATTGCTGATACTTAGATGAAGAGAATCAAAAACACTATGCGCAATTCAGAAAAACAAGACAATTTAGTTCGCGCTTTTAAAGCATTATTAAAAGAAGAAAGCTTTGGTTCACAAGGTGAGATTGTTGATGCACTAAAACAGCAAGGTTTCGAAAGTATTAACCAATCTAAAGTCTCTCGCATGCTAACCAAGTTTGGTGCGGTTCGTACACGTAATGCGAAAATGGAGATGGTTTACTGTCTTCCTGCTGAGCTAGGCGTCCCAACAGTAAGTAGCTCTCTGCGTGAATTGGTGTTAGACATCGACCACAACGCCGCTTTAGTTGTTATCCATACTGGTCCAGGCGCAGCTCAACTTATCGCTCGTCTACTTGACTCACTTGGTAAATCCGAGGGCATCTTAGGTGTGGTTGCTGGTGATGACACCATTTTTATCACACCAACAATGGCAGTAACGACGGAACAGTTGTTCCAATCCGTATGTGAGTTATTCGAATACGCTGGTTAATGCTAACTACTTATGGGCTATGAAAATAGTTGAATTTTTGTAGCCCATAATTTATGTAAAATGTTTGCTAATTAGGCTGATTTTTACCCACAAAAAACGTGACATACATCACGCTATTAATTATTTTCACCAACCCCATCAGAAAACACTTAAGTAGCTGTAATAAAAGAACTATTACTCTCTATTTTCTTTTACTACCATGACTACCCATTAGATTTTTTCGCTATAAGTTTTAACAATCGGATAATTTTCTGCCAAATTTTTGTTATTATTCGCTCGCTTTTTCAAACATTAGGATTGAAAAAGATGCCGTTTCCAGACAGG
The DNA here is from genome assembly GCF_052037695.1 of Vibrio sp. WZ-1. Taxonomy (NCBI): domain Bacteria; kingdom Pseudomonadati; phylum Pseudomonadota; class Gammaproteobacteria; order Vibrionales; family Vibrionaceae; genus Vibrio; species Vibrio sp. WZ-1. Next base: position 39,313 of record NZ_JBQEQR010000082.1, on the reverse strand, counting down.
AAACTTCAGAAGTAACTTATGGTTACTTTTGGGTAGATAAAAAATAAAGGAAGGGAAATTCATGGCATTTACCAAACTTATTAAAGTAGGCGCAATCGCTGCAGCTGTAATGGGCGCAGGCGCTGTTAACGCTCAAGAATTCATCACAATCGGCACAGGTTCTGTAACTGGTGTTTACTACCCTACCGGTGGTGCAATTTGTAAATTGGTAAACAAAGGTCGTAAAGACCACAACGTTCGTTGTTCTGTAGAGTCTACTGGCGGTTCTATTTACAACGTGAACACAATGCGTGCTGGTGAGCTGGATTTTGGTATCGTGCAATCGGATTGGCAGTACCACGGCTACAACGGTACAAGCAAGTTTGCAGATCAAGGTCCATACAAAAAGCTACGCGCGATGTTCTCTCTTCATACAGAACCTTTTAACATCATTGCACGTGCTGATTCTGGCATTGAAAGCGTTCAAGACCTGAAAGGTAAACGTGTAAACATCGGTAACCCTGGTTCTGGTGACCGCGCGACAATGGGCGTAGTGATGGATGCTATGGGCTGGACAAACGACAGCTTCAAACTGGCATCTGAGCTAAAAGGCTCTGAGCGTTCACAAGCACTATGTGACAACAAGATCGATGCGTTTATCTACATGGTTGGTCACCCGAACGGTTCAATCAAAGAAGCAACGACATCTTGTGATGCTAAGCTAGTATCAGCAACTGGGCCGCAGATTGAAAAAATCGTAGCTGACAATCCATACTATGCATATAGCACAGTGCCAGCAGGTATGTACCGTGGTACAGACAAAGACGTAAACAGCTTTGGTGTTGCTGCAACAATGGTAACAACAACAGATGTATCAGATGATGTTGCATACAACGTAGCAAAAGCTGTGTTCGAAAACTTCGACACATTCAAACGTCTACACCCTGCATTTGCAAACCTGAAAAAAGAAGACATGGTGAAAGCTGGCCTTTCTATCCCTCTTCACCCAGGTGCAGAAAAATACTACAAAGAAATTGGTTTAATTAAATAATCAATTCACCATAAATCAAGCAGAGAGGGATGGCTCTCTGCTTGAAAACAGGTGGTAGTTCTAATCGCCTGCTCAATTCAATAATCCGATTCTATTTCCTAGAATTGCGTTCAACGACTCAAAAATAAAAACTGGCGTCATTATATCCAGAGCTTAGCCGTTCAACTGGAGTTAGCCAGACGTCAATCAAGAAGCAAGTTTTGCCCTATTCACTACACTGAAAGAGGCGAGATAAGGTTCTCGAAAAGTAAATCTAAGACAGGACCATCAATAATAAGGGAAAAGTACATGTCGACGAACAACACTCCGTCACAAGATGTGCAAGAAATGGTGGCTCAAGCCGATACTGGCGCACGTAGCCCTTCAGGGTTACAAGGACGAATCTTGTGGTTCGTGCCTCTATGCTGGTCACTATTTCAATTATGGTATGCGTCCCCGCTGCCATTTATTTTTAATTTTGGCGTACTGAATGACACGGAAGCGCGTGCTATTCACCTTACATTTGCCACTTTTCTAGCATTTACCGCTTATCCAGCAATGAAGAATTCGCCACGAGATCATATCCCATTAATTGATTGGGCATTGGCACTCGCAGGTAGCTTCGCTGCGGCTTATATTTATATTTTCTACACTGAGCTTGCTGGTCGCTCCGGAGCACCAACCACGGTAGACATTGTTGTCTCAGTGACAGGCATGGCATTGTTGCTTGAAGCAACGCGTCGTGCATTAGGGCCACCACTAATGGTCGTTGCTGCCGTGTTCCTGACTTACACCTTTGCAGGCCCGTATATGCCCGATGTGATTGCCCATAAAGGTGCAAGCTTGAACAAAGCAATGTCACACCTATGGTTAACCACAGAAGGTGTATTCGGCGTTGCACTTGGTGTATCAACTTCTTTCGTATTCTTGTTCGTACTGTTCGGTGCCATGCTAGAACGCGCAGGTGCTGGTGCTTATTTTATTAAAGTTGCCTTCTCGTTGCTTGGTCACATGAAAGGCGGTCCTGCGAAAGCGGCGGTTGTAGCATCCGGTCTATCCGGTCTCGTTTCAGGTTCATCCATCGCTAACGTGGTAACCACAGGTACATTCACCATCCCGCTAATGAAGCGTGTTGGCTTTCCTGGAACCAAAGCAGGTGCAGTAGAAGTAGCGGCTTCAACCAATGGCCAGCTTACACCACCTATCATGGGTGCGGCGGCATTCCTGATGGTAGAGTACGTCGGTATCTCTTACGTTGAAGTCATCAAAGCAGCCCTACTTCCAGCGCTAATCTCTTACATTGCCTTGATTTACATTGTTCACCTAGAAGCATGTAAAGCGGGTATGACCGGCCTTCCTCGTCGCCATAATCCAACTATGTTGCAAAGCCTACTGTCATTTACTGGCACTATCTTAGGCTTGTGCGTTATCAGCGCCCTCGTTTATTACGGCGTAGGTTGGACTAAAGATGTATTTGGCGATGCAGCAACACCTATCGTAACTGTCGCGCTATTGATTACTTATGTCGGTCTTGTGAAGATTTCAGCGAATCACGTTAAAGATGGCGCGATTGAAATTGATGCTGAGCTAACCGAAGTACCAGATCCGGGCCCAACGATTAAATCTGGTCTGCACTACCTATTGCCTATCGTCGTATTGGTTTGGTGTTTGACGGTTGAGCGTTTTTCGCCGGGTCTGTCGGCATTCTGGGCAACCGTATTTATGATCTTCATCTTACTGACACAACGCCCTTTGATTGCGTTGCTATCTAAAGAAGGTGATCTTGTTGAACAAACTAAAGACGGCTTTATTGACCTAGCTGAAAGCTTAGTCTCTGGTGCGCGCAATATGATTGGTATCGGTGTTGCGACTGCAGCTGCGGGTACCGTTGTTGGTGTAGTAACACTAACTGGTATTGGCCTTGTAATGACTGACTTTGTTGAGTTCATCTCCGGCGGTAGCATCATACTGATGTTGCTATTTACTGCAGTGATCAGCTTGATCTTGGGTATGGGTCTACCAACCACAGCAAACTACATCGTGGTATCAACATTGATGGCGCCAGTTATCGTCACTTTAGGTGCAGCACACGGCTTGATCATCCCACTGATTGCGGTGCACTTATTCGTGTTCTACTTCGGTATATTGGCTGACGATACCCCTCCGGTAGGTTTGGCTGCATTTGCCGCTGCCGCAATAGCCAAGTCAGATCCAATTCGCACCGGTATTCAAGGCTTTACCTACGATATCCGAACCGCAATCTTGCCATTTATGTTCGTCTTCAACACACAACTGTTGTTGATGGGCATCGATACTTGGTGGCATTTGGCATTAACCGTGATCTCTTCAATCATTGCCATGTTGATCTTCTCTGCTGCTACACAAGGTTGGTGGTTCACACGTAACAAGTGGTGGGAAACCGTCCTACTATTAGTACTGACGTTCTCTTTCTTCAGACCGGGTTTTTGGTGGGACATGCTCTATCCAGCGAAAGTTCTTTCCCCTGGCGTTGAGATAGCTCAAATAACAGAAGAGCTAAATGTAGGAGAATCCATAGAGTTACGTGTCGCTGGTGAAAACCTAGAAGGTGACTACGTAGAGAAAACGGTACGTCTTCCGTTCGAAGATGAAGCAAAAACCGCAGAAGAGCGCATCTCTTCTATGGGCTTAATGCTAACCGAGAACGACGGCAAAATGATCGTAGATATGGTCGAGTTTGGTAGTCCGGCAGAATCATCCGGTATCGATTTCGACTGGGAGATCAAATGGATTGTTCAAGACGCAGATCGTCCAATGAAAGAATGGGTATTTGTGCCTTGCTTAATGATCTTGCTAGCACTTGCCATGAACCAAAAACGTCGTGCTCGTAAGGAACAGCTGAGCGCATAACCGATTAGGCCCCGAGGATACGGGGCCATAATGAGAGACTCTGAATGTACAAACAAATTCTTGTTCCGGTTGATTTAAACGACCAAGGCTTCTCTGACAGAGCTGTTGAGTTGGCCGTTTGGCAAGCTAAACAAGCCAATGCGGAAGTTCACTTACTGACTGTTCTACCTGGTATTCACATGTCAATGGTCGCGACTTACTTCCCGAAAGATGCGGCGGCGAAGATGAAGCAAGATGTGAAACAACAACTTAAAACCTTCGCTGATCAACACATCGATGATGAAGTGATTTACAAGGTACACGTAGCAGAAGGCAAGGCGTATGCAACCATCTTGGATTACGCAGAACGTTTAGGTGCAGACCTTATCATTATGCCAAGCCACAAGCGTTCAAAAATCAACAAAGTGATGCTGGGCTCAGTGGCGAGCAAAGTCGTGGAGAACTCACCAATTAACGTGATGGTGGTCAAGCCTCAAGGCTAACGTGTTCATTCAAACTCCGAAAAAAAAAGGTTGATGCTTGCATCAACCTTTTATTTTTACAATGTAGAAGACTTACCCCGCCGCTTTGACAAAAGCTTTCAATGCTTCACTGCTATGTTGAGCGTTAAGCTCACCAATCGCACCAGCAGCTTCAACCTGACCACCAGCTACAAATGCAAAATGACTAGCAATCGCTCTGGCGTCACTTAAATGGTGCGTCACCATCAAAACGGTAATACCACGCTCAGCAGCAAGCTGTCTAACCAGTGTCAGCATTTCTTCACGCAGCACTGGGTCTAGTGCAGAAAAAGGTTCATCGAGTAACCACATTGGATGCGGCTGAACAAAACAACGTGCAAGTGCCACACGCTGACGCTGACCGCCAGAAAGGTGTTCCGGTAAGCGATCTAAATACTCAGCAACGCCGACTTGCTTGGCTGCTTGCTCGACAAGAAGCTTTTGGTCTGCCGTAAGCTTTAACCCCGGATGTAAGCCCAAACCAATATTGTCTCTTACTGACAGATGGGCAAACAGATTGTGTTCTTGGAACAGCATTGAAAACGGGCGCTGATACGGCTCTTTACTTACGATAGACTCACCATCAACCAGAATATCGCCTTGGTCTGGGTTGATAAAACCTGCGACTAACGCCAACAAGGTTGATTTACCTGCCCCACTCGGTCCCATCAGTGACACGATTTGCCCACGTTGAATGGCTAACTCAAAACGAAACAGCTCACGTTGATAGGTGTACTGCACATCATCCAACACTAACATTACGCTCTCTCCTTCGTTTTCAATACTATTTCAATCAAAGTAAAACAGCCGACGCTGAGTAACAATAAGGTAACGGACACCACCGCTGCCGCATCCATTTGATAACTGCCTAGCAGTTGGAACAGATACAGCGGTAAGGTTCTAAACTCTTGTCCACCAAACAATGCAATCGCACTTAAGTCACCAATCGCAAACATAAAGCTGATGGCAAAGGCGTGTGCAAATGGCTTACGCAATGCCTGCCACTCCACCACTCTAAAGCGTTGCCAACCGCGCATACCCAAACTGGCGCACACATACTGGTATTGCTGCTCAATGTGCAACATTGGTTGAGATAAAGTCTTGATGACGTAAGGCAATGCCATCAAGCCATTAACTAAGATGACCACAAAAAACGCTAAGCTGAATACATCGGTAAATGAGCGTAGTAATAGAAACAATCCAGTACTGATCACCAATCCCGGCGTCACCAAAATGATGGTTCCGATCAGCTCAATTTGATCGGCGCGAGTATTTTTATACTGCAATCGCCAACGTCGACTGGTCAGCAAAATCGATACGCCTGCTGCAACGGCAAGAGAGCTCGCCAGTACCGCAACTTTGAGTGAATTAAACAGTGCAGACCAAAAACGCTCGTCAGTCAGTACCGACCAAACTTGCTGGTTGATTCCACTGAACACCACCATCATAAGTGGTGGTATTACTAGTAAAAAGGCACCTATGATCCAAAAGCTATCCCAAGCTTTTGACCACCCATGATCCTTCGTTAAATATTGCTGTACCAATGTGCTGCCAGCGCTTATTGAGACTGGCTTTGTCAACTTCTGCACGCCAATCGCTAACAAGCCACATAGTAGCATTTGCCACAGCGCCAAAAGCGCCCCAGCCTGCAGATCAAAATCAAACTTAATCGCCTGATAAATGGCAAGTTCAATAGTGGTCGATTTCGGTCCGCCGCCTAACGCCATCACGGTGGCGAAACTGGTAAAGCAAAGCATAAACACCAAGCCGCTTACGTGTGGTAGTTGTTGTCTTAAGCGAGGCCATTCCACCCAGCGGAATTTGTCCCAATGGCTCATTCCAAGGTGCGCACACAGTTTATGTTGCTCTGCGGGGATCGACTCTAATGCCTGCAAAAGGAGCCGCGCTGCATAAGGCATATTGAAGAACACATGCGCAAGTAAAATGCCGTTCAGACCATAGATAGAAAACGGCAGCTCCGCATCGATGCTTTTCAACCATTGAGCTAATAAGCCGCTATTACCATAAATCGCCAATAAGCCAAATACACCGACTAACACAGGCAGAACTAAGGTAGACGCAAACAACTTTAATAGTAGAGACTTACCAAAGAACTCACGTCGAGAAAGAGCGTGCGCAGCGGGAACAGCAAAGCCAACACTCAATAGTGTAGAGAGAAAAGCTTGGTAAAGGCTGAACTTGGTAACGTGCTGATAGTATGGGTCTCCCCACACCATAGACACATCAAGAGAAGGCGCTTGAACAATCAAAGCACCTAGGGCAGAAACAACAAAGGTCGCGATAATCATCGCGACCCCTAACCCTATTTTCGGAACAGAATTCAAAAGTAGAACCTATGTTAGAACGTCAATGCGCTTTGCCACTCGCGAATCCAAGTCTTGCGCATTTTCGCTACTTCGTCTGCACTAAAGCTAAGTGGCTTGCTTGGTACGCTAAGAGTTTCAAAGCCTTTTGGCAATTCAACGTCAGTTACTGGGTACATCCAGTTGCCTGTTGGCATTGCAGATTGGAACTCATCACTCAAAATAAAGTTCATGAACTCATCCGCAAGTTCCGCATTCTTTGAGCCTTTGACCTTAGCCGCCACTTCCACTTGCATGTAGTGCCCTTCAGCAAAATCTGCACTGGCGTATTTCGCATCATCTTCTGCAATCAAATGGTACGCGGGAGAGGTGGTGTAAGACAGCACGAGATCAGACTCACCGTTCAAGAACATCGAGTAAGCTTCTGACCAACCTTTCGTAACGGTAACCGTTTTCGTTGCCAGTTGCTTCCACGCTTGAGTCGCATCATCACCGTAGATGGACTTCATCCACAACATCAAGCCTTGACCCGGAGTCGAAGTGCGAGGGTCTTGGTAAATCACTTTCAGATCATCACGCTCTTCCACCAGCTCTTTCATGCTTTTTGGAGGATTCGCCAACTTCTCCTTGTTGTATACAAACGCAAAGTAGCCGTAGTCGTATGGCACGAAAGTCTTGTCTTTCCAACCGTTAGGCAAGGTCGTCTTCGATGTATCGACATTGTGCTCAGCCAGCAGCCCGGTCTTTTTCGCTTCCGCCATCAGGTTATTATCCAAACCTAACACGATATCCGCTTTGCTATTGTTTCCCTCTAAACGAAGACGATTAAGAATGGAAACACCATCGTCCAGCGCAACAAAGTTAACATCGCATCCACATTTGGCTTCAAACGCTTTTTCGACTTTAGGACCTGGTCCCCAATCGGCAGCGAAAGAGTCGTACGTGTAGACAGTTAGAGTGTTTTCAGCGGCAAACGCTGAAGTAGAAGTGATGGCTGCAAGGGCAATCAGACTAAGAGTGGTTTTCACTGCTCGCTCTCCATTTGCATTAGTAAAAATGAGTTGAGCGGCACAGGGTTGAGACGGTATTTAGGACTTCCAATATCCAGGCTCAATTCCTACGCCAGCATTATCTGGTTCAGGTAATACGGGTCCCTGCCTGCTCAACAACGTTAAGCGATTAGGTCTCAGCGCCCAAATGCATTGATGAGTTCAATGCCTGATGGGTTTGCTCCCCGATGAGTTGGATGGATTGTAAAGGTCTTTGATTGATTACACAATCAACGTTGGTCATAACCCCAACGTGGCACTAAACCTTGCTCAATGCCGAGGTGATCAAGAATTCTCGCCACCATGAAATCCACCAAATCTTCAATACTCTTTGGTTGATGATAGAAGCCCGGCGCAGCAGGCATGATGGTGACGCCCATCTGCGAGAGCTTGTGCATGTTTTCAAGATGCAGCGTAGAGAAAGGCGTTTCACGCACCACAAGTAATAACTGTCCGCGCTCTTTCATCACCACATCAGCAGCACGTTCAATCAAGTTATCCGACATACCATGTGCAATGGCCGCAACACTTCCCGCAGAACATGGGCACACTACCATTTGCTTAGGCGCCGCAGAGCCCGAAGCCACAGGCGAGAACCAATCGTCTTTGCCACAAACGGTGATGTTATCTGGATTACAGTTAAGATGTTCGACCAGCGCCTTTTGCGCCGCCTCTGGGCCGCTTGGTAGTTTCAGCTCATGTTCGGTCGCCATTACCACACGAGCGGCCGAAGAGATCAGCACATATACGTGGTAATCCGCTGCCACTAAACATTCAAGAAGACGAAGCCCATACGGGGCACCAGAGGCGCCCGTTAATGCTAATGTGATGGCTTTTTTAGGGGTTACTTTTTGCTGCATAGATGTCATTAAGCTTTTTGTTTCAGTTGTTCTAGAAGCTTGCCGTGAATACCGCCAAAGCCACCGTTACTCATCACGAGGATTTGGTCACCCGGCTGCGCTTGCTCTACGATTTTTGCGACAAAACTGTCCATCTCTGCGCCAACAAACACAGGCTGTTTACACTGGTCTGCAATATCCTGTACCGACCAATCAATATTATCTGGTTGGAAGAGGAACACTTCATCTGCACTGTGTAGAGAAGCCGCCAAAGTATTCTTATGAACACCGCGTTTCATGGTCGCAGAACGTGGCTCTAAAACGGCAAGGATACGTTTTTCGCCAACCTTGTTACGTAAACCACCTAGAGTCAGTTCAATCGCCGTTGGGTGATGAGCAAAATCATCGTAAACCGTTACGCCTTGCTCTTCACCTTTTAACTCCAAGCGACGTTTGGTGTTAATAAAACGACCGAGTGCCTGACAAGCCAGATCAGGTGCCACACCAACATGACGCGCAGCAGCGATAGCCATCAAAGCGTTATCTACGTTATGATCACCAACAAGATCCCAATCTACGACGCCCACGTTTTCGCCTTGCAGTGACACTTCAAATTTAGAGCCATCGACAACCAGCTTGTGTGCTTGCCAATCACCATCGACACCAGAGAACTGCTTTTCTGTCCAACAACCGCGCTCGATCACATCTTGCAGCGACTGATCTTGCTTCGGAGCCAAGATCAAACCATTTCCCGGAACAGTACGCACCAAATGATGGAATTGACGCTTGATCGCCTCTAGATCGTCGAAGATGTCTGCATGATCGAACTCAAGGTTATTCATGATCAGTGTGCGTGGGTGGTAATGAACAAACTTAGATCGTTTGTCGAAAAAAGCACTGTCATATTCGTCTGCTTCGACGACGAAGAACATGCTTTCACCCAAGCGAGCTGACACACCGAAGTTACCCAGCACGCCACCAACAAGGAATCCCGGTTGGTAGCCGCAATCTTCTAGGATCCAAGCCAACATACTTGAAGTGGTGGTTTTACCATGAGTACCCGATACCGCCAGAACCCAGCGGTCATGCAATAAGAACTCTTGTAGCCACTGTGGGCCAGAGGTGTAACGCATATTGGTGTTGAGTACATGCTCAACACATGGGTTACCACGGCTCATCGCGTTACCAATCACCACGAGGTCGGGTTGTGGGTCAAGCTGAGAAGGGTCAAATCCTTCAATAATTTCAATACCTTGAGACTCCAACAGGGTGCTCATTGGTGGATAAACGTTGGCATCCGAACCCGTCACTTTATGACCTAGCTGACGCGCTAAAATTGCCGCACCGCCCATAAACGTGCCGCAGATACCCAAGATATGAATGTGCATAAACTTAACCTTGTAATGCTTTCTTTAATCCTTTCATTATCGTGATAACCACCAGAAAAGCGAGAGCCTTTCGCTTTGTTCTTGCAGTCTCTTTCACAAATCTGACAGGGCTTAGTACTGACTGACCAAGCATTAACCAAGAGACTCCCTTCTTATGCAATAAGACAAATAAATTGAGATCTCAGTCGGTTACTTCATTACCATTAATAAGATCCACGTCATAAACTTACATCTAGCGCAATCGTTTAACATCCATAAAGAGATGACCCATTGCGTAACACCCCCAACGAAATGAAAAATGTAAGGATAAATCATGTCAGGACTGCGCACCCTAGGCGAATTCATTGTTGAGAAACAAGCGGATTTCCCCCACGCTAGCGGTGATCTTTCATCTCTATTAGCTTCTATTCGTTTAGCTGCAAAAATTGTTAACCGCGAAATCAACGCGGCAGGTCTTGGTGATATCACTGGTGCTGTAGGCACAGAGAACGTGCAAGGCGAAGATCAGCAAAAGCTTGATGTTTATGCGAATGACAAATTCAAAGCGGCACTCGAAGCACGCGATCAAGTGTGTGGCGTTGCAAGTGAAGAAGAAGATGAAGCGGTTGCGTTCAATAAAGAACTCAACCAAAACGCAAAATACGTTGTACTAATGGACCCACTCGATGGCTCATCAAACATCGATGTGAACGTGTCAGTCGGTACAATTTTCTCTATCTATCGTCGAGTTTCTCCTATTGGCACCCCAGCAACAGAAGAAGACTTCCTACAACCAGGTCACAAACAAGTGGCTGCAGGCTACGTAATTTACGGCTCATCGACCATGTTGGTTTACACCACAGGTAATGGCGTAAACGGCTTCACTTACGATCCATCGATTGGCAGCTTCTGTCTATCTCATGAAAACATGATGATCCCAGAAGACGGCAAGATTTACTCGATCAACGAGGGTAACTACATTCGCTTCCCGCAGGGCGTGAAGAAGTACATCAAGTACTGTCAGGAGAATGTGCCAGAAGATGGTCGCCCATACACTTCTCGCTACATCGGCTCATTGGTTGCAGACTTCCATCGTAACCTGCTTAAAGGCGGTATTTACTTGTACCCAAGTACACAAAGCCACCCTCAAGGCAAACTGCGTCTATTGTACGAGTGCAACCCAATGGCATTCTTAATTGAGCAAGCTGGCGGTCTGGCTTCTGACGGTGTGAACCGCATTATGGATCTAAAACCAACTGAACTGCACCAGCGTGTGCCTTTCTTTGTCGGTTCCAAGAACATGGTCAACAAAGTCGAAGAGTTTCTTGAACTGAATCGCGAAGAAGACTAATTTCAGACCTTTGTCCAACGCGGCAGGTGTTTACCTGCCGCGTTTTTGTCGTTAAAGTGAACTGCGTAAATGTTAGCCAGATTAAGCCTCTAAACGCTTAATCCTCAATGAAAAGGAATATTCAAATGAGCTTAAACAACGTACCAGCAGGTAAATCACTGCCTGACGATATCTATGTCGTGATCGAAATCCCTGCTAACGCGGATCCAATCAAATACGAAGTAGATAAAGACACTGGTGCTGTATTTGTCGACCGTTTCATGTCTGCGCCAATGTTCTACCCATGTAACTACGGCTATGTGAACGACACCCTTTCCCTTGATGGTGACCCAGTGGACGTACTGGTTCCGACCCCTTATCCATTGATGCCAGGTTCTGTGATTCGTTGCCGCCCAGTTGGCGTATTGAAGATGACAGATGAATCGGGTGAAGATGCAAAAGTCTTCGCTGTACCGCATTCGAAAATCTCAAAAGAGTACGAACATATTCAAGATGTCGGTGATATCCCTGAACTACTAAAAGCGCAAATCACACAGTTCTTTGAGCGTTACAAAGAGTTGGAGGCTGGTAAATGGGTAAAAGTGGATGGCTGGGCTGATGTTGCAGCAGCGAAGGCAGAAATTCTTGAGTCTTATGACCGAGCACAAGACAAAAAGTAATTGCGAATGAAAATACAATGAGCCGCTTCTACTGCTTGCGGCTCCTTGTTTCTGACGAGTATTGGTTTCATCAGTAGCGCTTACTGCCTTTAAGCGTTCTGCCCAACTCGTATTCTCGACGGAATCTATCATTTAAGTCGTCACAGATGCCTCGGTAGTAACGTCGACTCTCGCCTAGAGAAAACGCATCTTGCGCGCAGTATTGACCGCGACCCGCCTCATATCCGCTGCTATAAGCCATGTAGGTGGCGCCATCATCAATTCCTTGTGCCGCGAACTCATTTTCCGATAATTTTACGTCACCCGATTCTGCGGCCATCATGCCATATTTTTCCCAATCGACATCATCAGAAGTTGCCGTTGGTAGCATGGTGTTTGAACAGCCAACCAGAAAGATTAACAGTAGTGCTGATACATATTTCATCGCAGACCTCCTAAGCCTTTGTTGTATATATCACCATTACATACGAACTATCATATCCGTTGGTTCACACTCGCTGACACCAATCTCCAGACGCAATTTCTTCAGAAAGCTGCTCTGTATCTTGGTAAAGGTAGATCCAAGCTTGACCAAATGGCGTTGTGATACTCTCTCTACGGTACTCAACAGGAACATCTTCAAGTTGATCTAAAGCTTGCAAAGTCGCTTCATCTATAAGGTAGATCTCTCCCACTACCTTCTTTTCACCCAGAGATAAAGCGGGGTAAGGCCCAAGATCAAATAATGCGAACTGGGCACCAGTCTCATGGTGACCTAAGAACTCTGCTGATTTCAGATAATGATGGTTTGACTCCCCTTCTCTAAGAGTCCCATAAACGAATACCAGATGCTGCATAACTACTCCTTGTTATCGAACCCTGCCTACCTAATCAAACTCGAACTGGTAAAGAATATCGACTGCACTATCCAACCCTGAAACTGCCTCAATATAGAGATCCTTCATTAAGCGATAACGGATGGTAAATTCACCTAGTGAGTTAAAAATACCAACACCATATTTCACTTGAAGGCCAGGCAAGATATACCCGCTCACCGTTACTTGAGAGTCATCACCAGAACCCGCTGTATCCAATTGTAGATCTTGTACACCAAATGCCTCACCAATCTCACCAACTACTTTACCACTCTTGGCTAAGCTTAGACCGATTAACGTTGTTGTCATGGCATTACCACCCGACTCAGCATCAATATCTTGTCCTCGCAATAGGTAAGAAAGTGCATTAGCTTGTGGCATAGCAGGGTCGGAAAAGATTTCTACCGATGGATCACTTGCTGGGCCAGTTACTCGAACACCGGCTGTCACATCGTCTTGCGTGTTATCAGGGTTTCGTATCGCCTTAATTGAAACGTAGGGCTGATCCGCTGGACCATTCATCATGATCTTTCCTTCTTGGATCACCAAGTCTTGGCCGAATGAACGGTAAGAACCATCGACAATGTTCACTTCCCCAACAATAAATGGCCCTTTATCTTTTTGAGTGACATTGAGGTTACCTTGAAGGTTACCTTTCAAGCCGAAGGCAGACAGTTGGAACTCATCACCAATTTTAATATTGATATCAGTTTCAACATTAAATGGTAATGGAGGGGTTTCATCAACTGGCTGCATGTCTTTGTTCAGGATCACGGTATCGTTCGACACACTCACCGCACTTGGTGGCAGTTCATCAATAAAAATTCGCCCCCAAGGCAGATTGATATTACCTTCGACCTTGGCAAGTTGAGGGGTGACGTCAATCGTCATATCCGGCTCAACTTTGATTTTTACCATTGGCGGCATATCCACTTTCAGCTCTTTTGCAAACACACGAGCCTTCGTATGCCAGTTGTCTAGATCACGCCAATCCGCATCACCATTGACTTCAAGTTTACCGTCTGGAGTAATAATGCCCGCATCTAAATCTGCTTGGTGTCCATTAAAATTAATCACCACCTGACCAGAATCGATATCGATCGGCGTGACTTCCCCTTGCAATTTCATCTGGTCAATCAAGAATTGCCCATTCACCTTCGGATGCATCACATCGCCAGATAGAGCAAGATCGGTGTTCATGTTGGCTTTAAACAAGCTGTATTCACCAATTAAAGGCGCTAAGAAATCTAAATGGAATGTTGATAGTGACACCTTACCGTCGATAGTCGGCTTGTCTGAAGAGACATCGTTCAGCGATACCTTACCGGATAAATCACCGTTATCCGTCACATCAAGCAACCATTCAGCATCCAGTTTGTCTTGTGCAAGCTTGGCCTTCACAGTGACACTTTCCCAGCCAACCTTTATTGGCTGCTCCAAAGCTTGCTCAACCTGACCTTTCGGCATATCAACATTGACCATTACTTCCGGCTTCATGTCGGGAGCCCACTTAGCGAAAGCGTTGGCATTCACAGAACCTTGTAGTTGAGTTTCTGCCGGTAAGAACTGCTTGATTTGTTCAAAGTTAAAGTTAGTGATTGCTAACTTTGCCTCTCCGCTTTTACCAACACTAATATCTTCACTTAAACATACGCTTGATTTTGACTGTAACCAACAGTGCGCTTGCACATCAGCAACCTGCTTATCAATGTTGACTTTAACTGCCGTCGACTTTTGTAATGCCCATGGGCCTTGAGGTGTACTCAAAGTTAGACGACGCAGCGCGCCATCCCAGACCATTTCTGGTTTTTGCTTAAAGGTACCTTCGATTTCTAAACTGGTCGAAACGATGTCTGATACCACATCCAAGGTCAGTTGGTGCAGCTTTTCGTCACCATTAACTTCAAGATCAGCACTATCGATTTTGATGTCATCATAAGTAATATTCTTAGCGATCAGGCTAACATCGGCCTTTGGTGCAGGAAGAGGCGTTACATCTCCTTTTAATGTGATGGTTTCAACTTGGGCTTGCTGCTGCCAATCTACTTGGTTAAGTGCAAGATCCAGATTGATATCTGGTTGCTTCAAACTACCACGCAAAGCAACCGTGCCATTCATCTTACCGCCAAGATCAGGCACACTTTTCGCAAAATCAGGAAAGTTAACATCAACATCCATTAAGATCTGCTTATCGATCTGACCTTTTGCTCGTAACGAGTTTGGACCGTGCGATAAAGCTAACCCCTGCGTATTTAAGCGAATATCCTCGCCTTTTCCGTTCTTATCAGACGCTTCTAATTGACCTTCAATATTCAACGGGTAGCCACGCAAAATACCATCAATATCCAGCTTAGGCAGACTCACTTGCCAGCCTCCCTGCTCGGTTAAAGAGCCAGATGTTGATAGGTTACCACTGATGTCACCTTCTGCTTCTTGCCACTGCAATCCCGGCTGAATATTCTTTAAGTTCAGATCGGCTTGCCAGTTGATTGGCGTAGCCCAGTTGGCCATCACCTTACCGGCTAATTCACCACCTAGCGTTTTGACAACGATGCTATCCAAATCAATCTGTTCTAGGGTACCTTTACCATTTAACGCCACATCCACAGCAGGAATATCTTTACCTGATGCTTTGGTTTCTAGAGCAACGGTATAGCCCTCCAATGAACCTTTTGCTGCTAAACTAGGAACAGAAACTTGGTAATCACTCTTACCGCTTAATGGCCATTGCGCAGCCACATCTTTCAGTTTGATATCAAATGGTAATTCAGGTTTGAGCGGTTGAAGTTGACCTTCAATTTTCGCTTTCACCAAATTTGACAATGTTGCCTGAAATGATAAGTCGCCAACCGAGCCTGATGCAGACAGCGATAGTTTCTGACCTTTTACATCTGCTTGTTTAACCAACGCATCAATCTGCGCTTGAATTGGGTAGTCGGCCGATAATGTCACTTGCGTACTTAGTTGGCCTTCCACTTCTGGCATATCAAGTTCTAGCGTTTTGACATCGACTTTGTCACCACCTGCTGTTGCTTCTAGCCCCAGGTGATGGACAACAACTGGTGTGTCACCAGCTAATTTAAAATCATGAATATCAAGACGCTGCGCCTCAATAGTAAGTGGAATCCATACCTCAGGCAGTACAATCCCTTCAGGTTTAGCTTCTGTTGTCGCTTGGTTTTTTGCGTCTTTTTGTTGATCTTCCGTTACGCCTGGCGTCGCTTTAGTTTGTATCTCTGCTTGCTTGGTCTTTGGCTCCACACCTGTTGGTTGCACTGGCTTCTCTTCTTTCGCATCTTCGCTTGGTGCTAGTGCCACATTGATAGCCTTCAATGCCGTTGGTGCAATGACCAAACGATCACCTTGCATCGACAATGCGGTTGAGAAGTCTTGCCAATCAATCTTATTACCTAAGATGTTCAGGTTGATATCGTTAAAGCTCACTTTATTGACGAAGATTGGCACAGGCGTGCTGATAGAGCGCAACGGTGGCGTTTCTTCTTCCGGCTCATCACTTGCCGGTGGCAACTCTGGCATTTGGAAGTTAACCCCCTGCAGCGCGAGCTCATCGACACACACTTTAGGGTCGAAGAAACAACGGAAGTTAATCGCTAACGTTAAGCTTTCCACCTTAGCATCAACATGGAGAGACTCATCCACAAAGCTAACGTTATGCAGCGCAAAACGTGGGAATAGCGAACCTTGAATTTGCTCGACTTTAAGCTGCGGTACCGCTTTCTCTGCCCCCCAAAGAGCCAACTTTAGACCTGGATGGGTAAACAGAATTGTGCCGACGAAAATCGCCAGCAACACAATAAGAGTCAGTAGGCCGATTGAGAACCATTTCGTCCACTTCAGAGTTGTTTTGATCATAATTCAGGCCCCAAGGAGAAGTGGATGCGGAAGTCATTCTTAGGCACAGCATCTAGGCCCCATGCGAAATCAAAGCTCACAGGACCAACAGGAGAAGCCCAACGAATACCAACACCGGCACCGGCTTTCCAATCTGGGGTTTTATTGAATGCATCACCGTAATCGTAAAAGGCAGCTAACCACCAATTGCCATAGACACGATATTGATATTCTAAAGTGCTGGTCGCGATATATTTAGCACCTGTTAACGCACCACTTTCATCGGTTGGTGAAATCGACTCGTAGCCATAACCACGGATATTATTGTCACCACCAGCAAAGAAACGTAACGAAGGTGATAACTTTTCAAGCTCATCAGTAATATTGGCCCCGCCTTCTAGGCGGAATAAGCCTCGATGATTTTCTCCAAGACCTCTAATCCAAGAAGTCCGGCCCAACAGTCGTAATACGCGAGTATTAGACAACAGTGCAGGATCACCGTACTCGATGGTAACGCTTTGCTTATCTCCCCACATCGGCATGTTTCCGCCACGAGTTCGGGTTCTCGAAAAAGACGCCCCAGGAAGGACAAATTGTACGCCATCTTCTTGTAAACCTTGGGAGTAGTTTTCATACAAGTGGCGAACGTACAACGTCTTATGCCAGCCACCATCGGTGATCCAATGGCGTTCAACCGCAAGATTGGACTCTAAGCTCTCTGTGTCACGATTGTCCAAGTGCTTAAGACCAAACTGTAGCTGGTAGTATTCATGCAACACATCATCAAGCGGAATTTTATAACCTGCGGTAACCGTTTGCTCTGGTTTAGAAAGAGATAACGCTGTATCAAAGCTGTGGCCTCGTGCGCTCACCCATGGTTTTTTCCACTTTAACGTTCCGCGAACACCAGTATCGGTTGAATAACCAATACCCGTTTCAATTTGGTTTTTCGCAGCTGGTGCAAGGGAAACTTTAATCGGTAAATCTCGGCCGTCATCGAGCTTACTTAAATCTGGCTCAACAAACACAGATGAGAACCAATCAGTATTGGAAAGGTTTTGATTGTATTGACCCACTTCAGAAACTAAATACGGCTCACCGGTCTTAAACGGACGAAGTGAATCCACTCGCTCTTCCCAGATTTGGCTACCGGTGATTTCCACAGAACCAAAGTGGTAGCGGATACCACTGTCATAATGCAAACGTACGTTCGCTTCATTGAGCTCAGGAATCACCTCAAGCCTATTCAACTTAAAGTCACCATTAAAGTAGCCTCGTTGCAAAGCTAAATTACGAATCCCCGACTTTAAACTGTCATATTCTCCCTGATTAAGCACTCTTCCTACTTTCAAAGGCGATTTTGCTAATAACTTGGTAAAAGCCTCATCCGTATTGGCTTCACCACTGATCACGACATCCATAACCTTGACACGAACAGGCTCCCCCGGAACCACATTCACGATCAGTTCATCATTATCTTTGGTAATAGTGTATGAAATTTTTGCATGATAATAACCAAGCGCATTGAGAGCCTCAGTGATACTTTGTTCTAAGCGGGCTTGGAAACGTAATGATGTGGAGTAATCTTCCTCAGGAATCGAGGAGAGATAGGCATTAACATTATCTTCTAAAGCACCACCGAGCCCCTTAATAGAAAGAGATACATCGGCATAGGCGCTATGAGAAAAAACAAGCAGGCTCGCAATTATGGGGATAGCTTTTTTTATCATGCTTTTTAGCTGAATGAAGTTAAATAAACGTAAACAATAATAACGCCAATTAAAGGCTAAGTCTGTAATATTAGTAGGATTACTGCGGTCTATGTCATCACAACATCATATTCAGACTGAATAACGTTATTCGCAAAATTAAGACACGTATTGAAGGACAAATACTATGCTCAACAAACAGACAATGATCAGTATAGAAGATGCACTGCCGGGTCGAGAGACTCCCATGCAAATCGATGATACCCATTTTGTAAATCAGTCGAGTTTAATCGCACAACCACAAGCTAACCAGCAACAGATCTTACTAGGTATGGGGTGCTTTTGGGGGGCTGAACGTCTGTTTTGGCAACTCGATGGCGTGCTATCAACATCGGTCGGTTACGCTGGCGGTCATACACCAAACCCAACTTACGAAGAAGTGTGCTCAGGCAAAACGGGCCATACCGAAGTAGTACGCGTGATATTTGATGAGCGCGTGATTTCTTTAGAACAATTACTGGCGGTATTCTGGGAAAAACACGATCCGACTCAAGGCATGCGCCAGGGTAACGACTTAGGAACTCAGTACCGCTCTGCGGTTTATACTTACTCGCAAGAACAACAAAATGCAGCAGAGAAATCGAAACTCCAATATCAACAAGCACTGCACGAAGAGCAGCGCTCGAGCATTACGACCGAAATTCAACCTGCTGGACCATACTACTTTGCAGAAACCTACCACCAGCAATACTTAGCAAAGAACCCTAACGGTTACTGCGGCTTAGGTGGTACAGGGATCTGTTTTCCACCTAGCCACGAAGAATAACAACGAAAAAGAGCGACGATAACGTCGCTCTTTTTGCAATTCTTACTTTTAAATTGGAAGAGATAAAATCGCTTGGTTTACTTCTCTAAAAATAGAAAGTTGTTGTGGATTTTTGACGTCAGGCAGTAACACTTTTCCATTATCAAAACGAAATTCACCCACACCTACAATTGAGAACTGACCTTTAAATAAAGTCTTAACAAAACGCGCCACCTGACGTGGACGATACACAGCAAACTCACGTAGCATAACTCACCTCAACATCCCTTTGAGAAAACACCAATTGCTCTTTCCTGGCAATCTTTATGCGCAATTTGCGACTGAGTTCATTTTAACAAATATCTTCATTATCGCAACTATTTTGCACGCCGTACGTTAAATAATTGTTATGAATGGTTCTACATTTTTATTCACTGTAAGTATATACTTGGAAAGTCTCGCAACCCATACGGAACATAACAATATGAAAACTAAGACTCTCCTCCCGATTTTGTTTGCTCTCACGCCAAGCTTAGCACTTGCTCATAACCTCTCCATGGGAGAAAGCGTCCCTACCGTTAAAGTTGATGCTTACGGGGAGATCGTCATGCAAGGTGAAGGGGTAGCCTACCAACCTTGGGCAACGCAACAAATGCTAGGTAAAGTCCGTGTCATTCATGCAATCGCTGGGCGCAGCAGTTCAAAAGCAATGAACGCGCCGCTAATGACCGCGCTAACTGAAGCGAAATTCCCAGAAGATGCTTACCAAACGACAACCATCATCAACCAAGATGATGCGGTTTGGGGTACCGGATCATTTGTAAAATCATCAGCACAAGACAGCAAACAAGAATTCCCTTGGTCATCAATGGTACTTGATGAAAATGGCGTGGTGGCAAACACTTGGGCTTTGCAAGAAGAGAGTTCTGCCATCGTAGTGCAAGATAAGCAAGGCAAGATCTTGTTCGTCAAAGAAGGCGCTCTAACCTCTGATGAAATCAACCAAGTACTTGGTTTGATCCAAAAAAACATCTAATAAGCCTCAGCTCCTTGTGGACAATAAGCAAGGGGCTCTTCCCTTTTTCTGAACGTAAGTTCTTATTTCACATAAGATAATTTCTTTAGTCGCAACAAAAGAGTGAACTTTTCGCGAAAATGAGTGTTATATTATAACACCAGGTATCGTTTCAGGCTTTAAGATGTCCCATCGCTGGCAAGTAACCACACATCATTGGCGTCGCACTGTTGTATTACTCAGTGTTGCGTTACTGCTTGCATGGAACTTTGCCACCATCGCACATCAACTTGATCTCATTCCAGAGCACCATAGCCATCATCATTGCCAGATGTTTACAGGCTCACATCATGGCCTGACTAAGACTCAACCAGAACTTCTCACCCCAACTTACCAGCGTTCGACCTATTCTAACTGTACCGAAACACAGTTTAACGTCAGTGATGTACGCTACACTGCACGTGCACCACCTATATTTGCCTAAACTTAAGAAGCCCCCTTACTAGAAATTAAACGGGTTGCTAACCCTATGATTTAAAAGCAACCACAACAAAACATTAAGCAAATTAGGAAAAGATAATGCCTTCTAAACACGCTCTAGCTCTTGTTATCGGCCTATCACTAACAGCAACTGCAAACGCAGAAGAATACCGTCAACACGAAGCGCATGTGCACGGTCTCGTTGAGTTCAATATTGCTCAAGATGGTAAAGACTTACTGATCGAAATTACTTCTCCGGGAGCAGACGTCGTTGGCTTTGAACACGCGCCTGAAAACGCAGAACAAGAAGCGGTTCTCAGCAATGCCGTTGCCGCTCTAAAAGGCACCGACAAACTGCTTGTTATCAACAAACAAGCGAAATGTGCGATAGAAGATGTTCACGTATCTCACACGCTTGGCCAAGACTCTCATGAAGGTCATGATCACCACGATCATGAAGGCCACGATCATAGTAAACATGACCACGAAGGGCATGATCACGACAAACATGACCATGACAAGCATAGCGGCCATGATCATGATGAACACGCACATGATGACCATCACGATCATGAAGGTCATGAGCATCACGACGAGCACGAAGGTCACGATCATGAACACGGTGGCCACGGTGAGTTCACGGCTCAATATCGCTACCACTGCGACTCAGTTGCTGACCTAAACAGCATTGATACCACTTGGTTCCAGCAGTTCCCGGCGACAGAATCTATCAGTGTGAACCTGTTCACTGACACGACTCAGTCTGCGACTAACCTAAGCAAAAACAACTCTAACATCGCAATTAAATAACTTATATGGCGTGTAAGTAATCACTTACACGCCATTGCTTTGGTGATTTACTATGACTGAAACCACGTCAAACGTTGTTGAGCTGAATAACGCCCAGTTTGTCTGGCCCGGCTCAGAAAACGCAACCATCCATATTCCACAACTACACATTACTCAAGGTGAGCATGTATTTATCAAAGGCCCGAGCGGCTGTGGTAAATCAACTCTGCTTGCTCTGTTAACAGGCATCAATACGCTCACATCAGGTTCGCTCTCGGTGTTAAATACCGATGTCGCGAGCCTACGAGCAAGTCAAAGAGACAAATTTCGTGCCGATCACATTGGCTATATCTTCCAACAGTTCAATTTGTTGCCTTATCTAAATGTGATTGAAAACGTCCTAATTCCATGCCAATTCAGCAAAATTCGCCGTAACCGTGTTGCACCAAATGCTTCAACAGCATTACTGGAAGAACAAGCGACAACACTGCTGGAGCGTTTACGTTTACCAAAAGAGCTGCATGACAAACCTGTTTCTGAGCTGAGTATTGGGCAGCAGCAACGTGTCGCAGCAGCACGAGCGCTGATCGGTCAACCTGAATTGGTGATCGCCGATGAGCCCACTTCGGCATTAGATCACGACAACCGCAAAGCATTTATTGAACTACTAATGGAACAAGCCAATCTTGCCAACGCCACGCTAGTATTTGTTAGCCATGACCCAACGCTAGAGTCTTTGTTTGACAGAACGCTTAATTTGCCTGAAATCAATCAAGCGCAAACCCTAGGAGCCGCATCATGAGTGCCGTTGTAAAGCTCGCTTGGAAAAGCCTGATGAATCGCAAAGCGACCGCCATACTCACCATCATGACGGTCGCAATTTCTGTTGTGCTGTTATTAGGAGTGGAACGTATTCGAACCCAAGCAAAAGACAGCTTCGCGAACACTATTTCTGGTACAGATTTGATTGTCGGAGGACGCTCGGGGCAAGTGAATCTGCTGCTGTACTCGGTATTCAGAATCGGCAATGCCACCAACAACATCGACTGGAAGAGTTACCAAGAGTTCGCAAACCACCACGCCGTAGACTGGACTATTCCAATCTCGTTGGGTGATTCGCACAAAGGCTTTCGAGTCATGGGAACCAACCACAGTTATTTCGAGCATTACAAATACGGAAGTAAGCAACCACTAACCTTCTCTGATGGCAAAGAATTCAATAACTTATTTGAAACCGTGCTTGGTTCTGACGTTGCGAAGCAACTCGGCTATAACATTGGCAGCAAAATCATCATTGCTCATGGCATCAGTGATGTTGGTTTTAGTCGTCACGATAATTTGCCATTTAAAGTAGTCGGTATTCTGGAGCCAACAGGTACGCCCGTCGATAAAACCGTTCATGTTTCACTCGAGGCAATTGAAGCCATTCACGTTGGTTGGGAAAGTGGCGCTCGCTTAGGACCAACGCCAAAAGCTGAAGACCTCAAAACCAAAGATTTCCAACCCAAGCAGATCACTGCCATGTTAGTCGGCTTGAAGTCACGCATTCAAACTTTTGCTCTACAAAGACAAATCAACACTTACCCGAAAGAGCCACTCAGCGCCATCATGCCGGGCGTAGCACTGCATGAATTGTGGGGTATGATGTCAGTCGCCGAGCAAGCACTAATGGCCGTATCAGGCTTTGTAGTCGTAGCGGGCTTGCTTGGGATGCTGAGTAGCCTACTAACAAGCTTACAAGAGCGCCGCCGTGAAATGGCAATACTACGTGCTATGGGCGCACGACCAAGACACGTATTTTCACTACTGATCAGTGAAGCTAGCTTGCTCACATTTGCTGGTATTCTTACAGGTATAGCGGGCTTGTATTCCATTCTTGCCCTCTTGCAACCGATAATCCAACAAAGCTATGGTATACACCTTACATTAACAGCGCTTTCCCCCTATGAGTGGCTGCTACTTGGCTTGGTACAATGTGCCGGTATTGTGATTGGCTTTATCCCAGCATTCCGCGCTTACCGACAATCGCTAAGTGATGGGATGACAATAAGGATCTAGTAAAAATGTGGAAAAAAATTCTCGCTAGCTGCTTGCTACTGATTTCGTTTACTGCGCCAGTCATGGCCAGTGATGAAGCTCTTACACTCGATTGGATTGATCTCGTACCAGAAGCTGAACGGAAAATGTTTGATAGTGTGGGGATGCCAGCCTCCGATCACAGTGGTGGTGCCGCTCAGCAGTCAAAGATTGGCAATGTTCGCCCGGAGCTGAACGGTAGTGAGGTGAAGATTCCAGGCTTCGTGATCCCTTTAGAAGGCGATGCGAATACGGTGACGGAATTCCTACTGGTGCCGTACTTTGGCGCTTGTATCCACGTGCCGCCACCACCACCAAACCAGATCATTTATGTAAAATTCCCGAAAGGTGCACCAGTTCAAGAGCTGTGGGATGTCATTTATGTGGTGGGGACCTTAAAAACCGAGACCATCAGCCACGAATTGGCAGAAACTGGTTACGTCATTGAAGGCACTGCGATCGAAGCCTACGATGACATGTAATATGTTTGCTTAATTGACTTAGTTGATTAACTGAATAGATACACCAAGGCGTCGTTTCGGCGCCTTTTTAATACCTGTTAGTTACACGATATAGCGAGACAAATACACTAATACACCAACATACAAAACCAAAAGCAGCGCTATCGACAGGTGTTTTCTCAGTTTGCTTGCGTCTGAATATTTCATCACCCCTCCAAAATAACGATAACAATTTTAACAACTCATTATCATTTTGAATAGTCCTTATTCTGTCAAAATCCGGACATGCCTCTCTGGTCGCACAACATTTATCGGTGTAAATTGAAAAAAGCATAAAACGCAAGTTCTTGGTAGGACACAGCACATGGCAGAATCAATCAAACAACCCGTCGTCATCGAACACGATTCAAGTACCTCAACTCATCAAGCACATGATAAGAAATCAAGCTATATCAAAGACAGTGCGAGTCGAGTTCAAACAATAGCGCAGACCTATGGCTTAGATGCGTTATTACAAAGCGATCCGCCTGCCAAGTCTGTAATAGAACGAGCCCAACTACGAGAGCAAAGACGACAAGAGCAAAGACAAAAGAATCTAGAACAGATATTAAAGCTTGCTCACACATCGTGTCGGGATGAGACCGCTGGTGATCCAGACCAAGATTGGTTATATCGCTTCTTCGATATGGCGCAAGATATACACAACGGTTCAATGCAAAAACTCTGGGCTCAAGTATTAAAACGTGAGGTAACTAACCCAGGTTCAACATCAATGAAAGCACTCAAAGTGCTGAAGGACATGACGCCTAAAGAAGCGCAAATTCTCCAACGAGCCTCTTCATTAGCCTGTAGTTTTGGCGGAGATAACAGCCGTAAACTACTTATTGGCTATAAAGCGCATGGCGGCATATTCAGTTTTGGCAAACGAGACACGACCAACAGCCTTAATATGGGCAGCTTCCAGCTCCCTTATTCGAGTTTGTTAGTGTTGATTGAACTGGGGCTGCTGCACAGCACCGAATTAGAGTCTGGAGAGATTGGCATTGAAACGCCGTTAATGCTCACCTATCAAGGCAAAAACTTGTCACTTCAGGTGAACACGAAAGGTGTGCGCCTGCTGTACTACCGTTTTACTCCAACAGGGAATGAGTTGTGTAAGCTGCTTGGTAACAAAACTAACAGCCAGTACTACGATCAAATGTTAGCCATTTTAAATCAGAAATTTAGCGTTCATAGTGAAGCAAAAACCACGGTAAACCACACCGTGTAGTACAGCAAAAAGAGCTTTTGGTTACCTATGTTCCAAAAGCTCTCTGAGCAGTACAGTGACCTTTTGGTCACCCATGATCCAAAAGCTTTTTTATCGGATCACGCCACGCTTCTTGAGGTCGACTAAACACAACTCCACCAACTCCTCGACACTCATCTCGCCTGCCGGTAAATCGATTTCTGGATTCGCTGGCGCTTGATACTCTGAATCAATCCCAGTGAAGTTTGGGATTTCACCTGCGCGAGCTTTTTTATACAAACCTTTTGGATCACGACTTTCACACACATCAAGAGAGGCGTTGACGAACACTTCAATAAACTCGCCTTCAGGCAGTAGATCACGCACCAATTGACGTTCAGCGCGGTGAGGAGAAATAAATGCCGACAGAACAATCAAACCAGCGTCTGCCATCAACTTGGCTAACTCACCAATACGACGAATGTTCTCTCTGCGGTCTTGTTCAGAAAAACCAAGATCACTACATAATCCGTGACGCACATTGTCGCCATCGAGTAAATAGGTGTGATAACCCAGTTCAGCTAAGCGATTTTCCAATGCACCCGCTACGGTGGATTTACCAGCGCCAGATAGCCCAGTAAACCAAAGTACCGCAGGCTGCTGCTTTTTTAATCCAGCACGAAACTGTTTATCAACCGAGTGCTGATGCCAAACGATGTTTTCATCTTTTACCGGAGTTTCGGCAGTCATAACGTATCCTTGTAAATTTACAGATTAAAACGGAAAGAAGACCGGAATCAGCGTCAGTACCAGCACTGAATATACAATGGAAATCGGCACGCCAATTCGCACGTAATCGGTCAATTTATAATTCCCTACGCTGTATACCAACAAATTGGTCTGGTATCCGTAAGGAGAGATAAAGCTGGCACTGGCGCCAAACAGCACCGCCATAATGAAAGGCATTGGGTCAACGCCATAGCCTACCGCCATACTGTAGCCAATAGGAAAAGACAGCGCTGCCGCGGCATTGTTGGTCACAAGTTCGGTCAACACTAAGGTCATGATATAAGTCGCCACCAGAGCCCCAAAGACCCCCCATCCATTGAAAGCTTCTATAAACATGTCACCCATTCGCACTGATAACCCAGAAGAGATCATCAGCTGTGCGATGGACAATGCCGATCCAACAATCACCACAATATCGATTGGAAAGCGGCGACGCAGTTCAGAGAGCTGAATCACCCCAAACGCCAATAGAGCAATTAGATAAGCCGCTAAACCTTTAATAATGGGTACTAACTCTAGCAGCGCAAACGCAATCACCGCAGCAAAACCAACAAGTACCAGTGCTGATTTATTGGCATCCAAACGCGCGCTGGAGTCTAAATCGTTAACTAATACAAACTCTTTGCGATGAGCACGACGCTCAGTTTCAAAGCGCTTACCAGGGACGAGCACTAACGTATCACCAGCGGCTAAGGTAATGTTTCCCAAGCCACCTTCGAGACGCTCATGACCACGACGAATCGCCACCACGACGGCATCGAAACGATCTCGGAAACGGCTCTCTTTCAGTGTTTTGTGGCAGAAAGTCGCCGATGAGCTCACCACTACTTCCATAAAATTCTGCCCATTGAGGTGTTGATGACCAAACAGCGTTAAACCAGGAATTTCCTGTAGAGTCGCCACGCTCTCTACATCACCACAAAACAGTAGTCGGTCTTTGGCATTGAGGACAAAATCAGGACCAACGGAAGGAACACTCACACCATCACGAACCACCTCGGCAAGAAACAGTTTTCTCAATGCGCGTAAATTATTTTCACTGATCGTGCGCCCTACTAGCGGAGAGCCTGGTTCAACTCGAGATTCAAGAAAATAAGGTAGGTCTTCTTGGCTTTGGTCATCATAATTTGGCAATAAATAACTGAGCGGAATAAGGATAAGCACCCCGCCCACCAGCACCGCAAGGCCAATAATGGTTGGAGTGAAGAAATTCAAGCTCGGTAGGCCGGCATCTTCGACAAAACTATTGATGATTAGATTGGTTGAAGTTCCTATTAACGTTAATGTGCCACCAAAAATCGCCGCATAGGAAAGTGGAATTAACAGTTTAGAAGGAGCGTGTTGCTGATTGCGTTTGATCGCCCCAATTAACGACACCACAACAGCGGTATTATTAGTAAAAGATGACAGCAATGCAGTAGAAAAACCCAGCTTGGCAATCACACTACCAAGGTTACCTTCAGAAATACTGCGACTGACCCAGCTAATTAGTAAGGTTTTTTCCAGTGCGCTTGATGCAAGAATTAATAGCACTAAGGTCAGAAGTGAAGAGTTGGTAAAGTTTGCCGCAATGGTATTGAGCTCTAACATGCCAGCCATAAATGCAATAAAGGCCGCACCGGCAAACACATAACTCGGTTTAAGTTTGGTTACGAGCAAACAAGTGATAATGCCAAGCAAAATCGCTAATACAAATCCTTGTTCCCACATAGCCTTTCCTTACCAACAAACCCGATTCGGGCATAACAACAACTGCTGCATACAAGATGAACTGAGTGACAAATTAGTTACTAGACAAAAAGTAAAGCAAGCGAAAAAGAACGCCAGAATGCTTGGTTTCTTGGGCTTCCTTGCATTCTGGGTCCGGGGGAAATCAGCCTGACGATATTCGCAATTCAATCAGGCTTTGTGAGCGAACTACTTCTTCAGTAGTTGGCTCAGGTCTTTAGCTTCCCAGTGTGGGAAGTGCTTACGAACCAGCGCGTTTAGCTCAAGCTCAAACGCAGAGACACCCGAAAAGTCACGCTCAACAGCCGCAAGGCTTTCTTTCACCATCCCAGCACCAACAGTAACGTTTGTTAAGCGGTCAATAATGATGAAGCCACCGGTGTCGGCACACGCTTGGTAGTTATCAATCGCCACAGATTCGTTGAATGACCATTCACATAGACCAATACCATTGAGAGGCAATTCCGGTGCGCTGTGGGTAGAAAGGTTATTGATGTCGTATTGATGGCGAATTACCTCAACATGACCAACCGTCTTTTTACCCGCAATCTTAATATCGTAATCACGACCCGGTTGCAGAGGTTGCTCAGTCATCCATACCACGTCTGCTAATAGATGATTTGTCGACTCAACTTGTGCGTTTTCTAACACAATCAAATCACCACGACTGATATCAATCTCATCATTCAATGTCAGTGTTACAGCTAAACCAGCTTGCGCCTCTTGTACATCACCATCAAAAGTAACAATACGTTCAACCGTTGATGTTTTGCCTGACGGCAGCGCTTTGATCGCATCACCTACTTTCACCGAACCCGATGAAATCGTGCCAGCAAAGCCACGGAAATCGAGGTTAGGACGATTCACATACTGAACAGGGAAGCGGAAGTCCCCCTCCTCCTTCTCTTGACCAACGTCCACATCCTCAAGTAGCTCAAGCAGAGATGGGCCTTCAAACCAGCTCAGGTTTTGCCCTTTCTCTACCACGTTGTCGCCTTCTAGTGCTGACAACGGAATAATTTGAATATCTGTCTCGCCTTCAAGGTTTTCTGAAAATCGTAGGTATTCATCACGAATTTCTTCAAAGCGTTCTTGCGAGTAATCCACCAAATCCATTTTGTTGATTGCCACTACAAAGTGTTTCAAGCCCAATAGGTTAGAAATGAATGAGTGGCGACGCGTCTGATCCAATACACCTTTACGTGCGTCAACAAGAATCACAGCTAAATCACAGGTCGATGCTCCTGTTGCCATGTTACGCGTGTACTGCTCATGCCCTGGCGTATCTGCAATGATGAACTTACGTTTCTGCGTCGAGAAGTAACGGTAAGCGACATCAATCGTGATGCCCTGCTCGCGCTCAGCTTGTAGGCCATCGACCAACAATGCTAAATCTGGCTTCTCACCCGTGGTGCCAACACGTTGGCTGTCTGAGTGAACCGCCGCTAGCTGATCTTCATAAATTTGCTTTGAGTCGTGGAGCAAACGGCCGATTAGGGTACTTTTACCATCATCTACCGAGCCACAAGTCAGGAATCTAAGCAAAGACTTGTACTGGTGTTGTGTTAAATAGCCTTCAATTCCAAGCTCGGCTAATTGAGCTTCAACTGCACTGTTCATTATCTTTCCTTAGATCCTTTAGAAATAGCCTTGACGCTTCTTAAGCTCCATCGATCCTGACTGATCGTGGTCGATCGCTCGCCCTTGGCGTTCACTTGAAGTTGCTACCAGCATCTCTTCAATAATACCCGTTAGCGTATTCGCCTCGGATTCAATCGCCCCCGTCAATGGGTAACAGCCAAGAGTACGGAAACGTACGCTTTTCTCTTCAATCACTTCACCTGGTTGAAGCTCCATACGATCATCATCAACCATGATCAGCATGCCATCACGCTCAACAACCGGGCGTTTATCTGCAAGGTACAGTGGCACGATTTCGATGTTCTCTAGATAGATGTATTGCCAGATATCCAGCTCAGTCCAGTTTGAAAGAGGGAATACGCGGATGCTCTCACCTTTATTTACTTGACCGTTGTATGTTTTCCAAAGCTCCGGACGTTGGTTTTTCGGATCCCAGGTATGGTTCTTATCGCGGAACGAGTAAACACGCTCTTTCGCACGTGACTTCTCTTCATCACGACGCGCACCACCGAATGCCGCATCAAACCCGTACTTGTTCAGAGCCTGCTTTAAACCTTGGGTTTTCATGATGTCAGTATGTTTAGAAGAGCCATGTACGAATGGGCTACAACCCATCGCAAGACCTTCTGGGTTCTTGTGAACCAAAAGCTCAAAGCCGTATTTCTCAGCGGTACGATCACGAAACTCGATCATCTCGCGAAACTTCCAATCCGTATCAACATGAAGTAACGGGAATGGAATTTTTCCTGGGTAAAAGGCTTTACGTGCAAGGTGCAGCATTACCGATGAGTCTTTACCAATCGAATACATCATGACTGGGTTATCAAACTCCGCAGCCACTTCGCGGATAATGTGAATACTCTCCGCTTCGAGCTGTTTAAGGTGAGTTAAACGTTGTTGATCCATGTTTGGTATTTCCTTTTAAGCTTGAAGGCTTGGTTAGTCCTTTATCTTTGGCT
The DNA here is from genome assembly GCF_052037695.1 of Vibrio sp. WZ-1. Classification (NCBI taxonomy): domain Bacteria; kingdom Pseudomonadati; phylum Pseudomonadota; class Gammaproteobacteria; order Vibrionales; family Vibrionaceae; genus Vibrio; species Vibrio sp. WZ-1. Next base: position 8,940 of record NZ_JBQEQR010000082.1, on the reverse strand, counting down.
GGGGATTATAGGGAGCTGGCTATAGCACTTTTGTTGATTTCAGTACTAGAAGAAAACCAGTCTAATTTTTGAGACAGTGAAACCACCTCACCAATAACAATCAGAGATGGCGATTCTGCATTCTTAGCTAAATCAGATAGTTGAGATAACTTTCCAGTAAAAACTTGCTGGCGTATTTGCGTACCACGTTCAATAATTGCGATAGGCGTATTTCCATCTCTGCCATACCCAATAAGCTGTTGCTGAATATAGTTTGATTTCATCAAGCCCATATAAATTACAAGCGTCTGGTTTCCTCTCGCTAATGTCGACCAATCCATATCATCACTGTCCTCTTTGAGGTGACCAGTAACAAAAAGCGCGGATTGAGCAAAGTCACGATGCGTTAATGGAATCCCAGCGTAAGCAGTCGCGCCTGCTGCAGCGGTAATGCCTGGCACGACTTGGAAACGCACGCCGGCGTCTGCCAAGACTTCCAGCTCTTCACCACCACGGCCAAACACAAATGGATCTCCACCTTTGATGCGCACCACTTTGTAGCCTTGCTGAGCAAAATCCAGCAGCAGTTGGTTGGTCTTCTCTTGTGGCACACTGTGGTGACCAGCACGTTTACCTATGCACACTAAAATGGTTTCGCTTGGGATTAACGCCATGATCTCGTCAGACACTAGGTAGTCGTATAGCACAACGTCAGCTTGTTGCAGGCAGTTAAGCGCTTTAAGCGTTAATAGCTCTGGGTCGCCCGGACCGGCCCCCACCAGCGCTACTTCGCCTGGTTGTAGAGATTGCTTGCTAAAACGCGGAAGATCGGCAGCTTGGTTATTCGAAACCAGCCGAGGCTTATTGATTGGGAAAGTCGTTACTGAATCGTTCACTGCCATGTGCTTGCTCATCATCCATTGATATCGTTATGAACAGCATTATGGCGGGCTGGTTATATTACCTGAAATTCTAAAATTTCATTTTTTATTCAAAAAACTGCTAAGAAGCTTTGGTTTGGTCTCATTCGAATTTGTACAAACAACAAGCACGCTAGAATATTGTGAGGTAATTTCTCACCTGATTATCACAATTTTCTATCCTGCAATCGTTTAGTTACATAAAAGTTTGTTACAGTACGCCACACTTCCCTATCCCATTAAATTGGAGCACTTCATGAAAATGGCAGTTAATCCCGTATCCGTCGCAGTTTTAAGCGGTATGTTGACACTTGCAGGTCCAGCAATGGCTGACACCATCAAGCTACGTATTATCGAAACCACTGACATTCACACTAACGTGATGGATTACGATTACTACAAAGACCAACCTTCACAACAAATTGGTCTTAGCCGTGCAGCAACACTGGTTAAGCAAGCTCGTGAAGAAGCAGTGAACAGTGTTTTGGTCGACAATGGCGACTTGATTCAAGGCAGCCCGATGGGCGATTACATGGCAGCGAAAGGGATCAACGCTGGCGAAATTCACCCGGTTTACAAAGCGATGAACCAGTTGGATTATGATGTGGGTAACATTGGTAACCACGAATTCAACTACGGTCTTGAATTCCTGAAAAACTCTATCGACGGTGCAAACTTCCCTTATGTTAGTGCTAACGTTTTCGATAAGAAGACAGGCGAGCACTACTTCAAACCTTATCTAATTAAAACGCACACGTTCAAAGACACTGATGGTCAAAGCCACGAAATCAAAGTGGGTTACATCGGCTTTGTACCACCGCAAATCATGGTATGGGATAAGAAGAACCTAGAAGGTAAAGTCTTCGCTGAAGACATCACTGAGACAGCGAAAAAGCTGGTTCCTCAGATGAAGAAAGAAGGCGCAGATGTGATTGTGGCGATCCCACACTCGGGCATTTCGACTGACCCATACAAGCTAGGCGCTGAAAACTCGGTTTACTACCTCACAGAAGTTGAAGGCATTGATGCGATTGCCTTTGGTCACTCTCACGCCGTGTTCCCGGGTAAAGACTTTGCCAAACTGCAAGGCGTCGACAACGCGAAAGGCACAATTAATGGCGTAACCGCAGTGATGCCAGGTCGCTGGGGTAGCCACGTTGGCGTAATGGACTTGATGCTGAAAGAAAAAGACGGCAAGTGGCAAGTCGTTAAAGGTCAGTCCGAAGCGCGTCCTATCTTCGACAAAGCCAACAAGAAGTCTTTGGCTGAAGCTGATAAAGGCATTGTGGATGCGCTTGTCGAAGACCACAAAGGCACACGTGAATTCGTCAACCAGCCAATTGGTAAAGCAAATGACGTGATGTACAGCTTCCTAGCACTTGTACAAGATGACCCAACGATTCAAATCGTAAACCTAGCGCAGAAAGATTACGTGGAACGCTTTATCCAAGGCGACCCAGATCTTGCAGACATTCCAGTATTGAGCGCAGCAGCACCATTTAAAGTCGGCGGACGTAAAGACGATCCAAATGGTTTCACGGAAGTAGAATCCGGTCAGCTGACTTTCCGTAATGCCGCAGACCTTTACCTCTACCCGAACACACTGGTAGCGATGAAAGTCAAAGGCAAAGAAGTACACGAATGGCTAGAGTGCAGTGCGGGTCAGTTCAATCACATTGATGTCAACAGCACTAAGCCTCAGTCTTTGATTAACTGGGATAGCTTCCGTACGTACAACTTCGACGTGATTGATGGTGTGAGCTACCAAATCGATGTCACTCAACCACCGAAGTACGATGCGGATTGTAAAGTGATTAACGCAGATTCACAGCGTATCGTGAACCTGACTTACAACGGTAAACCGGTTGATCCGAAGCAAGACTTCATCATCGCAACCAATAACTACCGCGCCTACAGTGCGACCTTCCCAGGTACTGGTCCGGACTTCATCGCATTTGATGCTCCAGATGAGAACCGCTCAGTGGTTGCCGCTTACATCTCTCGCATCAGTAAAGAGCAAGGCGAAGTGACACCAAGCGCGGATAACAACTGGTCTTTCGCACCAATCAAATCGGATAACAAACTTGATGTTCGTTTTGAAACCTCACCAAGTGATAAAGCAACGCAGTTCATCAAAGAGAAAGGACAATACCCGATGAAACGTGTCGCAACTGACGAAGTTGGTTTCGCGATTTATCAAATCGACCTGAATAAATAGGTAGATTTGGCAATGATGCTAAGCGGCTCTCATGAGCCGCTTTTTTGTTGTTAGTAAAAACCGTTAGAATGAGGAAAACCGTTTTTGAGTTATCACATGCACAGCGATCTTTTTTCTGACTTAATCAATCATGGCTTCCTTGAAGATGAGGCGAATCAGCTTATTGAACACGGACAACAGCTTGAGCTGCCAACGCGCCATATTCTCAATCACCAAGGTGAGTTCAGCTCGCACATCTACTTTGTGTTAGAGGGCTTATGCCACGCCAGTTACCTGACAGACAAAGGGAAGGAGTTCAGTAAAGAATTCTATTGGGAAAAAGATTGGGTGATTGGCTTTGAAGGGCTTATCAAGAATCAGCCTTCGCCATATTTATTGGAAACACTGACGCCTTGCCATCTATTTTGCTTGCCAATTGAAGTGCTGCATCAATGGCGTGCAGAAAAACACCCTATCTATCTCAAGCTACTTGAATCTCAATTGATGTATAAAGAGAACAAAGAACGCTTTATGTTGCTTTATTCCCCAGAAGAGCGCTACCTGTTGTTTTGTCAGCATTATCCAGATCTGGAGCAACGCATTACCGATAGCCAGATTGCCGCTTACTTGGGGATTACCGCGATCAGTCTTAGCCGCATTAAGTCACGCTTAAAGAAAGGTAATGAATAAGGTCAGATAGACTGGAAAAGACAAAGGCGCTCAATGTCGAGCGCCTTTGTTTTAAGTGAAGTTCTGATTACTTGAGAATACGAGCTCGGAATTGACGACCTTTCATCTTTCCGTTGCTGATGGTTTGCAGCGCTTTCTTCGCCACAGACTTCTCTACCGCAACATAAGAGCGCATCGCCATCAACTGAATCTTACCTACTTGGGCCCCCGTAATACCGCCTTTGCCCGTTAAGCAACCTAGAATATCGCCAGCACGTACTTTCTGTTTCTTACCGCCATCGATGTTAATCGTCACCATCTTAGCTTGGTATGGCTGTTGGTTTGATTTTTCAGGCAATGTTGCTGGCATTACATCCATATCTAGGTACTCTTCGATACGAGCAACACGTAGGCCGTCTTTCTCACCAAAGAAACTGAACGCCAAACCTTTACTGCCCGCACGACCTGTACGACCGATACGGTGAACGTGTACTTCAGGATCACGAGATAACTCGAAGTTAAAAACTGCATCAAGGTTATCGACATCGAGGCCACGCGCCGCAACGTCTGTTGCAACAAGGATAGACACACTCTTGTTAGCAAACTGAACCAATGCTTGATCACGTTCACGCTGTTCTAGATCACCATGAAGATCAATAACACTGAAGCCCTTGTGATGCAGTTCATCCGCAACATTCTGTACTTCTTTCTTGGTATTACAGAACACCACCGCTGACTCTGGTTGGTGCGTCAGTAGCAAATTTGCTAGCGCTTCATCACGAGCTTCAGAACCTTCAACCTTGTAAAAGTACTGTGCAATGCTTGATGTATCATGTGTCGCTTCCACTTTGATCATCTCTGGTGATTGCATGATGCGCTGAGCAATCTGCTCAATTTTTTCAGGGAATGTTGCACTAAATAGTAGGGTTTGACGCTGTTTAGGCGCTGCATCAATGATCGCATCCAACGCATCTTGGAAGCCCATATCGAGCATACGGTCGGCTTCATCCAACACCAAGGTGTTTAACTCTTCAAGATTGATGCGGCCTTTATCTAAATGGTCAAGGATACGACCTGGTGTTCCCACTAGGATATGCGCACCATGCTCTAGCGAACCGATTTGCGGCCCCATTGGCATGCCGCCACATAAGGTTAGTACCTTGATATTGTGAATACCACGACCTAACGTACGGATCTCTTTCGCCACTTGATCAGCCAGCTCACGCGTTGGACACAATACCAAAGATTGCACACGGAAGCGCTTCACGTTCAAGTTGGATAATACGCCAAGGCCAAACGCCGCCGTTTTACCCGAGCCAGTTTTGCCCTGACCAATCACATCACGCTGATTCAAAATCGCAGGTAAGCTCAACGCTTGAATTGGCGTCATATGGGTGTAGTTCAATGATTCAAGCGTCTCGAGTAGCGCTGGATTAAGCCCTACTTGGTCAAAAGTTTGTTTGCTCACAGGGAAATATCCTCAGGTGGGATGAAAGAGAGGGCACATTATCGCCAGATTTATCGCGAAGACCAGTGAAAATTAACCATTGTTAATGAGTAATAGCAGAAAACGACGTAAAGTCAGCGGCATTGGCTCATTAATGGATATTGAAAATGATCAACTGGATTGCCCTACCTTTTTCTCAACTGACGACGACACAACTTTACGAGATGCTGCGCCTGCGCGTTGATGTCTTTGTGGTGGAGCAAACTTGCCCCTATCCGGAGCTAGACGGAAAAGATACGCTAGAAGGCGTTTATCACTTATTGGGTTACAAAGGCGATGAGCTGGTTGCCTGCGCTCGCTTATTACCTGCTGGTACCACTTACGATAATGTGAGTATCGGCCGTGTGGTAACCAAACAAAGCGCACGCGGTGGCGGCCTTGGGCATGAACTGCTTGAGCAAGCCTTACAACGTAGCCAACAACTTTGGGCAGGTCAAACGATAGATATCGGTGCCCAAGAGCATCTGATGGCTTTCTATGCGAGCCATGGCTTTGAGGTGATTTCCGAAAGCTACCTTGAAGATGGTATTCCTCACGTGGATATGCGTCGAGTAAGTTAAATGTCACCTTACCATCTGGCGTTACTCTTATTAGTTATCGGTAATTTGGCGGCATCGCTCTCAGATGTTGCCGTCAAACTGATTGAGGGCGGTATCAGTCCGTTCCAGTATATGTTTGTGCGCCAGTTGTTTTCATTGCTGCTCATCCTACCTTTTTACCTCAAACAACAACCGAATAAACGTAGCCTGAAGCAAGCACCTATTACCTTGTTACGCGCGCATCTTATACTGGTTGGCAGTGGTTGCATGATGGTTGCGGTGACTCACCTCCCTCTCGCTACTGCTAACGCCGTTTTTTACGCCGCACCAATTTTAATGCTGCCATTGTCAGCATTGTTTCTCAAAGAGCATCCACCGTTGAGTAAAATCTTACTCACTTGCTTTGGCTTCCTTGGCGTCTTAGTGGTGCTCAGACCAAATCATTTTCATTGGGCGGCTTTGTTTGCACTCGGCACGGCAACCACGCTGGCAATCTTTAATTTATTAGTAAGGAAACTGCCCAGCGAGCAATCGGTTGTAACCACGCTCTGGTGGACGACATTGTTCTCATTACCCGTTTCGGCGCTGTTGGCTGGATTTTATTGGCAGCCAATTAGTTACCAGGAGCTAGCATTAGTTATCATCAGTGCAGTCTGCATCTTAAGTTATAACGGCTTAGCGGTATTGGCGTATCAAAAAGCCCCAGCGGGAGAAATAGCCTTAGCAGAATACTCAGGTCTAGTGTTTGTGACGCTATTTGGGATATGGTGGTTTAATGAGATTCCTGATTGGCTTACCGCCTTCGGAATCTTGATGATCGTATTACCACTCTTTCCTTGGAAAAAGCCAAGAAAGCGAACGAGTAACCAGATACAAGATTAACTGGTACAAAAAAGGCGCGAATCATCGCGCCTTAGGAATGGACTGTTGTTTGTCGTTATTTATTACGACCAAATGTGCCATCAGATAAACGGAAGAACATCACCGACTCGCCACTCTTTTCGAGCTGCAACATATCCAATTTGCCATCATCAGCCAGTTTAAAGCGCACCAGTTGGCCTTGCTTGATTCGACTCAGAGGTTTATCGCTGCCTTCGATTTTGACCAAGGCGTTAAGGTCTGCCATCGACAGTTGGTTACTACGGAAAACCTGGGCCAGCGTATCACCATTTTTCACCGTGTACTCTTTCCACTGTTCCGATTTTGGTTCTGAGTTCTGCGCTGAGCGCTGTTCGCTTAAGCTTTGCGCGTTCAGTTGGATGGCAACACGTTGATTGTCTACCTGAGTGCTGTCAATTAGCTCTTCTGTATCTTTTGGTACTGGGATAAACAGAAGCACTAACACCACCGGCACTAACACCATCAGTGCACGTTGATGAAGTTTTGGAAGGCGAAACCAAAACTGAGTCACAGGCTCAATTCTTTCCTGCCACTTCTCTTTGTTAAACGGCTGCTTCCAATCGATAGCAGCGAGCTTTTGTTTCATCAATTCGACATGGTCGACTTGCTGCTTTTTCTTTCTGCGACGATTCATTCTGATGAGTCCCTTAATACTTCTAATCTCAGTATAAAAATACCAGCGCGGAGAGTATATGTTTTTCGCCAAAGTAAAATGTAATTTGGCGTAAATTAGCAGAAATTTCACTTGGAGTAAGAGATAAGTCACACCCTCTGCTCCAGAATGCGACATTCGAGCGCAATCATTTAAACCGAGGCTCGAACCTGATATCCTGTGCCTTTATCACTCCTAATAAGAGCGACATTCATGTCTGAAATTAAATTTGAAACTGCAGAACAGAAAGCTAGCTACGGTATTGGTCTGCAAATGGGTCAGCAACTAGCTGGTTCTGGTCTAGAAGGTCTTAGCGTTGACGCTATCGCTGCTGGTATTGCAACTGCACTAACTGGTGACATGCCATCTATCGAAATCGACGAGATCAACAACGCACTGCAAGAGCTACACACTCGTGCAGAAGCAGTTCGTCAAGAAGCAGCTAAAGCAGCAGCAGCTGACGGCGAAGCGTTCCTAAAAGACAACGCTCTACGTCCAGAAGTAAACGTTCTTGAGTCTGGTCTTCAGTACGAAATCATCACTGAAGGTACTGGTGAAATCCCAACAGCAGCATCTCAAGTACGTGTTCACTACCACGGTGAGCTAACTGACGGCACTGTATTCGACAGCTCTGTATCTCGCGGTCAACCTGCTGAGTTCCCAGTAACTGGCGTAATCAAAGGTTGGGTTGAAGCACTTCAACTAATGCCTGTTGGTTCTAAGTGGAAACTATACATCCCACAAGACCTAGCATACGGTGAGCGTGGCGCAGGTGCTGCTATCCCTCCATTTGCTGCTCTAGTATTCGAAGTAGAGCTACTAGACATCCTTTAATTTGGATTTTTAGCAAAGCTAATAACGGCGACACATTGTGTCGCCGTTTTTTTTGGATAATACTGAGACAAATTCTTAGAAAGAATGGTTAGCAGTAAGTAATAAGGAGATGATATGTATAAGAAAGTGGCTATTGCAGCACTTGCCAGTGTCGCATTGATGGGCTGTCAAAGCACATCGAAAGAGAACCAAGTAGGCGCTGACAGCGGCTATAGTGAAATTGCGAACGCGGCACTAATGGGAGCAGTTAAAGCTTGGTCAAAACAGGGGGCAGCAGATACTGACCTAGTTTCTGCCATTCAAAAAAGTACAAACGTGTCATCCGAACAAGCTATTGGTGGTGTAGGTTCACTATTGGCCTTAGCTCAGAGCTCTCTGGGTAATAATGAGGCTTCAGAATTAGCGGGACTAGTTCCAGGCTTTGACTCTCTACAGGCAAGTGGCCTGTCTGCTTTAATCGTAAACAACGAGACAGTAAAAGGTGCGTTCTCTGCTCTAGGTATGGACCCATCCCTGATTTCCACTTTTACTCCCCTAATCTTAAGTGCACTGCAAAGCCAAGGTGCAAGTTCTGGCCTACTCGATAGCCTAGGTGCTATCTGGAAATAAGCGAGAAGCGAGAAGCGAGAAGCGAGAAGCGAGAAGCGAGAAGCGAGAAGCGAGAAGCGAGAAGCGAGAAGCGAGAAGCGAGAAGCGAGAAGCGAGAAGCGAGAAGCGAGAAGCGAGAAGCGAGAAGCGAGAAG
>NZ_JBQEQR010000081.1:0-320165 GCF_052037695.1 Vibrio sp. WZ-1 | reverse complement strand
AGACAAGTAACAACATCACCAGTGTACTAATCTGTTGATGACAATTTGTGGAGAGATGGCTGAGTGGTTGAAAGCACCGGTCTTGAAAACCGGCATACGTTAATAGCGTATCTAGGGTTCAAATCCCTATCTCTCCGCCACTATTAAGAAGCCTCGCTAGAAATAGCGAGGCTTTTTTCATTTCAGCGCAAACTGGGAATGGTAGGGATTTAGTAAACCCCTAGTTGTGTTCGCCCCCAAACTAGGCGTCCCGAACTCCGATACTACCTAGAAAGCTCGTTGAGAAATCAACGGGCTTTCGTCGTTTCAGAGGTTTGAAAGTTATCTGAGGTTTTGCGTTAATACTTCTAATTAGGTGGCTCTGAGTACTGCCAGCGCAACTTTCAATGATAAACGATTGATAAGGTTGCACTGTCACTCGCCGTTTATAGTGGTGTTCATCCAAAGCTAAATTTACTGAATTTAAAATACAAAAAAGCCCAAGCTAACAGCTTGGGCTTTTCAATATCCGTTGCTTGGTAGAGTTATTAGAACTCTTTAGGAGCAAAACCGGTCATTACATCTAGGCGAAGCTCTTTACCAACTTTAGTTAGTGGGTGAACGATAACAAGACCTTTCACACGCTTCTTAAGTTTGCCGATATCCGCTTGTTCCGCTTTAGTGATTTCACGAGAGAATGGCATATCTAGCAGGCTCTTACGCTCTTTGTTTAGCTCGTAAGTTTGCTTATGCTTTAGTTGGTTTAGTTTCTTAGTTAGATCTTCAACTTCATTCGTGAACTTAGTAATCATTTCGTGATCACCACGAGAGCGAGCCGCATCAAGTTTACGTTGGCAAGTATCTAAACGGTTGTGCAGCTTTTGAATATCAGTTTTTATGCTCATGGTAATTAGACTCAAATTTTTAATGGTCGAGGAGTATAGCATAGCTGAAATTCAACGCTCTACTATACTGCTCGATCTAAGGATTTAGTTGATCAGTTCATTGCCAGATGTATTACCCGCAAAGAAAGCATCAATGTTGTTCAAAGTTACTGAAGCGATGTTGTTCAGCGCTTCGTGAGTCAAGAATGCTTGATGCCCCGTGAACAATACATTGTGGCAAGCGGATAGGCGTCGGAACACGTCATCGACAATTACGTCGTTTGATTTGTCTTGGAAGAATAGGTCTTTTTCATTGTCATACACATCTAAACCAAGAGCGCCAATTTTGCCTTGCTTTAGCGCTTCAATAGCCGCGACTGAATCCAGTAGTTCGCCACGGCTGGTGTTAATGATCATGACGCCATCTTTCATTTGAGAGAAGGCTTTCTCATTCAATAAGTGGTAGTTTTCTTCACTCATCGGGCAGTGTAGAGAAATAACGTCCGCGTTGGCATAAATCTCTTCGAGAGAGCAATAGCGAGCCCCCATTTCTAGCGCAAGTGGGTTTTCATAAGGATCATAGCAGAGCAGTTCCATGCCTAAGCCTTTGAAGATGCGCATAGTCGCGATACCAATTTTACCGGTACCAACAATGCCTACGGTTTTTCCATAGAAATTAAAACCCACCAAACCTTCTAGGTTGAAGTTTGCATCACGTGTGCGCTGATACGCTTTGTGTAGTCGGCGATTCAGACACATCATCATGCCTACCGTATGTTCAGCGACGGCTTCTGGGGAATAGGCGGGAACGCGTACTACTTGTAGTCCTAGCTCTTTTGCGGACTCTAAATCTACTTTGTCAAAGCCTGCACAACGCATAGCAATAAGCTTAGTGCCGTTTAGAGAAAGCTGTTTCAGCACTGGTGCAGATAAGTCATCGTTTACGAAAGCACATACCACTTCACAGCCTTGCGCCATTTTGGCTGTTTTAGAGGTCAATCGAAAATCGTGATAGTGGAACTCGAAGTTTCGATGGTTTTTGATTTTGTTGAAAGAGGCTTCGTCATAGGATTTTGCACTGAAAAAAGCAATGTTAAGCATAATTCCCTCTCTATTTGTGCTGAATTTATAAAGTAATACCCTTATAAAATAATCTAACTTAGTCGCAATAAGTAGTGATATTTACACACATTAAGTTTGCTTTAGTATTACCTTATGATTAGCATGGCTGCTCTTTTGTGTTCCCTTAAATTGTAAGAGTTAGGCGTTCTGGCGATGTCAGTAAAATGGTTGTCTTTAATCTTGTGTTGTTCTTTTATCCCTCTTACGCAGGCTGCTGTTGATCTGGTCAAAGTAGATAAATCAAAGCGCAGAATGTACCTAATGGAAAATGGCGAAGTGGTAAAAGAATACCGAATTGCGTTAGGTGCTAACCCCAAAGGACACAAACAGGAGGAAGGGGACAATAGAACCCCAGAAGGTGATTACACTCTAGATTATGTGATTAACGACTCAGCTTTCTATCGCTCTGTCCATATCAGTTATCCAGATGCGATTGACCGTTTGGAGGCGCATCGACGAGGCGTTTCTCCTGGCGGAGATATCAAGATCCATGGTTTAAAAAATGGTGAAACTCAACCACCCCAATTTATTCAGAGTTTTGATTGGACCAATGGCTGTATCGCCATTACCAACGAAGAGATGGATGAGTTTATCAAGTTGGTCAAAATGGGAACTCCAATTACCATAGAGTGGTAGTAGCGATCCTGATACCAACATTATGTTTGAGGTATAAAGCGGCTTGGGTGGTCGCTAAAGATGCCATCCAAAGTTGGCAAGTGTTTTAACTTGTTTGGATTATTGACCGTATAACACATCACCTTAAAGCCTGCTTGTTGTAGCTTCTTGATTTGACGTGAACGCACCCAGTTGATATTGAGATTACAACTGTAAGCACTTACCTCTTCTAACAACAGTTTGTCTTTACGAGTAAAGAACTCACTTAATACCCCCAATCGATAGCCTTCACAGTGCTTGTTCAGTGCTCTGATAACCTCATGGCTGAAGCTCGATAATAGGATGGACTCTTGAGCCAATGAACCTTTAGATAGGGCGCTAGCTACCATCTTGGCGACATCTTCTGCTGAATGATGATCGACTTTCACTTCGATGTTGAGGTTTAAGTTATTTTCTGCGGCGAGCTCTAGCAACTCTTCTAATGTCATAATGGATTCACCGATGAATTCATCGCTAAACCAGTGGCCAAAATCCAACGCTTTGAGCTCAGGTAAGGTCATTTGGTCAACTCGACCTTGGCCATTGCTACAACGGTTTACCGTGTGATCATGACAAACAACCAGTACGTTGTCTTTGGTTGGTTGAACGTCAACTTCAACCCAATTCAGGCCCATATCAATGGCCGCTTGAACACTGACTTTTGTGTTTTCTGGATACTTACCTGCCACGCCTCGGTGACCAATTAATAGCGTTGTCATATACGTCTATTCTCAATAAGAAACTACAAAGAATTGTACTCCTTTTTCTTTTCTCGAATAGAGTTTAAATGTATGGAGTTCTTTTCATTAATGGGGTCTGATGTTTCTTAAGAAGAAATTTCAATCATTTAATCATCATCGAGTAGAGAAAGACTAGCTTAGATAAGTATTCTAGGTAACATAAAGTGATTGGACTTTTGTGCTCTCATAGCCCAATTTTTTAGGGCGAATCTAAAGAGAGTGTGCAGTTATATTATCAGGGAGAGAAGTATGAAAATTGGTGTAATTGGCGCAGGTGCAGTAGGTGTCGGTGTATGTAACTACTTACTGACTATGGGCAGTGTGAGTGAATTGGTTCTATTGGACCAGAACTTAGAACGTGCCGAAGGGGAAGTGTTCGACTTTCGTCATACCGCGGCGCTTACGTTTTCCAAGAATACTCATATTATTCCTACCGATGATTATCTCGACCTCCTTAGTGCAGATATCGTTGTGATTACTGCTGGCGCGCAGATTAAGCAAGGTCAGACACGAATCGATATTGCAGAGATTAATGCTAAGATTGGTGTTGAAATTGCTCGAAAAGTAGAGAGAGTTGCTCCTAATGCAACATTGATTGTTGTTTCTAATCCTTGTGATATTGTCGCACACTTCATCGCGGCTAATACTGGTTTCGATAACAACAGAGTCATTAGCAGTGGCTGTGTGATTGATACGGCACGGTTGATGAGTATCGTCGCAAACCGTGTTGATTTGGATCCTAAGAACATTTTTGGTTATGTGCTTGGTGAGCATGGCAGTAACTGTTTCACACCCAAAAGCTTAATTTCTATCGCAGGTCAGCCCGCTGATTACTATTGTGATACGCACAATATACCGCGTATAGATGCAGATGAATTGCTCGAAGCAGTCAAACAAGCTGGGTATGAAATCTTTCGTCGCAAGCAAAATACGGTTCACGGAATTGCTGCAAGTGTGTTTCGTATTATCCAAGCCATCATGATTAATGAACGTTCTGTACTGCCAGTCGGCACTATGATGAAGGGACAATACGGTGTGAATGGTGTCATCCTCAGCTTACCAACCGTTGTAGGAAAAAAAGGTGCTGAGTCAGTGCTTACTCACCCTTTCACCGAAGAAGAACTAGAAACTCTTCAGGCGATCAGCAGTAATCTGCGAGGTATTGTTGAAGATGTTGCGAAAGTGACGGGCCTAAAGTTTTGATTCGTATATATAAATAAGTAAAGTTCTTCGTGATGTAAGCCGACTGAAAAGTGGGCTTTTTTTCTGCCTGAATTTTACATAGAAACCCTAGAATCTATGGTTGTTTAATCTGTAAATGAGTAATAGAATGCGAACCATTTTTATTTGAGTGATACTTGATTATGTCTCGAGTTTTGATTGTAGATGATGATGTTCCGTTGTGTGAATTGCTGGAAGCGGTATTACAAGAAGAGGGTTACACTGTTTCATCCGTCCATTGTGGAGAAAGTGCACTTCAGTATATGGAGAAAACGCCCGTTGACCTTGTTCTTCTCGACGTCATGCTACCAAATCTAAACGGTATGCAGGTCGCACGTCGTATTTGTCAACGTTTTGCCACTCCGATTTTGATGCTAACGGCGTTAAATGATGAGAACTCGATGCTAGACGGCTATCAAGCTGGAGCAGATCAATACATCGGAAAGCCCTTCAACGTTTCCGAGTTACTGATGCGTATTAAAGCAATTCTTCGTCGTGTAGGCTTGGAGCGTCAACGGCAAGTTATGCGTTGCACGGTACAAAGTATCAGTGAACAACTGGACACACTGCCATTGACTGGAACGGAAGCAGATTTGTTGAGTTATCTAGTTAAGAATCAAGGTGTCGTGATTTCTAAGGCAGAGTTGCAAATTAAGGTATTGAAGAAAGAGCTCAGCCCATTTGACCGTAATCTCGATATGCATATTAGCAATATTCGCCGCAAGCTAGTTGAAGCGGGTTTGGCTAAGCAACATATAAAGACATTTCGTGGCAAAGGTTATAGCTTTTTAGAGGCTGTAACCAGTTGATGAAGATTGCATGTCCCTCTTATTTCTTTAAACGAAAAGACAGCCTTGCGTTTAAGCTATTTAGCTATATGACCGCGATTGTAATTAGTATCTTAGCGGTCCAAGCTATCGCTGAACAAGCATTGGTCAAAGCTATGCTCAAAGTTCCCGCGGGTATAAAAGCAGAAATGCTCAATTTAGCTGACCAAGCGAACATCCTAATCGAAGAGGGGGATATGGATGAACTTGCTGATTGGTCAAATGCTCAACAATACTATCTGTTTGTACTGGACGACAATTACCAACCGTTGACGCACCGTATGATGCATCCTCACTTTGAATTCAAATTACGATTTAAGCGCAGTATTGAGGATCAGTTGGAAGGTCGAGTGAGCCGACCAATAATCAATATCCCTCTAGTAGAAAATAATAATCTCGTTATTCAGTTACCCCATCAATTGCACCCCGCTCATGATTTTATTCTGTATTTCTCGATATTGAAGGTTGTGATCGCTGGCGTGATCTTGGCACTGTTTTCATTGTTGATGGCGAGAAACTTACAACAACCGCTTGATAGGTTGAGAGAGGCGAGCAAAAAACTGTCAAACGGAGATTTTAATGTCAGTGTAGTGAGTGAACTTCAGTCCAATACGCTTGAGTTTAATGAGTTAGCCCAAGATTTTGATCACATGACAAGGGAAATTCATTTACTCGCAGAAAAGCAGCGCAGATTGATACGCGATGTCTCTCATGAGCTTAGGACTCCTTTGGCACGGCAAAACTTGGTACTACATTTATTGCGTAAGCGTGTTGGTGAAAATGAGCAAAGCCTTGTGACTCGTATGGAAGAAGAAGCGAATGAACTGAATCACCTTATTGGTGAGATTTTGGAGTTCAGCCGCCTAGAGAACGCTCGATATGATACAGAGTTAAAGCACAGTGATTTGAGCGCGCTCATCGCTCTTCAAATTGAACGTTGTAAGATCGATCTTAAAGGGGAACAAACTCTTTCTTTTTCGTCTGACATGGAGAGCACTGAAGCACAGTGTGTTGATACGCTAGTGTTCCGCTGTTTAAATAATTTAGTAGGAAATGCTATTAAATATGCAGGTGAGTTAGCGCAGATCAATGTCTCTTTATCCAGTAAACATACCGACAATCATGACTATTTAGCCGTCACTATTGCCGATAATGGCCCAGGCATTCCAGAAGAAAAGCTTTCGGATATATTTGACCCATTTACCCGATTGGATGCATCTCGTGATAAAAAGCGTGGAGGTTACGGTTTGGGTCTAGCGATAGTAAAGGAGTCTATGCGAATGATGGGCGGGCAGGCCATTGCATCCAATTGTCCTAAGGGAGGACTTTTGGTGACGCTGTTATTTAGGCAATAATTCGAAGTCACTTTAACAAAGCAATTATGTGAGTGACCTCTATTTAGTGAGGTATATAAGCCACTACTTCTTTACAAAGCTATACGAATGCAAAGAATGTAAATTTAATGCAAATGGTAATGGTTGTCATTTATATTCACTGCCGAAATAAATAAAAGGGAATCACATCATAGAGTGTGCGACCCGAAAATAGTCGGAGTGAAAGGATATGTTTACTAAGAGCCAATTGGCATTAGTGATCGGTGCGGTGCTAGCAGCGCCTGCAGTGGCAGAAGTTCAAACAACAGATGAACACCTAGTAGTAGAAGGCCGTGAGTTTGGTTACAAAGCGGATACCAACAGCACAGCAATGCGCATGGAAATGACGCAGCTGGAAACTCCAGGGCAGGTTGCTGTGATCGATGAAGCAGTCATCGATGAGCAGCGTGCAAGCACACTAGGTGAGGTTCTACAAAATGACGCAAGTGTTAGCGCGGGTGGTACAAGCCGTAACCGCGAGCGCTTCTCACTACGTGGTTTTGAACTAAGCAGCTCGGATGGCTTCCTACGTGATGGCCGTCAGCACTGGTCTCACTACCGTCAACCAATTGAGCTTTTAGAGCGAGTTGAAGTTCTTAAAGGTCCTTCAGGTCTACTTTATGGTAAGTCTGAGCCGGGTGGTCTTGTGAACATGGTTTCGAAGAAGCCAACAACAGAAACGCAAGCAAGCTTGAGTCAAGATATCGGCTCAAACGATCATTCACGTACAGTCCTAGACGTGAGTGGCGCATTGAATGAAGAAGAGACACTACGTGCCCGCGCCATTGTTGCAAAAGAAAGTTACGGCTCATGGCGTGAATACGGTGATGGTACAGAGCCACAAACTGATCGCGTTGTTGGTGGACTAGTTGTGGAATACGACATCACTGAAGATATTATGGTGTCAGCGCACTATGACCGCACTAAAGATGACGGTAGTGTTGATTCAGGTGCATACATTGTGGACGGTAAACCAGTCCGTGGTGACAAGTATATCTGGGATGCACAATGGTCAAAAATTGACAACGATGTAGAAAACTACGGTATCGACATCAATGCACAAGTGACGGATAGCGTAAACGTGAAAGCGGGCTACAACCGTCAAGATTTTAAGCGCTTTGATGTAGAGTCTTACCCGAAATTCGATAGGTACGAAGAAGACGGTACGATCAAGCACAAGGGTAACGAGCGCTCAGATAACTGGGTATTTGATACTGCTTACGTAGATGTGACGACAGATTTCTCTTTGTTTGGTACAGACAACACCTTCTTAGTCGGCGCAAACTACCTAGATTACAGTTACGACCGTTTTATGGCTTTCCATGATGGTGAGTATGTCCCTGCGGGTGAAACGGTCGTGAAGCCTCAGCCAACGAGTTCTAAAAAATGGCCGACTAGCGAATATGACACTTGGGGTATTTACGCGCAAAACATGATGACAATTAACGATTACTGGCAGGTACTTGCTGGTGTTCGTTATGATGAGAAACGCAGTGATGAACTGACAGAAAGTCAGGTTTCACCGAAGCTAGGTGTGATTTTCCACCCAGCAAGTAACGGCTCGATTTACGTTCAATACTCTGAGAGCTTTATGCCTCAAGGTACAGTAAATAGCACGGACTACACTAACGATGGTGAAGAGCTAGATGCAGAACGCGGTATCTCGTACGAAGTGGGTACCAAGTGGGAGCTATTTGATGAGCGTCTATACGTTACGGGTGCGCTATTCGATATCACCCTAGAAAACATCGCACTAGATGTGGAAGACGGTGTTAATGCTGGTGGCGATGTGATGTACAAGAAGACCCAAGATGGCGAACAAGTACACCGCGGTGCAGAAATCCTAGCGCAGGGCTTTGTTACTGAAGAGCTTTCACTAACGGCTTCTGCGATGTACCTAGATGCTGAAATCACTGAGAGTGCGGATTACAAAGGCAACCGTCCAGCAGACGTTCCTGAGTTTTCAGCAAGTGTTTGGTCAAGCTACAAAGTCCAGAACAGCACTAACGTGAACCTAGGTTTGATTTATGAAGGTGAGCGCTACGGCGACGCAGCGAACACATTTAAGAAAGATGGGTATGCACGTATTGATATGGGCGTGTCGTACACACACAAGTATGATGAGAACTTGGATATCGTAACTCGATTCAATGTTGAGAACCTGTTTGATACCGATTACCTAGCAGGTGGCGGTAGCACCAACAGTAAGCAAGATGGAGCGAGTGGTGTAGTGATTGGCGAAGGTCGAAACTACATGGCGACAATCCAGTTTAAATACTGATAACAAGCTGATTTTAAAAGGGGAAGAAGAGTCTTCCCCTTTAGTCGTTTTTGGAAAACAGAAATATAACTCGTATGAATCTAATGAAATCAAGTATCGCTCTGTTGATCTCATCGGTTTTGATTCCCGTTCAAGCGGAAAATCTTAACGATGCACAAGCAGTGCAGAGTAAAACCAACCAAGCGTCGGCAGTGAGCCAAAAGCGCATTGATGCAAGTGCAGAGAAGTCTTTGTCTCTAGAAGCTGAAATTGAGCAGCTGCAAGAAGAAGTCAGCAACTTGAAGATTTATCGCGATCACCTGTCAAATCTTGTCGAAAGTCAGAATGACGAAGTCGCAAGTTTGAATGAGCAGATTGAGCAGATCGCTCAGACTCGTCAAGGTGTAGTGCCTTTGATGTACCACATGCTTGATGGCCTTAAAACGATTGTGGCGAATGATAAACCTATCCGCAAAGCACAGCGTGAAGAGCGTATTGCCAAACTCGATGCCATGATGACCCGCGCAGACGTCGCGGATGCTGAGAAATTCCGTCGAATTCTAGAAGCGTACCAAATTGAAATGGACTACGGCACTAAGATAGGTGTTTACCAAGGTAAGATCGCCTTGGATAGCAACGACCAAGTTGAAGCCGATATTCTCTACCTAGGCCGTGTGTCGCTTATTGCGCGTAGCCTGTCAGGTGAGCATTTCTGGAGTTGGTCTCAGCAACAAAGAACATGGCAAGCCGTTGGAACGGAACAGAAAGCAGAACTCGATAACGCATTTGCTATGGCGAACAAACAGATAGCACCGAGCATGCTTACTTTGCCTGTGTCTCTAAACGTTGCGGAGGGCAAATAAATGATGAAGAAATGGCTATTGGTTGCATTGATTTCTACTGCTGCGCTTTTACCGCATACGACGTTTGCAAGTGACACTCTTCTGCAAAAAGCACAACAAGAAAATCGCCAACAGCAATCCCATAACGTGGCTCGTGAATCTGGTTTTAACAAAACTCAGCAAAAGCTACAGGTAATGAAAAATAAGCTTGTAGCAGAACGTGCGGCGCTGCAAGCAGAAGCTGACACCCTCGGTGTGACGTTCAGTGAAAATGAAGCGGAGCTGGCACAGCTAGAAGAAAAGCTACGCCTTGAAACAGGCAGCTTAGGTGAGTTGTTTGGTGTGGTTCGCCAAAATGCAAAAGAACTGGAAGCAGAACTTAAGCATTCTGTTACTGGTGTAGACGCAAACTCTTACCAGCAAAATATCGTCGACATTGTTGCCGCTAAATCACTACCAACATTGCCACAGCTTCAAGCAATGTGGCGCAGTATGGAAGAGCAAGTCAAAGCAAGTGGCGAGATAGCGAACGTGTCCTTCTCATTGCTTGATGGTGAAGGGCGTGAGCAAACCGTTGATGGTGTCCGCCTTGGCTCAATGGCGCTGTTGAACGATGCGGGTTACGTTAAATGGAATGGTCAACGCGGTGATGCAGTTAGCTATCTCCGCCAACCAGATAATGGCCCAACGGCAAGCAGCGTAAAGGCTGGTGAAATCGATGCCGTAGTGATTGACCCATCTCGTGGCATTCTACTTGAGCAATTAGCAAATTCACCAACCATGGCCGATCGCCTGAACGCAGGTGGTGTGGTTGGTAAGATCATTCTTGGCTTGTTAGCGATTGGTTTGATTATCGCGTTGGTTCGCGGTGTGTCACTAATGATTGCTCGTCAGAAAATCGCCAAACAGCTTAAGAATCCAGCTCAACCAGAAGATAACCCACTCGGTCGTATCTTAGCGGTTTACCAAAAAGACAAACACCGCAGTGTAGAAGCGCTTGAGCTTCGTCTACTAGAAGCGGTAGTGGATGAGCAGACTCACCTAGAAAAAGGTTTGTCGATGCTGAAATTACTTGCGGCGCTGGCACCGATGCTAGGTCTACTGGGCACAGTAACAGGCATGATCGAAACTTTCCAAGTGATCACTCAGTTTGGTAACGGTGACCCGAGAGTGATGGCTGGTGGTATCTCAATGGCATTGGTGACCACTGTACTTGGCTTGATCGCAGCGATGCCACTACTTCTGGCACACAACGTATTGAGCTCTCAAGCTGAGAACATTCGCAATATCCTTGAAAAGCAAGGCATTGGCCTTGTGGCAGAACAAGCTGAGCGTGATATGCCAAAAGGCCAAAAAGCACCGAATACTGTAGCGGAGAACGCAGCGTAATGGAGCAGATCCTACTCAACACATTGGGTTTGATCAGTGAGGATTGGGCCTCAACCTTGATGCGTTTTATGCAGCAAGGTGGCCAAATCCTATGGTGGTTGGCAGCCGTTGTTGCGGTGTGCTGGCTGCTGGTTATGGAGCGTGTACTTTACCTAACAATGGAATTTCCAAAGGTGAAGAAACAGCTTTGTGAGCAGTGGTCAGCAAGAGCCGATCATCACTCTTGGTACGCGCATCAAATCCGCGAAGGATGGATTGCCAAAGCGCACATTGAACTGCGTCAAAACCTATCAACGATTAAAGTTCTTGTGGCCATTTGTCCAATGCTGGGTCTACTAGGAACGGTAACAGGTATGATTACGGTTTTTGATGTGATGGCCACACAAGGTAGCAGCAATCCAAAATTGATGGCTTCTGGTATTTCACTTGCGACGCTGCCAACCATGGCAGGTATGGTCGCAGCACTTGCTGGCATGTTTGTGCATGCGCGCTTAAGCAAAGTGTGTGAACGCAAAGCCCTCCAGTTAGAACAATCTTTAAGGAGTCAGAGGTGAGACTCGGACGTAGAACCAATCGACAGGATGAAGCACAGATCGACTTAACCTCGATGCTAGATATTGTCTTCATCATGTTGATCTTCTTCATTGTGACTAGCTCATTTGTGCG
Organism: Vibrio sp. WZ-1; assembly: GCF_052037695.1. Classification (NCBI taxonomy): domain Bacteria; kingdom Pseudomonadati; phylum Pseudomonadota; class Gammaproteobacteria; order Vibrionales; family Vibrionaceae; genus Vibrio; species Vibrio sp. WZ-1. Next base: position 308,208 of record NZ_JBQEQR010000081.1, on the reverse strand, counting down.
TGAGTCTGGTGTGGAAGTGAATCGCCCTCAAGCATCGAATGTCGTTAGCCAAAAAGATGCGGGCATTTTTATTGCGGTAACTGCTGCTAATGATGTGTACATCGATAAACGTTTGGTGGATATCGAGCGTGTGGAAGCCACCATTGAGCACCTGTTGCTTGAGCAGCCAGACGCGTCGCTTGTGATTCAAGCTGATGAGCATGCTTACAACGGTACGGTGGTTAAAGTGATGGATGCAGCGAAAGGGGCTGGCGTGAAGAACATTGCTTTGGCGGCGGAGAAACCTTAATGGGTAGGCTGTTACTCGCACTACCAGCATCAATAATGATTGCGGTGAGCCTGTTTAGCTTTATGGCTTGGATGGTCGACAAAGGTAATCAGCGTGCACCTAAGCCTTCGGAGGCGGTGCGCTTTGATATGGTGATGGTAGAGAACGATGCTGATGTGCAACGTCGTCAACGCTCTGTACCTGAGCAGCCTGAACCACCAAAATCGCCAGAGCCGATGGATTTGTCTCAAGCGGAAACCCAAGTAGAGCCAATGAGCCAAGTCACGCCAATCAGCGCATTGGGTTTGAATACTGCGTTGGATGGTATCGCGATCAGTGCACCGAACTTAAAAGGCAGCATGGGCAACCAACAGGCGATAATGCTTTACAGCCCAGAGCCTCGCTATCCAAGTAAAGCGGTGAAGCGGAAGATCGAAGGCTACGTGACAATGCGCTTTACCATTGATGCGACAGGCCGCCCTAAAGACATTGAAGTGATTGATGCTAAGCCTAAGAGAATGTTTGAGAAAGAAGCCATTCGTGCATTGAAGAAATCGAAGTATCAGCCGAAGGTTGAAAATGGTGTAGCGGTCGAGCGCTTTGGGCAAACCAGAAGAGTGGAGTTCAAGTTAGCTAAATGATGAAGCAATTCTTAATCGGAGCGGTATTAAGCCTGAGCGCTTTTACCACTGTCGCGAATGAACTGAGTCAGTACACGGCGACTCGTGTTCAACGTGCTCATAACCTAGCGCAAGAAGAAAAGCTGCAAGAAGCCATTTCCACGCTTGAAGGTCTCGACTTATCTCGTGAGTATGATCAAGCATTTGTTGCTCGCATGCTGGGTATTTTCTACTGGCAGAACGAGCAAGTTAAGCCTGCGATCAAACAATTGGAGATCGCAGTAAATAGCGGTCTTTTGAAGGACGAGCAAGCTTGGCAAACACGCAAAATGTTAGCGGATATGCTGTTAAATGAGCAGCAGTTTTCTAAAGCGCTGCCTCACTACTACGACTTGAGCACATCAGTGCCAAAGAATCAAAAAGCGCACGATATTTGGTTGCGCATCGCGCAGTCTCACTATCAGTTGAGTCAATGGAACAAAGTGCTCTCTGCGATGGCACGATACGAGAAATTAGGCCAGCCAGATGAGATGGCTCCGTTGTCGATCAAATTGTCTGCAGAGCTTGAACTGAAAAAGTGGGGGCCTGCAACTGGCACGATCAAACGCTTGATTGCGATTGAGCCTGAGCGTGTGGAATGGTGGCGTCAGCTTGTTGCTCTGTATTTACGTGTTGATGATGACAAGCGTGCGCTGGATTCTCTTGCTCTTGCTAAATTACAAGGCGTCGCGTTGAACCAAGATGACTTAAGACTTCTTGCTCAGCTTTATGGCAAGCGTGGCATACCAGAGCGAGCTGCGAAAGTGTTGGGTGAGCTCGATGACATTAACTCAGACAGCAAACTGAAAGCTCAACAAGCGACTTTTTGGCAGATGGCTAAGGAGTGGGATAAGTCGATTGAAAGTTGGCGAGTGGCAGCAAAGTTGGATCGTCAATATTACTGGAACTTGTCTCAACTGCTTGTTCAAGAAGGTCAATACAAAGATGCGCTGGTTGCCTTGGACGAGGTCTCTGGGCGTAAAGCCGATGTGGCATTAGTGAAGACTCGCGCTTACTACAAGCTGAAACGTCTAGAAGATGCGCTAGCGAATGCCAAGCGCGCGAACGAGATTGAGCCATCAACCCAAGCTGAGAGCTGGGTGAAATACTTGTCTCAACTACGCAAAGCTAAGGCAAGTCAAAACAGCTAATCGTATTCAAATAAACCGAAAGGCCTGAGTGAAAGCTCGGGTCTTTTTGTTTGTAAACAGTGAATCTGGTTCGATCTCTTTTTAAATATCATAACGTTATAGTACCTTCATCCAGCGTTAAGACTGGAACGTCAGTTTCTCTTGTAAGGACAGTACTATGATTCTCGATTCTGCTATCTGGCTATGGGTCCCACTTATTCTCGCGATAGGTGCGGTGTTTTTGCGGCAAAAGGCGGTTGCTCTGGCTTTACTTGGACTCACCTTGTTGAGCGCATTGTTTGTCGGTCGGATGGAGTTCATCGCATTCACAAGCACTTTAGTGGTTTTGGGTGTTACGTATCGACTGCCCATGTTGGCATCCAACCAAAAAATGAAGCCCGTTTATTATTTGGGTTGGAGTGTCGTGATCATTTGGTGTGTGATGCTCTTTGTGCATCTCATTCCGGGTTTCAATAATCTACAAGTACTCGACAAAGTGACGGCAGGCCCACTGAGCGCACCTTTCTCGATGTATCTGAATTTAGATAAGCCACTGGCTCTTTTTGCTCTCTTTCTTGCTTACCCTCTTTTGCTGGGGAGCGAGGCTAAAGACAGAGTAAAGCCTGCATTGCTGGTGATGATCCCGTTACTTTCACTGTTGCCTATTGCCGCTATGCTTGGTGCATTAAAGCCAGAGTTGAGTTTGCCATCATGGTGGTGGCTATTTGCGTTGAACAACCTAATACTAACTTGTGTGGCTGAAGAAGCGCTGTTCCGAGGGTTTATACAGCAATCATTATCCCGCCGTTTTGATTGGCGACTAGGTTTGGTTATCGCTAGCATTTTGTTTGGATTGGCTCACTTTGCTGGTGGTCCTCTACTTATCGTTTTCGCAACCTTAGCGGGCCTTGGCTATGGACTTGTATTTCATTTCACTGGCCGCTTATGGTGCGCGGTGTTAGCTCATTTCTTATTTAACTTCTGCCATTTACTGTTCTTCACTTATCCCATTTTAGCTCGATAAGCTTCTCTTCATGTGCTCCCGTTGTTTCCAGTGGGAGCCTGACTCTGCCTCTAAACGTAAACAATGTAAATTAAATGCCAATACGAATGATTATCACCTAAATTAAGCCCTCATTTATTGGTGATGATTGTTTCCTATGTTGCTCAAAAGCAAAGGTGTGCAAACTTGGGCACGCCGTCTGCACATTTACATTTCGATGGCTCTTTTATTGGTGACGCTATTCTTTGCGTTAACTGGTATCACATTAAATCGCCCAGAACTGTTTGAGCGCAGTGAACCCATCATTCAGCAACACACGCTGACCATTCCGAATGAACAACTCTTTGCTAACGAGGGAAGTTTTCAACCTAATCGAGCAGCACTACTGAGTTTCCTCACCCAAGAAACAGGCTTACGAGGCACGCCATCAGCACTTGATGTGTACACCGAGGTTGAGGGCGGTGAGCTGCTCATTGGTGAGCTTTCTTTGGATTTCAAAGGCCCAGGTTACAACGCGACGGTATTCGTTGACATGACGACCGGTGAAGCTGAAATAGAAACCACCAATTACGGCATTGTTGCGCTATTAAACGATCTACATAAAGGGCGCAATAGCGGAGATGTTTGGAAGTGGTTTATTGATATCACCGCTTTGCTGATGGTCTTTTTTGTTTTGACTGGTGTGTGTCTGCTGCTTCCAAAGAAAAAGACTTTTAGAACCTCAATGCAGTGGATGTCTTTTGGCACTGTGTTGTCACTTATTATTTATTTTGCTGCTGTGCCATAGCGGCCTATTCAGAGAAAACCCGATGTTAAACAAAGGTCGATTCTTTCGTCACAACTCCTTTTGCAAAGTAGCTTTGATTGCTGCCTTAGCACCTTTGCCTCTATTGGCTGCTCCTTTTCCTGATAATGCCAAAGTCGACTTTGAGTTTGAGTTACCAAAGATTGATTCCTCGATGTATGCAAGACCTTATGTCGCAGTGTGGATCGAAGATGAAAAGCGTAAACCAGTCAAAACCATTCAACTTTGGGTAGGTAAAGATGAGTGGTTAAAAGATCTTCGTAGCTGGTGGCGCAAAGTGGGTCGCTACGATCGTGAACTCGTCGATGCTGTAACGTCAGCCACCCGTCCAGCGGGCCAATACCGATTCGTTTGGGATGGTACCAACGATGACGGTCAGCGCCTTGAGCAAGGTGATTACACGCTCCATGTGGAAGTGGTGCGTGAGCATGGTGGTCGCAACTACCTGCGTCAAAAAATTCAGTTAGCGGACAGTGAAGTGCGCTACCAAATAAAACCAACGGAAGAGACGGGCGTAATCACCGTCAATTACCAAGTTAAGTGATAGAGAAGGAATAATAATGAAAACCAAAATGAAAGCGGTGGCACTAGCAAGCGTAATGGCGATGAGTTTAGCTGCGGCGACAACGGCACAAGCGCACCCACGTTGGGTTCTACCTTCTCATTTCACGGTATCGAAAGAAGGTGGTGATTGGCTCACGTTCGATGTGACCGCATCTCACGGGACGTTTGTGTTTGATAAACCAGCAGGCAGTGAGCAAGCGTTGGTGATCATGCCGGATGGTCGTTCTGAGCGTCCTAACTTTGTTGTGCGTGGCAAACGCCGCTCGATGTTTGACTTCTATTTCGAAGAGGCAGGCACACACAAGGTGGCTATCAACAACCAACCTAGTTACTACACCCAATACAAAGCGGGCCGTCGTGACACGATTAAATGGGCAAAAGCGAGTAAAGCTGACCGTGCGAGCGTTATTCCGGAAAAAGCGCGTGATGTGGTGACTCAGCTAAGCTACACCCGCGCAGAAAGCTACGTAACAGTGGGCATGCCAACAGAAAAAGCATTGGAAATTGAAGGCAAATTGCTTGAGATGAAGCCGCTTACGCACCCTTCAGACATCATTGAAGGTGAAGAAGTGATCTTCCAATTTTTCTTCAATGGGGAACCTCAACAAGGTGTGACTGCGGAAATTACTCGTGAAGGTACGCTTTACCGCAACCATCAAGAGCAAATCGATGTAGTGAGTGATAAAAACGGCAAAATTACATTCACGCCGGAAGTGGCGGGCCGTTACCTGATGAAAGCCAACTACAAAGGTGAGCTGAAAAATGACCCACTAGCAGATAAAGCCAGTGCGAATGTTCACCTGACTTTTGAAACGCAACTTAACTAATCAAAGCTTGGCTCAGTGAAACACTGAGCCATTTTGGATACACCATGAAAAACCTTTCAATTCTTAAAGTCTCAGCTATTTTTGCTGGTTTTATTTCCTTTCAAGCAGCGGCGCATTTCCCATTGATGAGTTGCCATCTAGAGCAAGAAAAAGTGATCTGCGAAGCGGGCTACTCTGATGGTTCAACTGCAGTGGATTACGATGTTGAGATGTACGATTACGATGACAACTTGATTGCAAAAGTAACCACAGACAAGCGTTCGATTGCTGAATTTACTCATCCTCAAACGGACTTCTACCTTGTCTTCGATGCTGGTCACGAAAACCCAGTAGAAGTGGATGTGGTTGAGTTAAAAGAGAAATGATTACCCAGAAAGTTCGCCCAGATAATGGCAGTCGTGAAGGCAAATGGGTTGCTCTGACCATTGCTGGCATTCTCGCTATATCAACGCTTTTGCTGCCTTATCATCAAACCGAATCAGAACATACCGAAGCGCTCGCACATCAAGTATTGATTACCGATCTTGAACAAGAAGAGCTTGCCATGATTGCTGAGCTCAAACTTGCTCATGAGGAAATCCGTGATCTTCATATTGATGAAGGCCAATGGCCAGAAATCAGTGAGCTGGAAGAGTTTTGGGTTGCTCCATTTGTTAAAGACCAAAGCTGGCAGCGCAAAGGCTCTCATCAGTGGCAAAAACTGGATGCAGGTCTTTACATTGGTATGAGACAAGGTGAAAAGGGCTCGGCTTCGATGCTCCTAGATAGTCGTCATGAGCAAGCCGATATTTGGCTCTCTACATCCGCGTCAGCGGAACAATTGAGTCACCTTATCCAGCAAGAGGAGCGAAAGCAAAATGGCTGGCACCAGATTGTCTTAATGCCTTCATCCACTGCTACGCATGCCCACTAAGTCGTTATGATCAATCAATATTTCGATCAACAAGTCATCACGTTCAATAAGTAACCATCAATATGATAACAACTATGAAGAAGCGCGCCTTCTTACGTCGAATTCTAACGGCATGTACTTTACTGGCCGTATCCACTTCAACCTTCGCAGAGAAGCTGAACATAGGTATTACCTTGCAGCCTTACTACAGCTATGTCAAAGCGGTGGTCGGAGATAAAGCGGAGATCATTCCTTTGGTCGATGCGGGCTTTAATCCTCATAACTACTTGCCGCAACCGAATGATCTTAAGCGTTTGAACCAAATGGATGTGATTGTCGTGAATGGGATTGGCCATGACGATTTTGCACTAAAAGTGATCCAAGCGGCTCAACGTGATGACCTAGTGGTGATAGAAGCAAACAAAGAAGTACCGCTGTTACCAGCAATGGGGCAATCAGTCGGCAAAGGCGCGGTGAATCCACATACGTTTGTTGGCCTATCGACTACGATTCAAAAGGTTTACACCATTGCAAGTGAACTGAGTAAACTTGACCCAGAAAATGCTGCTTTTTACCGTAAAAATGCGCGAAAGTACGCAAAAGCGTTTCGCCTTTTAAAGCGTGATGCCATGTTGTCACTTGGGCAGTTAGATACGGCAGGCATGAAGGTTGCGACCACGCACAATGCTTACGGTTATATCTTGCAAGAGTTTGGTGTCGATGTTGCAGCGGTGATTGAACCAGCACACGGTGTTGAGCCAAGTGCTAGCCAACTTCAAGAAACCATCGAGAAGATCCGTCAATCTGGCATTGATGTGCTGTTTTACGAACTCAATATGCCTAACCGTTTTGTCGATACGATCGAAGAAGCGACTGGCGTACAGCTTTACCGTTTTTCTCATATGACCCATGGCGAGTACGAAGCCAATAAGGTTGAAGTTGAAATGCGTGAAAACGTCGCAACGCTTATTGAAGCAATGAAGTTCGTCGCAAGCAAACACGCGCAGGAGAAAGCGTGATGCCAGGTCCTTTTATTTCTCTTAACGGGGTAGGCCTGAAATATGGTGACAACCTCATTCTGCAAGGTATTCAAACCCAGTTCGAGGCGGGACAATGCCACGTCATTATGGGCCCTAACGGTGGTGGTAAGACGTCCCTGTTGCGTTCAGTGTTGGGCCTAACGCCTTTTACGGGTGATATCTCGGTTCATTGGCCAGATCCAAAGCAGACGCAACAAGCAGGTAAAATTGGTTATGTACCTCAAAAGGCCATGTTTGAAGCCAGTCTGCCACTTACAGTCATGGACTTTGTATTGCTGAATCAAACACGCGTTCCGCTGTTTTGGCGACGTAAGTCTAAGCAAACTCAACAAGCACTGACTCAGTTAGAGCGTGTGGGGATGGCAGCGCGCAGTGACCGTCGCATGGGACAACTATCAGGTGGTGAACAACAGCGGGTATTGTTTGCTCAAGCTTTGCTAGACGACCCAAGTTTACTTGTCCTAGATGAGCCAACAACAGGTATGGACGAGCAAGGGGTTCGTTACCTAGAGGGTTTGATTCATGAAGTGGTTGCAGAGGGGAAAACAGTTCTCGCTGTACATCATGATGTAACGGCTGTGCGTCGTTTGGATGCCCAGGTCTATGTTGTGAATCGTCAGATAGTCGCGTCAGGACATCACTCTGAAGTGTTAAGCCCAGAGCGAATTGAGTCTCTGTTTAAGCACTACACCGCGAAAGTGGAGGCTGCATAATGGATTGGTTAAGAGAACTGGCCCTGCATGGCGTTGAAGCGGGTTGGTTAAGCGACAGTTTTGCTTATGCGTTTATGGTTAACGCGATTGTCGCTGCGTTAATTTTGGGGCCTTTGTTGGGCGGTTTGGGCACGTTGGTGATTGCCAAGCGTTTGGCGTTCTTTTCTGAAGCCGTCGGTCACGCAGCTCTGACTGGTATTGCGATTGGTGTCCTGCTGGGCGAGCCACCAGAAAATCCATTTATTGGACTGTTTAGTTTCTGCATGATCTTCGCTTTATTGCTGCATTTCGTGCGAAATCGAACCAATGTTCCATACGATACACTCGTCGGGGTATTCCTCGCGCTGGCTTTGGCAGTTGGTGCTGCCTTGCTGATGTATGTGGCACGAAAAATCAATATCCACATGTTAGAGAACGTTCTGTTTGGCTCAATCCTGACGGTGACAGACAGAGATATTACGATTTTGGCGGTGAGTTGCTTGATCATTTTATTGTTGCTGATCCCGACATTTAACCGAATTTTGTTGACTTGCATCAGCCCAGATATTGCTCGTGTTCGAGGCTTTAATACCAGCTTCTACGACTACCTGTTCGTTATGATGATCACGCTTGTCACCATTGCGGCAGTGAAGATCATTGGTGCCGTGTTAGTCGGTGCGTTGCTACTTATCCCAGGGGCTACAGCACGTCTACTCACTAAGCGAATGGGTAGCTTTGTGTTGCTGTCATCCTTACTCGCGACCATCGCGTGCTTGGTGGGGACCGTCTTACCGATGGAGTTGGAACTTCCGGTGCCATCTGGCGCTTCGATCATTATCGTTTCTGCCATTTTCTTCTTAACCGCAACGATGTACCGCATCGTACATAAAGCTTAGTCAGGTATCTAAATATGAATACGAAAAAGCTAATCATCGGGTTGGGCATAATAGCAGCGAGTGCATATACGCCACTTACTGTTGCTAAAGACATTCTCACCAGTACCCCTGTCACTTACATGTTGTCACAGCAGTTGATGCAAGGAACAGGCATTGAAACCAGTTACTTACCACCTAAGCGATATGGCATTGAGCGTTTAGTTAACTGGTTTGGGAGCAAGGGTCAGCAACAAGTGATTAAAGCGGGACAGGATGCAACAGTTGCGGTCACGTTGGGGGCTATTTGGCATCAAGATCCTACCTTTGTTTACGCTCGTCAGGGTAACGTACGATTGATTGAAATTGATGCTTCCCAAGCAATTTCTCCAAGGGCGCAAGGGGTTGCGGCGTTGAAACTAGAAAACGGCGAAACGTCTAAATTTGCCTGGATGAACCCGACCAACTTGATTCGGATGGCTGCGATTGTCGGTGAGGATCTGCAAAAAATATACCCTCAATATCAAGAGCGAATTGAGAAGAACCAACAAGCATTGATGTTGAATGTACGAGAGCTTATTAATCAACAACAAGAAGTCATTTTCGAAAAAGAGATCGATTCGGTGGTATTGTTGGGAAAATCGTTAGAAGATTTCGCATCAGGTAATCAATTGTTTGTTGTCGATCGTCAATTCAAACCTGAATTGGAATGGACTGACAAAGAGAAACTATCTTTAAAAGCTCAATTTGAGGAAGATAAAACTCTGTGGTTGATCACAGATAAGCGACCGTCAAAAACACTGATTTCATTAGTAGCACAGGATCGCATACTGCAAATTGACGTTATTGACCGTTGGGGAAGCAAAGGTATCAAAACTGAGAAGCCACTCGCACGCTGGCAGTTGTAACACGCAAAACTCCACACAAATTATGAAGGGAACTGAAAAGTTCCCTTTTTTTATGTGATCTTGCTTAAGAATTAACCACAAATACCACCAATTGCATAAGAAAGTATTTGTTTCATTTATGTTTCATTACTACTTTGTTATCTGTTCGTTGCGATCTGGTTGCTGATTTTGCTGTCGGGACGAACCAGTACAAACAACTATACGGATGTTAACAATGAAAATGAAAACTCTAGCCGTTGCAGTGGCGGCACTAGCATGTGGTTCTCAAGCTTTCGCAGCAGAAGTTTATAACAGCGATGGCACATCAATGTCGATTGGTGGTCACGTTTCTGTAGGCGTGGGTGAGTACTTCAACGAGAATGTAGAAGTTCACCAAGTATCGCCGCGTATCAATGTCGCAGGTAAGAAAGATGTTGGTAATGGTGTAACAGTTGATGCGAAAGGCGAATGGGCTCTTAACTACCTAAACGGCGGCGATACTTCGTTCAAAACGCGTCTAGGTTACATCGGTGCTACACATGAGCAGTTCGGTCGTGTAGTTGCTGGTACTCAATGGGCTCCATACTATGATGTAGCTGGCGTAGCTGATATGCCAATTGCGTTTGCTAACGATTTTATTTACAGCAACCATGGTAACCTAGGTTCTGGTCGTGCTAACAAAATGTTGAGTTACCGTAAGGGCTTCGAATTTGGTGAAGGCTTTGGTTTAAACTTAGGTCTAGGTTGGCAAGGTGAGCACGATGAGTACGATGCACGTGGCCAAATTGCACTAAGCACGGAACTAGCAGGTTTTGGTTTAGGATACGTGTATAGCGGCGGTGATATCCAAGTTGGTGCTAAATCTGAGTCAGCGACATCTCACGTGCTGTCAGCGAACTATGGCAAATATGGTTCAGGTCTATATGCAGCTGTTGTTTATGGCATGAATGAATATTTCTTCGACGGTTACGAGGAAACGACTCAGCTAGAAGGTCTTTTAGCATATGGCGTCAATGATTGGACGTTCAGCGTGAACTACGAATCTGTAGAAGATGATAAAGCAAGCAAAACACTTTATAGCGAAGCTGCACTTCAAGCGGAGTATGCGGTTACGCCTTCTTTCTACACCTTTGCAGGTTACCAGTTTGACCTAGGTAACGATGTAGGTGCGAAAGAAAATGATTGGTGGACTGTAGGTGCACGTTACTACTTCTAACCAAGGACAGTTTCTACTGCCTAAACACATTTATTGTGTTAACGCCTACTCGTTGTGAGTAGGCGTTTTTCTTTCTGTTAAGCTCGGAAGGACAACATAGCTTGTGTTTGGATTAAAAATGCCCGCATTAAGCGGGCACTGAATTTTGTGAGTACTGCTATTTACGCTGGCACTATTTCGTTTCTAGTAAATCTAAGAAGAATGCGTATTCTAATGCGTCTTCTTTCAATCGCTTAAATCGACCTGATGCGCCACCATGGCCTGCTTCCATATCAGTTTTGAACAGCAGTACATTGTCATCGGTCTTCATTTCACGAAGTTTAGCGATCCACTTCATCGGCTCAAAGTATTGCACCTGTGAGTCATGCAAACCTGTTGTCACCAACATGTTCGGGTAGTTCTGAGCTTTCACATTATCGTATGGTGAGTAGCTCAGCATGTAATCGTAGTAGGTTTTATCGTTCGGGTTACCCCATTCGTCGTATTCGTTGGTGGTGAGAGGTATTGACTCATCCAGCATGGTTGTTACAACGTCGACAAATGGAACATGTGCGCCAATACCACGGTAAAGCTCTGGAGCTTGGTTGATAATGGCGCCCATCAGTAGACCGCCCGCAGAGCCACCAACCGCAAATACTTTATCTTCTGCCCCGTAGCCTTCTTCCACAAGTCCCTTAGTCACATCGATGAAGTCATTGAAGGTATTCTGCTTCGTTAGCTTTTTACCATCTTCATACCAAGGACGGCCAAGCATTTCCGAACCACGAATATGAGCGATTGCGTACACGAAACCGCGATCAAGTAAACTGAGGCGAGTTGAGCGGAACGTTGGCTCGATGGTGGAACCGTAAGAGCCGTAACCGTATTGGTAGATTGGGTTGGTGCCGTCTTTCTTAAAGAGGTCTTTGCGGTAAACCAATGAGACTGGCACTTGCTTACCATCACGAGCAGTAACCATGATACGCTCTGATTGATAGTTATCGGCATCAAAATCACCCAGTACTGGCGTTTGCTTCATGATTTCAGATTCACCAGAGTTCAGGTCGAAATCATAGTAAGTTCCCGGTGTGGTCAAGCTGCTGTAATAGATGCGAACTTTTGAGTTATCTAATTCATAGTTGCCTGTTAGGTAAGCCGCAAACGCGCTGTCATTAAATTCAAGTGGGAACTCTTTGCCCGTCGATAGTTGGCGAACCTTAACGGTAGATAAGCCGTTTGCGCGTTGCTCGTAGACAAGGTGGTCGTCGAACAAGTCGAAATCGACAAGCTGAGTGTTATCGTCGGCAGCAATGACATCAACCCATTTAGAGCGGTCGTGCATCTCTTCCGTTTTTACTTTCATCAAGCGGAAGTTTACGGCTTGGTAGTTAGTGTAGATGTAATACCACTCACCCAGTTTAGCGATGCTGTATTCAATACCAGTCTCTCTAGGATAGAAAGCTTTGGCTTTAGCGTTAGCGTTGTTAGCATCAATTACTGATACGCCACTTGTCTCTGTACTTGAGTGCCAAATGTAAACTTGCTCACCGTCTTTACTCTTACTCAAGAAGGTGTAGTAAGCGCTGTCGGTCTCTTCGTAGATCAGCTCATCGCTTGTCTGAGGGGTGCCTAGTACATGGCGGTAAACTTGATAACCCAACAGTGTTTGCGGGTCTTTCTTGATGTAATAGAAAGCTTGGTTATCGTTTTGCCACGCGATTGCGCTTGATGCGCCTTCAATTTCATCTTTTAGATATTCGCCCGTCATGAGGTCTTTGATCTTGATGGTGTAAATACGGCGGCTCAGCGTATCTTCACCGTAAGCCAGCATGTTTTCATTTGGGCTCACGTATAGACCGCCAATACTGAAGAACTCATGCTCTTTTGCCAGTTCGTTAACATCCAAGATGACTTGCTTATCTGTACCAGCAAAGTCTTTTGCACGCAGGTGTACTTCGTATTCGTTGTCGCCCGTCACTTCATTCGAGTAGTAGTAACTGCCTTTACGAACTGGAACCGAATTGTCATCTTTCGCAATGCGACCTTTGATCTCTTCAAACAGCTGTTCTTGTAGTGCTTCGGTGTGTTTCAGTACGGTTTCGGCGTACTGATTCTCTTGCTCAAGGTGTTGCAAGATTTCTGGATCTTGGCGTTCATCATCACGCATCCAGTAGTAGTTATCGACTCGTGTATCACCATGAATATTCATTGCATGAGGGACTTTTTTAGCAACGGGTGCTTGGGTTTGTTGAGCAACGAGTTGCGATTGGGAGTAATGGTTCATGGTTGGTAATCCTTGATTGCTGCATCCGGTGACTAGCGCGACCGATATGGCCAACGTGGTTAAAGTGAAACGCATCTATGTGTCCTTTTTGTGTACTCTTCTCGTGTCACTTTGCCATTCATTTATAGTGTGAGTAAAAGTACGTTTGTGTTCTTCCAGTGAATATTTTTATATCGAATGGCCAACGAATAATTTTTGTATAAGCAATTGTTCTTTTTAACAAAGATTAGGTGGGATGTTAAATGCAATTGCTGGTGGATGAGATCCAAAGGACAAGATATATACAACAAAAAAGGGACACACTTTTCAGCATGTCCCTTCTCTTTATTTTGGGGAGGATGAGACCTCGATTTTAAATCGCCAAAGGCATTTCGTTGGAATGGTCGTGCTTGCGATTAACCCAACGTAGACCAAGCATGGCGATGATCGACATTGCCATCATCAAACAACCAAGTGGCATTTGGTCTTGTGCTGGGAAGAAAGAAGCTAATAGCGTTGCGATGCCTGCGCCTAGGTTCTGCATGCCACCCAAAATCGCACCGCCCGTACCTGCATGGTATGGGAATGGTGAAAGTGCACCAGTTGTTGCTGCTGGGAACAAAATGCCAGCGCCCAAGAAGTAAATGGTTGCACCACCAATAAGGGTCAATGCCGTTGTTAGACCAAACAGACCTGGAATTAGCACGACTGCAGAGCCAACTAAGATAGCCACTAGTCCTACATTCAGAGCTCGGCGCTCAGAGCGACGTTGTGCAATGTAGCTCGATAGGCCTGCGCCCACTAAGTAACCCGGAATTGGTAATACAAACAGCAAGCTCACAGTAGTTGCTGGCAAACCAAGTACACCACCCAGTAGTACACCTGCCGCCGCTTCAAATACCGCGACACCAGCGAAGGTTGCAACCAATACTAATAAAAAGCCTTGGAAGCGTTTGTCTGACAGTACGAACTTGTAGCTCTTCGCAACAGATTCATGTTTACGACGCTCTTTTGGCAATGTTTCCATCATGCTTGTCATCATGGTGATCACCACCGCGATACCAAATAGTGCAAGGAACAAGTAGCTAGAACGCCAGCCGAAAGCTTCTGTTAGGTAACCGCCAAGTACTGGCGCAATCAATGGTGAGAAAATCACGCACATGCTGATCAAGCTGTTTGCTCGGTGTAGCTCTGCGCCTTCAAAGCAGTCACGAGTCAATGTACGAGACATCGCACCACCACAGCCGATACCCAAACCTTGGATAAAGCTACCTGCTAGGAACCATTCATATTCATGAGCGAACAGCGCCACCAAGGTACCAAGAATGTAGATGATCAAACCGACGACAATAATAGGTTTACGACCAAGGCGATCAGAAAGCGTACCATATACAAATTGCGATAAACCATAAGGGATCAGGTAACAAGCCATCACAGCTTGAAGTGAAGACGCTGATACCAAGAACTCACCCGCCATATGACCGATAGAAGGCACGTACATCGTTTGGGTCATTTGACCTACGGCAGTCAGAATTGCGATTAAAAAGGTAAGTTTCGCTAATGGAAACGAGGCGGACATTTGCGTATCTCTCCAAAAATTTAAGACGTAAAAAGCCTCAGCGCTCCATAATAGGAGAGCCAAATAAACAAAGTGATTAGGGGTTCTAGGCGCGAGATATTAGAGCCTGAGTGCCGACTTAGCAATCAAAAAGTGTGAAGTTGAGCAAGATAAAAATCTATGATTTGGATTAGAAAAACTAATCTATTTTTTATTGGGAGTAGAACACGAAAAAGGGAGCCGAAGCTCCCTTTGAAATACCGTGATGACTTTGAACAAACTTACGTTATTCGCGACCTGACGCGTAGGCGTAAAGAAGTTCAAGTGCGATGGTCGCACCAGCCAATGCTGTTACATCGCTGTGGTCGTAAGGAGGAGAGACTTCCACCACATCCATACCCACGATGTTCATGCCAGCGAAACCACGAATGATCTTCAGAATTTTATCTGAGTTCAAGCCGCCACAAACAGGCGTACCTGTACCTGGTGCAAACGCAGGATCCAGACAGTCGATGTCAAAAGTGACATACACTGGCTTATCCGCAACCGTACGACGAATCTCTGCCAGAATCTCTTCCACTGACATGTCGTTCGCTTGCATCGCGTTGATGACATTGAAGCCGTGATCTTGTTGCTCATATTCAGTACGAATACCAATTTGAACTGAGTTCTTTGCAGAAATCAGACCTTCTTTTGGCGCATGGTAGAACATAGTACCGTGGTCGTAAGAACTGCCGTTCGCGTAAGTGTCCGTGTGCGCATCGAAGTGAATCAGTGCCATTTGACCATGGTGTTTTGCGTAAGCTCGTAGGATTGGTAGCGTGATGAAGTGGTCACCACCCAAGCCTAGCATTGTCTTACCACTCTTTAGAATCTCACTTGTTGCCGCTTCTAGGCGGTAAGTGAAATCTTCAGCATCGCCACAATCGAACACAAGGTCACCTGCGTCGATTACTTTCAGTTTGTCGAATACGTTGAAGTCCCAAGGGAACTTCTTACCTTCCCACGCTAAGTTTACTGATGCGCGGCGGATGGCATCTGGACCCATTCGAGCGCCAGGGCGACCAGAAGTCGCCATGTCCAGAGGAACCCCGAGCACTACAACGTCTGCGTCTGCCGATACTGGGTTTTTGATGTACGGTCGACGTAAAAACGACATAGAGTTGGAGTAAAGCGAATAATCGGTTTTAGTAAACAAATCATTCATATCAGAAGTCCTCTAAATAGGTGTAGCCAGCCAAACCTTGTTCTAGTTCAGCTAGGATTTGTTCTTGTTCACTGGCTTCAACGCGTGCCGAAACCAATTGTTTGTAATTGTCACGAATCGCATCTACGTCGATATGAACGTAGCGCATCATGTCTTCTACGCTATCACCTTCGTTGATGTAGCTGATCTCAAATTGACCGTCTTCATCAACATTGACTACTGCACTGTGGGTATCACCAAATAGGTTGTGCATGTCACCAAGGATCTCTTGGTATGCGCCTACGAGGAAGAAGCCCATTAGGTACGGTTTGTCGTTGCTCCATGCTGGTACTGGTAGTGTGCTCTCAATGCCTTGGCCATCAACGTAATGGTCAATTGCGCCATCGGAGTCACAAGTGATGTCCAACATCACCGCACGACGCTCTTCCACATCACCAAGACCAGAAAGTGGCAGAACAGGGAATACCTGATCAATACCCCATGCATCTGGCAGGGATTGGAAAAGAGAGAAGTTCACGAAGAACTTATCCGCAAGACGTTCGCTCAACTCATCCAAAATTGGACGATGGAAACGGTTCTTGGTACTCATTTGGCGGCTTAGCTCGAAGTAAATACGTAGTGACAGTTGCTCTGCCCACGCACGTTGTTCAAGGTTCAGTACGCCTGTAGCGAATTGCGAGTGTACCTCTGCTAAATCGCTTTGGGTATCATTGTAAATTTCAATTAATGCACGCGCATCGGTACCATTCTGCAAGTTTTCCCAGCTACGCCACATGTTTTGTAGCAAGATTGGGGCATCTTCAGCTGGTTCGAATACTTCTTCCGGTTGATACGTTTCAGTACCAATGACGTTAGAAATCAATACCGCGTGGTGTGCAGTCAAAGAACGACCTGATTCGGAGATGATCACTGGCATCGGTTGCTCGTATTGCTGACATACATCGCCTACTGTATTTACGATGTTGCGCGCGTATTCTGCAAGACCGTAGTTCATCGAGTTCGACGATTGACTGCGTGTGCCGTCATAGTCTACTGCTAAACCACCGCCTACATCGAAGTAATCAATGTTTGCACCCATGGCACGTAGTTCACAGTAGAAACGTGCTGACTCATTCACACCATTACGTACATCACGGATGTTTGCCATCTGTGAGCCTAGGTGGAAGTGAACCAATTGCATGGTATCCAGTTTGTCTTCACGCTTGAGTCGTTCAATCACGCTCAATACTTGTGATGCAGATAGACCGAATTTCGATTTCTCACCGCCGCTTGCTTGCCATTTCCCTGCACCTTGAGATGCAAGACGGATACGCAAACCAAGGCGAGGGGTTACGCCTAAGCTTTTCGCTTCTTCAAGTACCAGATCAAGCTCAGATAGCTTCTCTAGTACGATAAATACTTTGTGACCTAGCTTTTCACCGATCAATGCAAGACGCACGTATTCACGGTCTTTGTAGCCATTACACACGATCACGGAGCTGCCTTGTTGAGCCAATGCCAATACGGCCAATAACTCTGGCTTACTGCCTGCTTCAAGGCCCAGCTGTTTGTTTTCTAGCTGTGCTTGGCTCGCTAAGATTTCATCAACCACTTCACGCTGTTGGTTTACTTTAATTGGGTATACCAGCAGGTATTTGTTTGGATATTGGTATTCTTCAATTGCTTGGTTGAAAGCTTGGCAAATGCCATGCACGCGCTGGTGCACGATTTGCGGGAAGCGCACTAATACAGGCAGATTCAACTGCTTAGCTTCTAGCTCATTAACAATCGCACTGAAAGGGATTTGGTGTGCACGGTCACTACGAGGAGATACGTATACCTCGCCTTGGTCATCAATTCCGTAGAAGCCTTGGCTCCAGTAGTGAACGTTGTAGTCCGCGCGGATGCGGTCTAATTTAGTTGCTTTTTCCAACTCGATTCTCACAAAAATGTATTTAAGCCCTCATAGGAAGTAGAGGAGAAAATACAAAAAAGCAAATCATGAGGCGCTAACCTCATACCCTGACACGAACTCCGTGTGCGCGCATTAACGGATAAAACCCCACTAGTGTCTAATGATTAAAATTTGTTCTTTCGATTAATAATCGTTGTTGAGTTGTGGTGTAAACATTTATTTAACAGAGTGTCCACTCTGCTGTTATAGTTGGTCTGACCAGTAAGGATTTGGTCGAAGAAAAAAAAGAATTAAGACTCAACAAAACAAGGATATGTTTTGCAGCTGCATAGAATTCAGGGATACATCCAAACCATGTATCTTGCCGAGTATCCAGACAAATTAATGTTGCTTGATGGCGCAAGTCGAGCAGACATTCCTCACCTCAAAGATTTTATTGAGCATCAGCTTAATCGCTCGTTCACTGACCTAAAACTGGTCGTCGTCACCCACATGCACCCGGACCACGCTGGTGCAGCGCACAAGTTACGAGAGCTAACTGGTTGTCAGCTTCTGGCAGCAAAACGAGACACGCATTGGTATGGTGGTTTTGATGGTTGGTTGATGCATCTTACGGATTTGATTTTGGCGCGTTGGATGGCGAACCGAATGCGTAAACCTAAGCGGAATCTATGGTATTCGCGGAAACTAAGACCGGATATTGAGCTGGTGGATGGAGACGCCGTCCCCGGATTTGCTGATTGGCAAATTTTGGAAACCCCCGGACATACTGATAGAGATTTGTCGGTTTATCATGCCGATCAAGATGTACTTTATGTCGCGGACTTAATGGTGCAGGTGAAAAGCCATTTGATTGCGCCGTTTCCTATCTTTCATCCCAATAAGTATCGCAGTTCGTTAAAGCGCGTTTTTGAGATGAATCCGAGTTGTTTGTTGGCGGCTCATGGCGGTGAAGTTGAGTTCGATGAAGATGCTTATCAACACATCATCAATACTGCACCGGTTAGACCGATTACGCACTGGCGAGTGACGAAGATAAAACTGAAAGGATTAATGCGTTCTGTACTGAGAAGTAAGAATGTGAAAAAGGAGAGGGATAAAAAGGAAAAGGATAGCTAGAAGAGCCAGATGAGCGACCACGGAGTTCGCTCACCTGAAGCTACGGGGATTATGGAGCCAATAAGTGAGATTGGCTCGGGTCTACCAGAACTTTGTCTGCCATACCCTGACGACCTAGCAACATCATGTAGGTCATCTTTTCACGGTTAGTCAGCGTGATGTCGATAGGCCACTCTTGGTCGCCCATGCGCAGCATCGTCGTGATCACGCAGCGGTGTTCGAAGGTCCCGTTTGATGATTTCACTTTGCGGTTCGCCTTCAGTGGAGCTTTACAGCGAACCACTTGCTCTAAGTGGTAAACATCTGGGTGTAGATCGAATTCTACGTATGACTGACCGTCTTGCTCTGTGCACTCTAGGTTATCTACGTGCAGAGAAGAAGTCTGTGCGCCTGTATCAATACGCGCTTCAAGGTGAGTAATCCCTAACTCAGGTAAGCAAATTGCTTCGGCGTTCCCAATGATCATTTTCTGATTCATAGTGTCATCCTAGCGATGAGTGATAAAGAGAGCCCAGTTTATAGGCTCTCACTCAAACAATTATCAGCCTTTACCGCGAGTACGGTTAGCGTTTGGTTTTGCGTTCTTCTCGATGAAGTCGAAGATCATGCCCGCAACGTCTTTTTCTGTTGCAGTTTCGATGCCTTCAAGACCTGGAGAAGAGTTCACTTCCATCACAACAGGACCGTTCTTCGATTGAAGAATATCAACGCCACATAGGTTTAGCCCCATTACTTTTGCTGCGTTGATCGCGGTTGCGCGCTCTTCTTTGGTTAGTTTCACTAGCTCAGCAGAACCACCACGGTGAAGGTTAGAACGGAACTCACCTTCTTTAGCTTGACGCTTCATTGCTGCGATAACTTTGTTACCGACAACGAAGCAGCGGATATCAGCACCGTTTGCTTCTTCAATGAACTCTTGCACCATGATGTTCGCTTTTAGACCCATGAATGCTTCGATAACGCTTTCTGCCGCTTTAGTTGTTTCTGCAAGTACAACGCCGATACCTTGAGTACCTTCAAGTAGCTTGATAACCAAAGGTGCGCCACCAACGTTTTTGATCACGTCCTGAATGTTGTCAGGGTGGTGTGCAAAACCTGTGCGAGGTAGACCAATGCCTTTACGTGATAGCAGCTGCATAGAGCGTAGCTTGTCACGAGAACGGCTGATTGCTACTGACTCGTTTACACAGAATGTACCCATCATTTCAAACTGGCGTACAACTGCCGTACCGTAGAAAGTGATGGATGCACCGATACGAGGAATAACCGCGTCATACTTTGGCAATTCTTCACCCATGTAACGAATCTTAGGGTTGTTGCTCGTAATATCCATATAACAGTGCAGAGTGTCGATAACATCAACTTGATGTCCACGCTCTTCACCCGCCTGTTTTAGGCGCATAGTTGAATACAGATTCTCATTACGAGAAAGAATAGCAATACGCATGGCAATTCCTTAGTAAGTCAGTACCAAATTAAAAATGTAATTATAGAGTATAGTGAGTGGGTTTAATTGATGTGACAGAATCCACTCTCTTCAGCGACTTAGAATTGTGGTTGGACAACCACGTCGTCAGAGGTGCGCACCTTAGGGCGTTTTCTCATGAGATGAAAACGAAAAAATATCGTCGATACGACAAAAATAATTTATCGAACTCTCGCGCCTTGCTGTGTGCGACTGTCAAGGGTGAGAAAAAGAAAACTGAGTCATAAATTCATCATTTTTCGATGTGATAAAACTGAAAAAATGTCTATTTGGTCGCTTTCTTTTATTTGTTTTGACAGAGGCCCAAGAAGAGTCCAGCCGTTTGGGTGGCTATTCTGATTGAAAGGCAGTACCACCAATCACATCCAATAACACGTGTTTGATGGTTTGATAGCGCAGTGGCAAAGCGCGGCTTCGTTTTCTCACTAAGAACAAGTCCTCATATACTGGCTGCTTTAACTCGGCCACGTATAGTTCTTCTCGTAATGAAAAGGTTTCCACTGCACTACGCGGCAAAACGGTGAATCCAAGCCCTTTACTCACTGGCAATAAGATCTGGCTTAACTGATTGACGTAACCTGATAGTGGCATGTCGCTGACTTTTATTTCTTTCAACAAAGGCTCGGTGCATTGGTCAAACAATAAGGTCATGTAATGTTCGGCATCTGGATGCCCTATTACACCGCAGTTTTTCAACAGTTCTGGTGTCAGTGTTTTCCCTTGGTAGGATTTAGGCAAGATCAAACATAATGCCTCTCGGCCTATCTGTTCACTTTGGAACACGCTTTTATTTGGTGAGTAGGTCACGATACCCATATCAATACGCCCCTCAGCAACACCATTAAGGATGGATTGATTAGGCGCCGCTTCTAGGTGAATCGATAAGTCTTTATGCTGCTTTTGCTTTTCAAGCAGCGGATCAAACAGCATTAAGGCAAGCGCCCCAGAGCATGCGAGCTTGCAGTATCCAGCATGTGGGTCGTCAAAGCTTAAATCTTCTAGTAGGCTTTTCTCTTTTTCTTCTCGCTCTAACGCGTAGGCATATACCATGCGGCCTTGCTCGGTGAGTTCGAAGCTTTTGTTCTCGCGTTTAATTAAGGGATGCTGACAAGCTTGTTCCAACTTTTTGATGTGTTGGCTGACACCGGGTTGTGTCATATAGAGCTTTTCAGCCGTCTGAGTAAAGTGACCGACTTCGACAAGGGTTTTAAACGTATGTAACCAAACTGGATTCAGCATAGGGTATCGTCTGCTAGAGAAATTGCTGAAATAATAGCATGATGCATAGCTGAGCGCAGAGGTGCAGATAAATGACAGGCAAAATAAAACCCCGCCTGGTTTCCCAGACGGGGCTTATTCTTTTTCGCAGCAATCCGGCTACTAATAGGTGCTCCCTGCATCTATCCTTGATTGTGGCTAAGTCCTTTAACCGAGTTCCTTGTTCATCGCCTTCCTAGCGGTGTCCATTCTTGCCTATCATCCTGACGGGCGGACTCTATCCTAGAGCTTAACTACATCCTTGCTGATAACTCATCCTAAGCTACCAAATCTTCATCCTGAAGATACCCAATCCTTTAGGTTTTTTTCCTGTTCCCGCCAACATCCTGTCGACACATTTAGTATTGTTGTTTTGCTGATTACTCTCAATAAGCTAGGTAAAAAAATTTTGGCAGTGAATATGACTTAAAAATAAATAAATGTTAACTTTCAATGCTTTATGTTTATTATTTGGTTTGTTCTTAGTCAAAAATGGTCGTTTTACTTACATCGCTTGTGAGAGATCTCGCACAAGGTTCCGAGCGAATGTACGAATCGCTGTCTTTTTCGCCTTTTCTAAGAGTTTGCTCAAGATCACAACTCGAGTTGTAGCCATAAGATTTAGCGATCGTTTTGGATGAAATACCCATCTCTTTTACTGCAAGTATTGCCCGTTCATCGCGAGTTTTCTGCATGATCCGGCATAGCTTGGTTTTGAAGTTACTCATAACAGCTCCTTTAGTTAGCGTCTTTATGAGGCAAGAATAAGGAGCGAGACGAGGCTAAGTTGATAGTATGCCGCTTAATATCAATACTATTGAGGCGTAATGAAGAATCGACCTGCATTACTGATACTATTTACGCGTAGAGCAATATTATCTAGTAGGGTGATGAATGGCGTACATTGAAAAAATACCTCAGAGGCCAGGCTTTTCTTGGCGTTATCGTCGAATTGATGAGTCAACAAAGCAGTCTGACTTACACTTTCATGATGATGTGTATGAGTTGGTTATTCATCGCCATTTTCATGGAGAGTTAAATGTCGGCCATTGCGAGATGGATATCGAACATAATCAGATGTTGTTGATTGCCCCTGGTGTTCCGCATTCTTTTTGCTCTACGTCTTCGAAAGACAATTGTGAGACTCACGTGGTTTGGTTCAAGCGTGAGTGGATTTCCAATCTCATGTTTTATTGCACGGAGCTACGTAAACTGGACCCGTTATTAAAAGCGGCCAATAAAGGTGTGGTCTTTTCTGAGGGAACGGCCCAACAAGTGGTGGACTTGATGCATGAGCTGATGAAAGTTCCTGCAATCGAACAACTTGCTCGTTTTATTCACGTTCTCTCTTTGCTTGCTCATGATGAAGCCGCAAAAACACTGATGACGCATTCTTACCTCTCGCTGAGTGAACATGAGCAACAAGAAAGAGAGCGGGTTGCTAAGGTCAATGCGTACCTTGAGCAGCACTTTGCTCGTAAAATAACCCTTGCCGACTTAGCGAACGATTTATCGCTTAGTGAAAGTGCCGTGACTCGATTATTTCAAAAGCACTTTAAAGAACCCTTTAGCCAGCGCTTGATGAAGCTGCGTATTAATCACGCAGCGGACTTACTGCAATCGACAGAGTTACCGATTGGGATAGTGTTTGAACGAGTAGGGTATCGAAACCAAGCCTTATTTAATCGCCATTTCAAGACTTATAAAGGGCTTACTCCGAGAGATTACCGCCAACACTATCAGCAGCGGATTCAGCCTTAGCCAGAGTTAATAAGCATTATAACTGAGCTCTGAACGGGAATTAATGTGCAACTGGTATATTACTTGCTAGGTTATTCAAGAATCATTATTAAGATTCAATGACAGATGAAATAGGGAACTTGATTGCCATTAATTTGTCATATTCAGTGGATAGGTTAACCCTTGCCATACGATAAAACACAGTCGAACTGTTCAAAAATTGACTGCAACACGGCATGTTTTGTCATTATGTTGTGAAATCAATCACGGTTAATTTGTCCATTCCCCGATAGATTGAAGGGGAAAACAACCTTAGACAATAAGCTCATGATGAGCGCTACCTATATAGATGAGGGAGATTACTATGAAAAAGATGAGAAGAGCACAGTTGCATCGTGTACGTATTCAATATTGGAAAGACACAAAAACTGACGCTGCTAAAAAAGCATAGTTAACCACACTCGTGACAATGAGCTGGCAATGGACGGATGACCCTCCATAGAATGCCAGCTCTAAAATTATCTAGTACGCTAACTCTTTCCAAATACCAAAGTTTCCTAATACCCCAAAAACTATCCGCTTTCCAAGCCTTGGTGCATTTAGCACAAAATCATTGCCCAAAACGCAAAAAAGCCAGTCCGAAGACCAGCTTTCTCAATTATTTGCTCAATTATTTGTATTACGGAATGGCTCTGTAATTACAGGTAGTTTGCGTCAACCAATTCGCCAGCTTTTGCGCTGCTAACTTCTGGACGAGCTTGTAGCCAAGCCAAAACTTGTGCTTTTTGTTCTTCAGTCGCGCTTTCGTAACGCCCAGTTGAACATAGGAAGCCTTCAAACAGTTCAAGACCACCGCCGCCGAAACAAAGGTTTAGGCCATCAATGTAGTCGATAAACTCATCAACGAATGCATCGTAACGGTCGAAGTCGTTAATGTCTGTTTCACAGCTGATTTCAAAACCTAGGATAGCGAATTCGCCTAGGAATAGCTTTTTACGCAGACGACGATTTTTGTTATCGATTTTATCTAGTTTCATGATTATCTCTCGTGGATGATTTAAATGTTCTTAAGTAACCTCGCCCTTTAGGGGGATTTTGAAGTTACTTGAGTATAAACCTTATACCCCCAAATCTAGCTTAGCCCAAGCAAAATCGGGATTAGGTAGAATAGATGATGATCTTATAACATTTCCGAAACGCAAACTTCATAAAGATAGACTAAATCTGTCACTTTTATCTTCCAAAATTCCCCTCGCTTTACAAACCTATAATTCAACCTAACACTGGGAAAGCAACACCATGAGTAAGGAAACCTTCGACGCGAAGCGTTACAACCAGAGTAATAACAAGCCTTTTGAAGAAGTACTGGAAGCGAGCCTCTCTCGACGCAGTATCCTGAAAGGTGGTTTAGGTATTAGTGCAATGACCGCTTTTGGTGCATTTGGTTTATCTGGGTGCAACTCGTCTAGCTCGGGTACTTCTGCCGGGAATGGCTCTGGCGTTTCAAGTGCAGTCCTCAATTTTGATTCGATACCAGGTTCTCTGACGGATGCAGTTTCGATTCCGCAAGGTTATATCGCACAGGTATTAGTGCCTTGGGGGACGCCGCTAAACGCACAAGGTAATGCCTGGAAAGATGATGGTAGTAACACGAGTACTGATCAGCTGAATGCGCTGGGTATGCACCACGATGGCATGCACTTTTTCTCACTAAATGACAGTGATACTGATGGATTGTTGTGTATTAACCACGAGTACATTGATACTTCGGCATTGCATCCAAGTGGTCCAACCGTTGTGGGCGGTGTGCGCACTATCGTCGACGAAGTTCGTAAAGAAATTAACGCACATGGTGTTTCTGTGGTTCGCGTTCAACTTGAAGACAACATGTGGAAGCTGGTGGATACTGACCCACTAAACCGCCGTTACACCGGTGCTACGGTTATGGACTTATCTGGTCCTGTGGCAAATACAGAATTGGCCGTGACTCGCTTCTCTCAAGATGGCAGCCAAGCACGTGGCACACTGAACAACTGTGGTAATGGTTTCTCGCCTTGGGGCACGTACTTAACGTGTGAAGAGAACTGGCCGGGTTACTTCGTCAACGCAGGTGTTCGCACTGAAGAGCAAGATCGTATTGGTGTGGATGATGAACGCACTCGCTATTTATGGGAAACGTTGGCGGGCAACACTGAGGAGCGTTTAGACGAGTTCACACGATTCAATGTAGAACCAACTGGCGCAAGTGCATTGGACGATTACCGTAATGAAGCGAACGGCCATGGTTACATCGTTGAGATCGACCCTTACACGCAAAACTCACGAGCGAAGAAGCGTACGGCACTGGGTCGCTTCCGTCATGAAGGTTGTACATTCGGCAAGCTTGAAGAAGGCAAACCAGTGGTATTTTACTCTGGCCACGATTCTCGTTTTGAGTACCTATACAAATTTGAGTCAGCGGCAGCGTGGGATCCAGCAGATGCTAATCCAGTGAACCGTTTAGCAACGGGCGATAAGTACATGGATGAAGGTACTCTTTATGTGGCACGCTTCAACGAAGACAGCTCTGGTACTTGGTTGCCACTGACACTAGATAGCGCAACCGTCTCTGGTGGTACGTTAGCTGATAGCTTCAATTCTCTAGCAGAAATCATCCTGAATACCGCGGGTGCAGCTGACCTTGTTGGTGCGACGCCAATGGATCGTCCTGAGTGGTGTACCGTTGACCCGTTCACAGGTTCGGTTTATCTAACGCTAACGAACAACACCAAGCGTACAGACGAAACTAACCCAGCAAACCCACGTCTGAACAACAAGTTTGGTCATGTAATTCGCTGGGACGAAGGCGAAGTAGCAACAGACTTCACGTGGGATATCTTCGTATTTGGTTCTCCAGCAAATGGTGATGCGGACACTAACCGTTCGAGCTTGACAGAGCTTAACCAGTTTGCGAGCCCAGACGGTTTGGCGTTTGATCCTCGCGGCATCCTTTGGATTCAAACGGATAATGGTGCAGATGAAGTGACGTCCTACACCAATGATCAAATGCTTGCTGTCGTGCCATCAAAACTGACAGATGAAAACGGCACGCAAGAGGTGATTGGTGCGGAGAACCAAGCGGAACTGAAGCGTTTCTTTGTTGGTCCTAACGGCTGTGAAGTGACTGGCTTTACCATCAGCCCAGATTACAAATCGCTGTTCGTGAACATTCAGCATCCGGGTAACTGGCCATACAGCGATAATGCTGCGGAAGAGACTCCAGCGGGGATGTCGATTCGTCCACGTGCCGCAACGGTGGTTATTCGCCGTGAAGACGGTGGTGAAATTGGTGTTTAACCAATAGGTCATATGACTGAAAATCGGGAATAAGAAAAGCCCTGTGTTTACAGGGCTTTGTTATTTCTGATGAGTTGCTTACTAAGGCTAGCTTTTTAGAGATCCGCCAGCAGTACGAATCACATCTTGATACCAGAAGAAGCTCTTTTTACGTTTACGTTCTAACGTGCCTTGGCCATCATTGTGGCGATCAACGTAGATGTAACCGTAACGCTTGCTCATTTCAGCAGTTGAGTTCGCGACCAAATCGATTGGTCCCCAGCTAGTAAAGCCCATCAACTCAACACCATCAAGAATCGCTTCGTGTGCTTGCACAAGATGGTCGTTCAGGTAAGCGATGCGGTAATCATCTTGAATCTGACCGTTTTCATCGATTTCATCACGCGCACCTAAGCCGTTTTCTACGACGAACAGCGGTTTTTGGTAGCGATCATGCAAGAAGTTAAGCAGAACGCGCAGGCCTTTCGGATCAATTAACCAGCCCCATTGGCTCTTTTCAAGATATGGGTTTGGTACGCTATCGACGATGTTACCCACTTCTTTCTGTTTCGGATCCGCACTTGCACAGCCACTTGCGTAGTAGCTGAATGAGATGAAATCGACACTTGCCGATGCGATCTCTTCTAAGTCGCCTGCTTCCATCTCGATTTCAATGCCGTTTTCACGGAAATAACGCTTCATGTAGCCTGGGTACTGACCACGAGTTTGTACATCACCGAAGAACAACCACTTGTTGTTTTCATGCATCGCAGCAAGCACGTCATCAGGGTTACAGGTGTACGGGTAGTTGATTGCGCCAAGCAGCATATTACCAATCTTGCCGTTTGGTACGATTTGCTGACACAGTTTTACCGCTTTCGCATTTGCGACTAGCTGGTGGTGAATCGCTTGATAAATCTCTTGTTCGTTAGCGTCTTCTTGCAAGCCGACACCAGTAAATGGCGCATGCAGAGACATATTGATTTCGTTGAACGTTAACCATAGCTTCACTTTGTCTTTGTAGCGTTCAAGCACGGTGCGAGCATAACGTTCGAAGAACTCGATCACGCGACGATCGCCCCAACCGCCGTAGTTTTCAACCAGTGCGTAAGGCATTTCGTAGTGAGATAAGGTCACGAAAGGTTGGATATCGTGCTTCGCTAGCTCATCAAAAATTTTATCGTAGAACGCCAAACCTTCTTCGTTCGGTTCTAGCTCGTCACCATTCGGGAAGATGCGGCTCCACGCCAAAGACAGGCGTAGACAGTTAAATCCCATCTCTTTGAACAGCGCAATGTCTTCTGGGTAGCGATTGTAGAAGTCAATTGCCAGGTCTTTGATACCCGGCGTACGCTCTTCACGGGTTTGATGCGGACTCAAAATACCGTTTGGCAGCATGTCTGATGTCGATAACCCTTTACCCCCAAGGTTGTACGACCCTTCTACTTGGTTTGCAGCAATAGCACCGCCCCAAAGAAAATGTTCAGGAAACTTAATCATGTTTCTCACTCTTTATTGTTTTGAAATGTATGTTTTCTGTATTTGAGAATAGTGTAGGTCAAAGAGGGGTTCTGATATTGAGATCGTGTTTTTCTCAAACGACGGGGATGTCTAGTTCTAATGATGGATTTGTAATCGATACAAAATCATTCTGATTTGAACAATAAGGTGAAAGTCAGCCCTTCTTGAGCATTTCTACGTACTGTAATGTAGCCACCCATATCGCGCATATTGTTGGCGGTGATCGCTAATCCCAGACCTAACCCTTCACCAATTTTCTTTGAGGTTTGGAACGGTTCGAACATTGATTCGAGCATTTCGTCTGATGCGCCACAGCCATTATCGCTTATGACAAGTTCAATATGACTTTCGGTTGGATTGACGATCAAACTCAGCTGCGGATTTGCAGTTTGGCTCATTGCGTCCAATGCATTTGATACAAGGTTACCAAGTATCTGTAGTAGTCGTTGTTCTTCTCCCATGATGTTGGGCAAGTCATGAGGAACACGCACACGTACATCAACGTTCTTTAATTGAGATTGATAGACTCGTAGGGTTTCTTCCAAAGCGGTTGTGAGGGAAATCGCTTGTAGTCTTTCGGGTTTGTTGTAAGCAAATGTCTTTAGCTGACTGGTCATGCTTGCCATGCGATCAATCAGTTTCTGTACTAAGACATTATTGGCTTTCATCATCTCGGTTTCACCGCGTTCCGCTAACAGCTCATTCGTTGTGAGCAGAGTACGCAGGCCCGTCAATGGTTGATTGAGTTCATGAGTGATGGCGCTCGACATGCGACCCAAGGCGGCCATTTTGCTCGATTCAATCAACTGGCTTTGCGCTTCTTTTAGTGCTTGGGTTCTCTCTTCTACGCGCTGTGCTAGTTCTTGGTTGACCTGTTGCAGAGATTGCTCGGCTTTTTTTCGCTTACTGATGTCGATGATCGTCGCAAGGAAATACTGCTCGCCATGCCAAGGGAAACTGGTCAGTGAGAACAGGACAGGGAAGACGCTACCGTCACTGCGTCTGGCAATGGTTTCGACGGTGCTGATCTCTGTGAGCTCTTTATGTTTAGGCAAGTCTTTGAGTAACTTAAGTGTGGTGGAATTGGGATTGCCTGCGTCGAATAACTCCCAAGCAAAAGCGTGTCGATTGACGCTTTCTGGTAAACAGAACAAACGTTTCGCCATTGGGTTGAGATCGAACAGTTGTCCTTGTTCATCAATCAATAGCAAACCAACGTGGGTCTTATTGATCATCTGTTTCAAGCGGCGTTGGGACTCTTCCAACAGGGCTTGAATTCGTTGTTGGTTGATGTACTTTTGGCGACGTTGTAGACCAATGATGACGAGTAATACAACCAATAAGAGCAGCGCTGCTACGCTCCAACCAATCACGTTGATGGTTTGTTGAATCGGCTTAGAAGGGGTGAGGTAGCTTACGTACCAATTCAAATCATCCAGTTTAACGGTGTGCGCAAAATAACGTTGTTGGTTGAGCGTCCACACACTGATATTGGTGTTGTCGTATAAGCGCTGAGTTTCTAACTGAACGGTGTTGCTCGGTTCGTTAAACCAGTCAGCGTTATAAAGCGAGCTGCTCGATAGGAAAAAACGTTGCTGGCGATTTTGCAACGTAATGATGTCTTGGCTAGTAATGGTCTGTTCGGTCAACAGGCTGAGGTTGATTTGCACCACCACAATGCCTGCAATATCTAGACCGTCGTAGATAGGGGCTGCAAGATAATACAATGGGCTCGAACCTTTGGTTTTGTTCACCAAGGAAACGCCGCCGCCTTGATTGTGAATTTGTTCCACAATGGCTTTTCGGTCAGACAGGCTAAAACGCTCTTCGATCAAACTTGATACCAATACTTCACCAGAGTTAGACAGAATTAACCACCCTTCTGTATTGGCAGCCTTGTCGAGTTGAGTCAGTTGGGTTTGCAACGGTTCGTAATAAGTTCGGCTTCCTTTCACAAACGCGATGGTTTCTGGATTGTTGGTAACGAGGTAAGGCAGATGGTAGAAGCGTTTAAGTGCACGACGAACTTCACCAATATAGTCGAGCAGTTTTTGTGGAGCTTCGGTTTGAGTTTGTACGCTCAACCACTGACGAGCCACTTCTCTACTGGCGCTATAGCAAGACAACATCAGCACCGCCGCAATTGCGACCACAAGCCATGTTTTGCCATTCCTTTTGCGCTGCATACTGACTCCATTCAGCTAGTGCGTTCTCACCGAGAGTCATTAAAGAGTGCGCCTAACTGTTTGGATGTTAAAGACTTGTAAGCAAGAAGTGAGATCTAGCTCCTTTTCTCCTCAGTGGTTTTTGCTACCGTTAACAAAGAGCGATTTCTTTTTCACCTTATGGCAGTAACGTATGGCTTTTAACGACTCCCCTAAAATTGCACTTATCGAAGACGATGACATTGTTCGTCAGGCTACCAGTCAGTGGCTGCAACTGGCGGGGTTTGATGTGACCGCGTTCAGTTTGGGGGAGGAGGGCAAAGCCGCCATTCTTAGCCAAGAATTTGATGCGATTGTCAGTGATGTTCGCCTGCCAGACACCGATGGTTTGTCGATACTAGAAAGCCTGATTGCCAATCACATTCCAACGCCGATTATCTTGATCACCGGACATGGTGACGTTGATATGGCGGTAGGCGCGTTACAAAACGGTGCGTTCGATTTTATCGAGAAACCTTTTCAACCTGAGCGCTTATCCCAACGAGTGACCGAAGCGGTAGAGAGCTATCGCGCACAAACGTCTACTCAAGATCGCCAAGAGTACCTATCTAGCGTTAGTGGCTTAGAAGAAGTGTTGATTGGGCGAAGCCGAGTGATGCAACAGCTTAGAGAACAAGTTGCCAAGTTAGCACGCATTGATACTAACGTGATTATTTACGGTGAAACAGGTTGTGGTAAAGAGCTGGTAGCGACCAGTTTGCACAATGAAAGCCAACGCAGAACCCATCATTTTGTGCCAATCAACTGTGGTGCTATTCCTGAGAACCTGTTTGAAAGTGAGCTGTTTGGGCATGAAGCAGGGGCCTTTACCGGAGCGGGTAAAAAGCGCATTGGTAAATTGGAATACGCGGATAAAGGCACCTTATTCTTTGATGAAATCGAGAGTATGCCGCTGTCGATGCAGGTGAAAGTGTTGCGTTCATTACAGGAACATACGGTAGAACGCGTTGGGGGTAATCAGCAGATTTCAGTTGATTTGAGAGTGATCGCCGCCGCGAAAGAAGATCTCAATGATCATGATGAGTTTCGTCAGGATTTGTACTATCGACTCAATGTGGCGCAGATCTATTTGCCACCATTACGTGAGCGAGAAGAAGACGCGTTGATCTTGTTCGAACACTTTGCCCTGAAAAGTAATCCTGAGAGCCGCCCACTGAGTGAAGCCGATAGAAAAGCCATTCTTGCTTACGCTTGGCCCGGTAACGTGCGTGAGCTAAGGAATGTCGCGATGCGTTTTGCACTGGATGAAACCGTCTCCGTAATGGAAATTCTCTCCAGTCGACCATCTTCTACAACCGAAGAGACACAAGCAGGCGTTCCGTTGGCGATTCAGCTACACAACTTTGAACGAAAGGTACTACACGATTCCTTAGTTCGACACCAAGGACGAATTACGGATGTGATGGTCGAGCTAGATTTACCGCGCCGAACCCTCAACCAAAAGATGCAGAAGTTTGGCCTAAATCGCTCTGATTATACATAGAAAAAACGGCTTCTGAGGAAGCCGTTTTTTGTTGAGATATTTTTTGTTGAGGTATTCGCCAATCTAGGCTTGGTTTACCAGTTCAGTGTGTTGCTGGCTTGCCTTGCGGGTAAAGACGACACCCACAACCACCATGACAATCGTCGGAACAATCCAGCTTGCAAAGTAGTGGTACAGCGGCATGTTGCTGTCTAACCATTGGTTTGCCGCTTCTGGCATGTAACCTAGGATGTGCAGCGCATCAATACAACCAAACGTTAGAGCAGTGAACGCCGTCGCGACGACCATGATTTGCGACATCTTGTTGCGCACCGGTGCCATGATCATCAACGCAATCGCTACTGGGTGAAGCGCCACAACCGCTGGCAATGTGATAGCCAATAGTTGCTCTAGACCTACGTTAGCGATTAAACCTGCCAATACCATGGTCGTGATAACGCAGCCTTTGTAGTTCACTTTGCTGAAAGTGTTGTCGTAGAACTCACTGCCTGCGGTGGTTACGCCGATAGCAGTAGTCAAACACGCTAATACCATCACGGCACCTAGTAATAGTGAGCCAAATGCGCCGAAGTGGCTGAAGGTGAATGCCGTTAAAATGTCGCCGCCATTACTGAACTCAGAACCCAAGTATGAGCTTGTCGAACCAATGTAAGCCAATGAGATGTAAACAAATGCCATGGCAACTGCGTACATCAAAGCTGCGATTAGCGTGTATTTTGCGGTGGCCTTCGGACAATCCACACCCATGCTGCGAATCGCGCGGAAGATAATCCAACCAAAACCGATAGAACCTAGCGCATCCATCGTCATGTAGCCTTGGGTCAAGCCTTCAGCAAATGCACCAGATACGTATGGTCCTGTTGCGGTAGTTAGCTCACCTGCAGGAGAAACCAAAGCAGTCACAGACATGATGATCAAGATTGCCATCAAGGCAGGCGTTAAGATCTTACCTAGGTTGTCGACCAATTTGCCCGGGTATAGCGCAAACAAGATAGTGATAACACAGAAAGCAATTGTGAAAGGCACCAAAGCGGCATCACCAAACATTGGTGCAAAGCTAAATTGGTAAGCGACGGTAATCGCACGTGGTATTACGAACGCAGGACCAATCACGATAAATACCATTACCCAAAAACTGGTCGCCAAAGGTTTAGGTAGGGCAGCGGTTAATTTATCTGAACCGTTTACGACAGCCACCATCACCAGTGCCATTGCAGGCAGACCTACGCCCGTTAAGAGGAAGCCAGACATCCCGCTCAGAAAGTTTTCACCTGCTTGGTAACCCAAAAATGGAGGGAAGATCAGGTTACCCGCGCCTAAGTACATGGCGAAAGTCATGAAGCCCAAAGCGGCGATATTGCGTGCGCTTAACATTATTATTCCTCTTATGTTTCGCTTGGAAGAAACTGAAAGGAATGGGAGGAGTATGTGGTGTTCCCGTCAGCTTCTTCTCAAGCTGACAGAAAGTTAAGATATAGCCTGTCAGCTCTGAATCAGTTCCAGAGAGAGCAGGAGGATCGCAGCAGCAACGCCAGATGGGCGTTTTAAAGCGAATTGTAATTGCGCAGTTGCTGACATGGGTGATCCTTAATGACGAAAAAATACCAAGGAATACGTTTGCCTTGGCGTGTTGTTACCCTAACGAACATCGGGCTATTGGCACAACCCCGAAGTAGAAAATAAGTTGATACGGTCAATGTTTGTTTCTGAACTGGTGGATCGAACTGGTTTTTAAATTCAAAATTAGAATAAATGACTTTTCATTTCATTAACATGGATTGTTTTGCTGTATTTTTGTGCTATTTGTAGTCGTTTAGGCTATAAACCTCCGCTGGTAAAGTGAGCAGTTTAGAATGATGCGCTTTTTATTCTTATTGTTAAGACGCTCATTAGTTGCAGTTCAATCCAAAATTGCATCGGCAAAATATTGCTTATTAGGGTCTGTTGATCTTTCGCGGTTAAATTTTGTTCGAGATAAAATCGTTTTAGGTGAGGCAAGGAGTGTGTCGCCTAGTCATTCTAAGCAAATACTCCTTAACAAAGCATAAAACGATTTTAGCCGAACCCTTCGGGCAGCGTTTGTTGGTCATTTCTACTGCGTAATCGACTTCTCATGTAGTCTCGCTACACAGCAAAGTCTCTGCCTTGTATAAATAACCCAACAATTCGCTGCAAAAATCAGCTCGAAAGGTCAACAGACCCTCATGAATCGTGCATTTGTTTTGTCTTGATCACATTTTATTAACCTTTTGCGATCTAGGCGTGCAACCTTCTCCTCTTGAATAAGCAAGATCTTGCTCATCGCTTTGCTATCAAATCAGCATGATTTTGCTCACTTTTGATGTCTTTCTGTGCTTAGGTCAATAAATACAATGACTTAAAAGTTGGCATTTCAATTGCTCTAGGGAATTTATTGTTAATAAATATTTAACATGATGTAAATCCCCAATCGTGAAACGACTACACGGAGAGTAATAATGAAAATGAACAAGCTGGTAAAAGCTTTGGCTGTCGCTGTGACTTCTTTTGGTATTGCTGCTAACGCTGCGGCAGAAGATCGTAGCTACATTCTTGCAACGGCATCGACAGGTGGTACCTACTACCCTGTGGGCGTAGCGCTGGCGACATTAAGCAAAGTGAAATTGGCACCAAAGCACCACTTCTCCCTTTCTGCAATCAGCTCTGCGGGCTCTGGTGAAAACGTCAAACTGCTGAACGAAAACGAAGCACAGTTCGCGATTCTACAAGGTCTTTACGGTGCATGGGCTTGGTCTGGCGAAGGTCCTTATGAGAAAAGCGGTCGCCAAGAGCAGCTGCGCTCAGTCTCTATGCTGTGGCAAAACGTTGAGCACTTTATTGTTCGCTCTGACTTAGCAAAAACTGGCACGGTGACAGATCTGAACAACCTAGACGGTAGAAAGTTCTCTATCGGTAAGAAGAACTCTGGTACTGAGAACTCGGGTCGCCAAATCATGAAAGGTCTGAAGGTAGACCCTGATAAATTCAATCTTGCTTACATGGGCTACGGCGGCAGTGCGAGCGCACTTCAAAACGGCACCATTGACGGCATGAACACGCCTGCGGGTGTGCCAGTTGGTGCAGTAACCCAAGCTTTTGCTGCGCTAGGCAAAGATATTTCGATTCTTTCGTTTACCGATGAGCAGATTAAAGAGGCGAATGGCAGTTATAACCTATGGACGAAGTACGAGATCCCAGCGAACACTTATCCGGGTCTAGATAAGCCGATCACCACCATTGCACAGCCAAACTTCTTGGCAGTTCGTGAAGATATCTCGGAAGAAGACGTTTACCAGCTAACCAAAGCGATCTACGAGAACCTGCCTTTCCTACAAGGCATCCACAAAGCAACAAAAGCAATGGCGATTGAGAAAGCGATTGCTGGTTTGCCAGTGCCTCTTCACCCAGGCGCGGCGCGTTACTACAAAGAAATGGGCATCGAAATCCCATCAGATCTAATGGCGAAATAACGCCAACTTCGCCCCGAGTTTCGGCTCGGGGCATTTTATCCCTACCGATTTCTAAGATGGAAATAGCCGCCAGAGCTTGGAGTATGAGATGAGCGACTCAATAGAAAAGGAATTGCAGAAGTTTGAGCTGCCCACGCGCACTGATTTTCCGTGGGTAACCACAACAATCACAGTGTTTGGCGTGGTGTTGTCTGCTTTGCACATTTGGTTTAATACCTTATCGACGTTACCAGAGTTATGGATTTCCGCGACCCACTTTGCTGGCTTTGCGGTGATTTGTGCGCTTTGGTATCCGGCTCATATCTCCCTCAAGCAGAGTAAGATTGCACTCGGCATTGATGTGTTAATTGCCATGGGCGCGGTCGCGTGTTTGCTCTACATTCCCTATGCCGAAGATGCGCTGTATGAGCGTGGCGTGAAGTTTGTGACCAGCGATTGGGTCTTCGCCATCATGGCAATTCTGATTGTTATTGAGCTGATTCGACGCACCATGGGTTGGTTTATTCCAGTGCTGATTGTGGTGTGTTTAAGCTACGTTGTACTTTGGGGGAAGTGGGCAACAGGTATTTTCCACTTCCCGGGTTTGAGCATGGAAACCTTACTCTACCGCAGCTTCTATTCTTCTGAGGGTATGTTTGGCTCTATTTCGCGCATCAGTTGGACTTTCGTATTCATGTTCATTCTGTTTGGTGCATTTCTCGTTCGCTCTGGTGTTGGTGATTACATCATCAATGTGGCACGTGCTGCGGCAGGCAAAATCATCGGCGGTCCGGGTTTTATCGCAGTGATTGGCTCCGGTTTGATGGGCTCAGTATCGGGCTCTAGTGTGGCAAATACGGTTTCCACCGGTGTTATCAGTATTCCTTTGATGCAAAAAGCAGGTTTCCCTTCGCGCTTTGCAGCGGGCGTTGAGGCTGCGGCGTCGACAGGTGGTCAGTTGATGCCACCAGTGATGGGAGCGGGTGCTTTTATCATGGCGTCTTACACGCAAATTCCTTATGTTGATATTATTGCCGTTTCTTTCATTCCTGCTCTTATCTATTTCTTGTCTGTGGCGTTCTTTGTGCGTATCGAAGCCAAACGCAGCGGCGTTCAGAAGATCACTACCAGCGATGAATCATTACTTAAAGTGCTGATCAGCGGTTGGCACAATCTTATCCCATTGGCGGTATTGGTCACTTTATTGGTTCAAGGCTTTACACCGACTTACGCTGCGGGCTTGTCGATCATTTCAGTGGTGGTGGCTTCTTGGTTTTCGAAAGAGCATAAGATGGGACCAAAAGCGATCATCGAAGCACTTTCGCAAGGCGCGAAAAACATGGCGACAACTGCCGTATTGCTGGTGGGTATTGGTTTGGTGATCAACGTGATCAGCACAACAGGCATCGGCAACACGTTTTCACTGATGATCGACGGTTGGGCGAATGGCGACTTGTTCATCATGATCGTCCTGATTGCGCTCGCTTCTCTTGTTTTAGGTATGGGTTTACCCGTGACAGCGGCGTATATTGTATTGGGTACACTGTCTGCCCCTGCGCTTTACAAGTTGATTGCGGAAAATCAATTGCTTGAATTGATGGTGTCAGGTCAATTGCCTGAACAAGCAAAAGCCATCTTTATGTTGGCGGCGCCAGAAAAGCTAGAACTGCTCAATGCCCCAATGGCGTTGGAAACCGCGAAAGAAATGGTGGCGTTAGTGCCCGCTGACTTTATGGAAACCCTACTAGAGCAAAGTCTGGGTATGGAAGCGGTAGGCTTAGCACTGCTGGCTGCTCACCTCATTATCTTCTGGTTATCGCAAGACAGCAACGTAACCCCTCCAGTGTGTTTGACCGCTTTTGCTGCGGCAACCATTGCAAAAACACCGCCAATGCGCACCGGTTTAATGGCGTGGAAAATCGCCAAAGGTTTGTATCTTGTGCCGCTACTTATTGCCTACACAGGCTTGGTAAGTTGGGATGTGACGTCGGTAATTACCGTAGGCTTCTTTGCCATCATCGGTACCTATGCATTGATCGGTGCGATTGAAGGTTACTTGGAAGGTCCTCTAAACATTCTGCTGCGTCTTGTGTTGATTGTGGTGGGTACATTGCTGGTTTGGCACGACATCCCAATGTTGGTTCGTGTAGCAAGCTGCGCAGTATTTGTCGCGATTTTTATTTACAGTGGTCGCAAGTTCAAATTGCAACAATCTCAACTATCGGTTTTATAAGAGGTCGTATGAAATCAGTCTATGACTACATCATTGTCGGTGGCGGTATCGTTGGCGTGTCGACAGCATGGCAACTGCAGCAACGTCACCCAGACAAATCCATTTTATTGGTTGAGAAAGAGTCCGGTTTTGCTAAGCACCAAACCGGGCACAATAGCGGCGTGATTCATGCTGGGGTGTACTACGCGCCGGGCAGTTTAAAGGCGGATTTTTGCAAGCGCGGGGTAGAGCGAACCATTTCGTTCTGTGCCGAGCACGATATTCCGGTGGAGAACTGTGGCAAGTTACTTGTTGCGACCAATGAGCAAGAAGTCGAACGCATGAATGCGCTTTATGAGCGCTGTCATGTCAACGGCGTCGACGTAAAGCTACTCGATGAAGTTCAACTCAAGCTGGCTGAGCCAAACATCACGGGATTGGGCGCGATTTATGTCAAAACCACCAGTATTGTCGATTATCGTTTGGTCACTGAGCAGATGGCGGAAGAGTTCAAAAAGCTCGGCGGTCAAATTAGCCTGAGAACCAAAGTGGTGGCTGCCGAAGAGAAGGATGAAGAAGTTCAATTGACCTGCATTTCAGACGGGCAAACCATGCAGCTCAATGCCAAATTCTTGGTCACTTGCAGCGGCTTGATGGCGGATCGCATGACGAAGATGATGTCTATTCCAACCGATTTCCAAATCATCCCTTATCGTGGTGAATACTACCGTTTAGATAGCAAACACGACCAAGTGGTGAACCATCTTATTTATCCAATTCCAGACCCTGATTTGCCATTCTTGGGCGTTCATCTGACTCGCATGATTGATGGCAGTGTGACCGTTGGTCCAAATGCGGTGCAAGGCTGGAAACGGGAAGGGTACGACAAGGTCAACTTTAGCTTGCAAGATACCATGCAAATGCTCAGCTTCTCCGGTTTCTGGAAAGTGACACAAAAGCATCTAAAAACCGGATTGGATGAGTTTAAGAACTCGTGGTGGAAGCCGGGCTATCTGAAATTGGTCAATAAATACTGCCCAAGCATCAAGGTGGAAGATCTCAAACCATATCCTGCGGGTATTCGTGCGCAAGCAGTGTTATCCGATGGTACTTT
Organism: Vibrio sp. WZ-1; assembly: GCF_052037695.1. NCBI lineage: Bacteria > Pseudomonadati > Pseudomonadota > Gammaproteobacteria > Vibrionales > Vibrionaceae > Vibrio > Vibrio sp. WZ-1. Next base: position 269,513 of record NZ_JBQEQR010000081.1, on the reverse strand, counting down.
GGTTCATGACTTTTTGTTTGCCGAGAGCGCAAGAAGCCTACACGTTTGCAACGCACCCTCTCCAGCAGCGACATCTGCAATGCCGATTGGGGAGTACATTTGCGATAAAGTGAATGAGAAGATAGAAGCGAAAACCGAGACGGTTTAACAGTAAAAAGCCAAACTAGAAGTACACCAGAAAAATTATTACTCTTTTTGTTGGGTTATTAGTGTCGGGTGTGCCGGAAGTTTGGCTTTTACTTTGGTGGTTGGGTAACTTCCTTTTTATGATACTCGGGTTTATCAGGAGAGGGATGGATGAAACTAGGTTTAGACAATCACAAAGTAGACGTCGTTAAACATGACCCAGCATGGCGACAGGAGTTTGCACGCAGCCGATCTGAACTGGCGTTAGTGACGGAGATTGCGCCAACTCAAATCGAGCATATTGGCAGTACTGCTATTTTGGATATGCCTGCCAAACCTATTATCGATGTTGTGCTAGGTATTGAGCACTTTCCTCATGTTTCTCCAAAACTGATTGATGCACTGAAAAGTGTTGGATTTCTGCGCTTGAAAGTGGAAAAGCAAGATGAGATTGTCTTTGCGAAGTTCACCGATGATTCTTATCAAGTCAAAACACACTATCTGCACCTCACTCAGTATCAAGGACAGTTGTGGCGAGACTGGATTCAATTTCGAGATAGACTAAATGGAAATGCTGAGCTTAGAAGTGAGTACTTAGCTCTGAAGTTTTCTTTGGTGAAGCAAGCTGAAATTACCATCGAAAAATATACCGATGCTAAGACGAGTTTCGTACGTAAAGTCATAAATGAGTGGAAGACCGAATGAGGAAACCGCTGGGGCTCATTTTGCTTTGTAGTGCATTTTATTCTTTTGCGTATCAACTGCACGAGCGCGACGAGAGTTATGTATTAGTTAGTCATGATCTCAGTGTTGACTATGTGGTCTATGTCCCAGGCTCTATGGAAGCAGAAATTACCAATGTGTTTAAATTTGATTGTGAAGGCAGTCGTGTTGAAGCGGTAAAAATTGGTAGCGAGATTAACAACGCAGCGACGTATGGCGAGCATCTCCAATACTATTTCTTTCTTGTGAGAGATCGTCAGTTTCACGTTCCTCTAAGAATTATTGAATCCTTTCAAACGGTTGATAAAGAGTCCAAAGAGGTTTTATCGGAACATTTACCATTCACCAAGCATGATGCGTCTGACTTAATATGTGATTTGCTTCGCCCCCAGATTATGAGTTATCAGTTTACACGATCGTTTGAAGCCGTTGCTAAACCAGAAAAGAACAAAGGCGACTAAACCGTCGCCTTTGCTGTATTTGGAAGAGCCGTTAGGACTCTCCACCTTTAGGGCAAAGTTCGCCTTTCTTGGCGTGTCTTTCGATCATGTAATCGCCTCGGGCACTGTGCAACACAATCGCATTCCACACTTGCCCGTCTTTGAGCTCAAACTCCATCGCATAGTGTATGCCGCCGACGACTTGGGTTCTCACATCATTGATTTGTTTTAGCTTATCCGTCGCATTCATTTGATGCAGAATCATGCTGAGAGAGCGCTCAGCATCTGGGGTGACTTTCGCCACTTGCCAACCTCCCGGGACGTCACCTTGCGCATCGCATATCGCTTGCATTTTCTTTTTCAAAGCTGGTGACATTTGTTTGTCGACTGCCAGTGCACTGTTAGCAAATGGAAGCGCGGTAATCGCCACAATGGTCGTCCACATCATCCTTAACTTCATAATTCACTCCGTTGTTTTGTTATTGATTGAGTATAAGCACGACTTTCACGGTTTACATAATTGCAGGCAATTACAAACCAACTTGTAGGTATGGTTCAGAAGAGTGAAAAGAGTAAAAAAACGATCGCTTTTGAGTGGCACTCGTAACACTGGTTAGAGGAGGAGACGTTATGAGTCTGAAGCATTATTTTGAAAAGGTCTCGCCAAAGTTTGAACCGGGAGGCCAGTACCACAAGTTCTACCCACTCTTTGAAGCTGTTGAAACCCTTTTTTATACGCCGGGTAAAGTGAATCATGGCACTACACACGTTCGAGACAGCATCGATTTAAAGCGCATCATGATTATGGTGTGGTTAGCCGTATTTCCTGCGATGTTTTGGGGTATGTACAACATTGGTCAGCAATCCAGTGACGCTTTGCTCTATGGCCTTGACCAAGCGGCAGCGCAGCAAGCCATTGATGCCTCTTGGGGGCTAAGCTGGGTTTGGGGTTCGGTAGAAGCCGCGAGCCAAGCAGGTTGGGCAAGTAAAATGCTTGTTGGCGCGACCTATTTTCTGCCTGTCTACGCGACGGTGTTCATCGTCGGTGGTTTTTGGGAAGTTCTGTTTGCCATCGTCCGCAAACATGAAGTGAATGAAGGCTTCTTCGTGAGCTCCATTCTGTTCTCACTGATTCTGCCGCCAACCATTCCACTGTGGCAAGCCGCCTTAGGTATCACTTTTGGTATCGTGGTAGCGAAAGAGATATTCGGTGGCACGGGGCGAAACTTCTTAAACCCGGCACTAGCAGGGCGAGCCTTCTTGTACTTCGCTTATCCCGCTAACATGTCTGGCGGCGCGGTTTGGGTTGCGGCAGATGGTTACTCCGGCGCAACACCGCTGAGCCAATGGTATGAGGGGGGACAGAGTGCTTTGATGAACAACATGACGGGGCAGCCTATCTCATGGATGGACGCGTTCGTTGGCAATCTGCCCGGTTCGATGGGGGAAGTATCCACCTTGCTGATCGCACTCACAGGTCTGGTGCTGATCTTTATGAAGATCGCTTCGTGGCGAATCGTTGCAGGGGTCTTTGTTGGCTTAGCTGTGACGTCGCTACTGCTTAATGCGATCGGCTCGAATACCAATCCTATGTTCTCTATGCCGTTTTACTGGCACTTTGTGATTGGTGGTGTTGCGTTTGGTACCTTCTTTATGGCGACAGACCCAGTATCGGCTGCCTTCACAAATGGCGGTAAATGGGCTTACGGTATTTTGATTGGTGTGATGACGATATTTATTCGAGTGCTAAACCCAGCCTATCCGGAAGGCATCATGTTAGCGATTCTTTTTGCTAACTTATTCGCACCGCTGTTCGACTACATGGTCAAAGAGAACAACGTTAAACGCAGAATGAAAAGGGCAAGACCTTCGTAAAATGAGGTGAGCTTCACTGAAATTTGATTGAAAACTGCACTATAGTTGAAGGGGCAGAAACATGGGGTTTCTGGCTTTTCTTTTTATCAGGAGGACGAAGACAATGAGAATTAAGGATATTCTCGATAGCCGTTTGGTGCTGTCGTTCTGGTACAACCTAGACTACTGCTTGTCTCTTCTTAGTAAAATCTCTGCGCGTTAATTTCCTCAATGCTCCCGCATTGAAAAGCAATTTATCAGTTTGTTTTTAATCTTACGCTTAAATGCGTAGGGTCATGCGTATAAGGAAATTAACAATGAAACGTATCCCAGAACCGTTCCGTATCAAAATGGTTGAGCCAATCAAAATGACGACCTTGGCTGACCGAGAAGTTGCCCTCAAGCAAGCGGGCTTTAACCCATTTCTTCTGCGTAGTGATGATGTTTATATCGATCTGCTGACCGACTCTGGCACTGGTGCTATGAGTGACAATCAGTGGGCAGGCATCATGATGGGTGATGAGTCCTATGCTGGCAGTCGTAACTACTACAACTTGTGTGATGCGGTAGAGCATTTCTTTGGTTACAAGCTCACAGTACCTGCGCACCAAGGTCGCGGGGCGGAGCAAATCCTATTCCCTGCTTTGATTGAACGTATGCGTCAGGTTCGCGGTGGTGAAACGCCCGTATTTATCTCGAATTATCACTTCGATACCACTGCGGGTCACATTGAGCTCAATGGTGGTAAAGCGATTAATGTGGTAACGGAAGAAGCGTTCGACACCACCACGCCATACGATTGGAAGGGTAACTTTAACCTCGACAAACTAGTCGCGACGATTGAAGAACACGGTTCTCACAATATCTGTGCGATCATCACGACGGTGACGTGTAACAGCTCTGGCGGTCAGCCGGTGTCGATGGAAAACATGCGCAGCGTGTACGAAATAGCAACCAAGTACGATATTCCTGTGGTGATTGATTCGGCTCGTTACTGTGAGAATGCCTACTTTATCAAGCAGCGTGAAGCGGGCTATGAGAACAAATCGATCCTTGAAATCATCCGTGAGATGTATCAATACGGCGACATGCTCACCATGTCAGCGAAGAAAGATCCCATGGTGAACATTGGTGGCATGTGTTGTATTCGCGATCATCAAGAGCTTTTCCAAGCGGTACAAACGCGATGCGTACCGATGGAAGGCTTTGTGACTTATGGTGGTATGGCTGGTCGTGATATGGAAGCCTTGGCTCGTGGTCTGTATGAAGGTGCGGATGAAGATTTCCTCCACTACCGTATTAGCCAAGTGCAATACTTGGGTGAGCGTCTACGCGAGGGTGGCATTCCAATTCAATACCCAACGGGTGGTCACGCGGTGTTCGTTGATGCGGCGAAGATCTTACCTCATATTCCTGCGGATCAATTCCCGGCGCAAGTACTGTGTAATGCTTTGTACTTGGAGGCGGGCATTCGTGCAGTAGAGATAGGATCACTGTTGCTTGGCCGCGATCCTGAAACGGGAGAACAGAAAGCTTCGGAGCTTGAGCTTATGCGTTTGACCATTCCACGTCGTGTGTACACCAACGATCACATGGATTACATTGCTGACGCACTCATTGAATTGAAGAATCGTGCCCATGAACTGAAAGGGCTGACGTTCGAATACGAACCACCAGTACTTCGCCATTTCACGGCTCGATTCCGCGAATTGGATTGATAGCTCCGTGGGTTGATGCAACAAGATATTGAATGGTGTTAATAAAGCAAAAAGCCGCGAACTTCGCGGCTTTTTTCAATTCATCTGAGTATCGAATTATGCCAAATCTAGCGTGATTCGTACAAACTGCTCATCTTGGTACAACACTTCGTAATTGAAGGTGTTGCTGGCGTAGATACTGCCTAGGAATAAAGAACGCTGGCTCATAGGTCCACGGAAAAGCATCGAAATTGGTGCGATCAAGGCGTTATTGTCGTCGAAATGTTGGTTTAAGTTATCAGACAGCACACACAGCAAACAGCCATGTTGATCGTGAGATAAGTCGACGTCTTCAGGGCGAGAAAGCAGTACAGTGGTACCTAATTTTTTCTCTACTTCGTTGATCAACAGCAGGTAGCTATCAAGGTGAGGCTGTGGGTTACCTGGTTTATCAGCACCGACACAACGTTCAAGTAAAACTTCTAGGTTGCCATTTTCCCCTTTTGCCTGTTGAGTCAGAGACTTTAATGGCTTTTTAATCAGTTTGTAGCGATTACTTTTGAGCTTAGGTTTAAGCCACTTTTGCAGTAGATCGTTACGTTCTTTGAGAGGAAGGCTTCGTGATGATGCATGGATTTTGAAGTGCAGGTGTAATAAGGCGTGCACCGCTAGTTCGCTAAGTAATTGATTAGCGTCTGCGGATTGTTTTGCCTGCTTAGAACTTTGCATTACACTCTAATTCTTTGAAAGAAAGGAATGGTGCCGAGAGAGGGACTCGAACCCTCACACCAAAGGCACTAGCACCTCATGCTAGCGTGTCTACCAATTTCACCATCTCGGCATCATGATGCTCTGAATACACAGAGGCTTCAAAATGAAGCGTTCCAAATTGTATATCCAAAATCCATAACTTGGCGAGAGTAAAATTGCTCATTTTTAGTCTTTGGCGTTCAAGTGAGCATTTATTGTCCGTTTTTAATATTTTCGGCATTCAGAAACCTCACAATACCCTTACTTTTACTACAAGTATGACCATAAAATGACAGCTTTGCACAAAAAGTGAACGCTTGAACGTTTGCGTAAATAAATGTGATGAAACTCTCTTTTTGTTGGCTATACTTGCGTCCCGTTTAAGCGGGAATTAGGGTTCAGTTGTTCAGGACCCTTACCCATACAAGCCGTCACAAGGAGCAGGATGAGGTATTTACTCATCGGCAGTGAATGACCCCAAGGATTGGACCAGCTACGTTCATTTGCTTGTATAAGGTAAAAAAAAGATGTCGAACTATCCGTTCTGTCTCCAATTTGGATCTACGAGTGTGTTGTCACTCGATGCGTTGTCCCTTTCTTCTGCCAATGCTTTTGGCGCTCCTTTCCTTTTCAACGTTCAGTAGGTCCGATTCATGAGTGTTCTATTTAGTCTATTTGGTATTGTTGCACTATTAGGTTGTGCGTTCCTGCTGTCAGAGAGCCGTTCTTCAATCAATTGGAAAACTGTTTCTCGCGCATTGTTACTCCAGTTGGGGTTTGCTGCTCTGGTGCTTTATTTCCCTTTGGGACAAGCGGCATTAGCAAGTTTGAGTAGTGGTGTTGCTGGGTTATTGAGTTTTGCCGATGAAGGCATCAAGTTCCTCTTCGGTGACCTCGCTTCTACTGGTTTCATTTTCGCTATTCGTGTCCTTCCTATCATCATCTTCTTCAGCGCTCTTATCTCTGCCCTTTACTACTTGGGCATCATGCAAAAAGTGATTCAATTTATCGGCGGTGCTATCCAAAAGTTCTTGGGTACCAGCAAAGCGGAATCTCTTGTTGCAACCGGTAACATCTTCTTATCTCAAGGCGAATCGCCACTTCTCATTCGTCCATTCCTTCAAAACATGACTCGTTCAGAATTGTTCGCAGTTATGGCCGGTGGTATGGCGTCTGTAGCAGGTAGTGTACTAGGCGGTTACGCAGGTTTGGGTGTTGAGCTGAAATACCTAATCGCGGCGAGCTTCATGGCTGCTCCAGGTAGTTTGTTGATGGCAAAAATCATCGTACCAGAACGTCAAACACCAAGTGATTACAATAACATCGAGCTAGACAAGTCTGAAGAAAGCAACGTGATCGATGCGCTAGCAAGTGGTGCGATGGGCGGCATGAAAGTCGCGGTTGCAGTAGGTACTATGCTGATCGCATTTGTGAGTGTGATTGCGATGGTGAACACAGGGTTAGAAAACCTAGGTGAGGTGTTCGGCTTTGCGGGTATTACGCTACAAGCTATCTTCGGTTACCTGTTTGCGCCTCTAGCTTGGCTAATTGGTGTGCCTAGTCACGAAGTTCTAGCGGCTGGTTCTTACATTGGTCAGAAGGTTGTAATGAACGAGTTCGTTGCGTTTATTGACTTTGTACAGCACAAAGCAACGCTGAGTGAGCACACTCAAGTGATCATCACTTTTGCTCTGTGTGGCTTTGCGAACATCGGCTCTATTGCGATCCAACTTGGTTCTATCGGTGTGATGGCTCCAGAGCGTCGTAAAGACGTAGCAAACATGGGCTTGAAAGCGGTAGCTGCAGGTACGCTAGCTAACCTAATGAGTGCATGTTTGGCGGGTATCTTTATTTCGCTGTAACTGCAACTATAAATAAAGTAAAAGCCCGCTATGATGCGGGCTTTCTTTTATTCGCTATTTACTGTTGTTTGTTTACGTATTCTTTAAAGCGAGCTTTAGTTTCTGCGTCTGCTTTTTGGTACCAGAAATGCAGCATCTCTTCAGCGGTTGAATCTGCCTTCATGTCAGCTGGAATTTTTGCAGGAAGTGTTACCGGCTGAACCGCTGCGACACTTGCCACACCAATCGCAGCAACGCCACCAGCTCGGTTGTAATCTTCAACTTCACGAATGTAATCGCGGCCGATCTGCATACCTGGCTTGATAAGCTTGTCTTGTTCGACAGGAATAGCCGATCCTGAAGCATCAACTAACTTCCAATCCATATCTTTAATTTTGCTTTCAGCATCTCGTAGATCTCGATACTTAGGAAGTTGGAAAGTCAGTTCAGCGTTATCAGCATTAAATCGTGCGATAGTCACATCACTGTCAACGCTTACGCGATCATTTCCTTTACTAAAGAAAGGTGAGAATCGAAACACTACCTGATTTACACCATCAGGAAGCGTAAAGCTTTTATCTGAAGAAAAGAAGCCTCCAGAAAGCTTCACTTTTTCACCGTTCGCGGCCAAAACTGAAACGTCGTCAGGAACATGGATTGTCACATCAGCGAATGCCATTCCGCTCATTGCAAGAGCAAGCGCGCAAGTTAAAGGCTTGATCAATTTCATTGTTTTTATCCTAAGCACAGTCATTTGTGGTCATCGAGAGTGCATCGTTAAGTGCTTGATTGCAACTCTCGAATGTAAGAAGTATGAAAATTTAACAAGAACGTCATTTTAATCTTATTCAGAATAATCAAACTGTGAGCCAAATAGATCAAACCGCTGCAAAGGCAGCGGTTTGTTTCAATTGTTTTGAAAGTTAGATACCAGCACCATCACCGGATTCGGCTTGAGAGCTCCCTTTCTGTTCTTGTATGACATCTTCTCGCTGTTGTGCTTTTTCAATGCTTAGCCACCATACAAACAGCTCGTACCAAATCGCGAGAATCACGGCACCTAAGAACAGACCGACAATACCGTAGAACAACATACCGCCGATAGCACCTAGCAGAATCACTGGCATTGGTACGTCAACGCCACGACCCATTAGCATAGGCTTGAATAAGTTTTCAGACAGAGCAGCAACAACAACCCATACTGTAAACATGGTTGCTGTGCTGGTGTCGTTTGTCATGTACATGTAGCCAATGACAGGCAGAACTGCTAACAGAGCAGGTAGTTGTGCGATACACAGAATCATCAGTACTAGAGTCAATAGGCCTGCAGCCGGAACGCCAAAGATAAAGAAGCCTGCACCAATCAATAGAGCTTGAATTGCGGCTACACCAACAACACCAAGTAATACGCTCTTGATGGTGGCTGCGATAAGCGTTGTCCAGCTCTTCGCATTGTCACCTGCAGTACGTATAGCAACTGTTCGCATGCCAGAAGCGATTGACTCTGAGTAAGTCATAAAGCCTGCTGCAATCGCTAAAGAAATGATAGAAAGTAACAAGCTACCGAGTGCGCCACCCACCATTCCAAGTAGAGATGTCAAACCTGCTTTGATTTGTGGCATAAAGGTTTGGATAGCTTTCTCTAGGTTGGTTGCAAATAGAGTCCAGACTTCATAAAGCTTATCACCGACTAGAGGCCAGTCTGCAACGGATGCTTTAGGGCCGGGTATTTTAATCTCACCACTTTGCAGCACATCAAGTGCATGCGTTGCACCATCAACAATAGATCCCGAGACCATCACTAATGGGGTTACTAACAAAGCAATACCAAGCAAAGCGATTGTCGTGGCTGCTAGACCGCGTTTGCCTCCGTAAATTTTCTCTAGCTTCAAGCAAAGAGGCATTAAAGCAACAGCGATAATAGCCCCCCAAATGACAGGAAGAATGAAAGGTTTGATGATGTCGTATGTAAACATCAGCAAGATTAAGATCAAGCCGATGCGTATAGCAGATTCCACCATATTACTGATGAAAATCTTGCTCTCTGTTTTTACCGATTGTTTATCCATTTTTGTTTACCTGATGTTCAATGTTGGAGCTGACGAGACTTGAAACAACAATCGCCATATAAAATACGCCTACAATTGCCTCTAGATACACCACAACTTGTGCTAACGGTGTTAGAGGGCTGATGTCGCCATAACCTAGAGTAGTTAAAGTGACAAAGCTGAAATATGCAGCATTGGAGAAATTCTGCCCCCATGAGATGGCTTCCATTCCAGTGAATGAGTTGGGAGAAAATTCCAGTAGAATGAGGTAGGCAATGGCCCACATTAGGCCAAGCAACAAGAAAAGTGCGACAGAACCAATTACCTTGTTACTGTTGATATGCCCAGTGAAGAGAATCTGTCTTGCAATCGATTTGAACGTGCCAAAGAAGAAAGCAAAGGTGAGGGCGAGCATAACAACATCCATTTCCTTGATGCCTAGCACTGCTTTTACTGCGCTCACTAGTACCCACGTCCCTAACATGGTGTACAGAAAGCGTGACCAGTTTTTATCAAAGCGCAGGCTCGCCATGCAAACGATGAAGGTTAGAATGGTGAAAGCTTGCAGAAGATACTCCATTGCACCTTCCCCTACGACCTGAACAAAAGCCCCACCAATCAACAGCCCAACAAGTGCCAAAGTCAGGTAGAAGAAGTTGTTCTCTTCATTAATTTTTTTAAGTTTCTTTCCAATAGCCATGGTTTGTCTGTTTAACTCCTATTTTTGTTCTTGTGATGAGTCCTTCATCACCATGATGGAAGCTGAAAGGCCGAACCTCAGATCAACGCCTTCAGGCAATTCATGCAATGACACTCGAACAGGAATACGTTGCGCTAGGCGAATCCATTGGAATACAGGGTTCACGTTAGGCAAAAGGTTATAACCCACAGTGCCGTCTTTCGGAGCAATACCCCAACCGATAGAGTCGACGGTGGCATCAATCGGATTGTCTGGGTGAGACATCAATGTCACGCGCGCATCGCTACCCGGTGCAATTTGAGCTAACTGGTTTTCACGGAAGAAACCAAATACCCAGAAGCTATTTTTGTCGATCAGTGCCACTAACGGCTGGTTTGCGACTGCTTGTGTGCCGTTGCGAATATCTAGGTTAGAGACAAAGCCGTCGACTGACGCATAGACTTTGGTATAGCTCAGATTCAAACGCGCAGATTTCAGCTGTTCTTCAGCTGATTTGATTTGCAGTAACGATTCTTCATAAGTGATCTCGCGGCGGATCAAGTCTTTGTGAGAAACCGCACCACGATCTTTAGCGCGAATGTCTTTTAAACGGTCGTATTCAATCTTTTTACCGCGTGAGCTGACGACGGATTTTTGCAGTGCAACTTCCGCTTGGGAAAGAGCAACTTCATAAGTGGTCGGGTCGATTTCAAACAGCAAGTCACCTTTTTTCACTTCTTGATTGTCTTGCACTGAGACGTTCACGATAGGCCCCGAAACTCGTGGCGCAACTTTGATGACGTTGGCTCTAACTTGGCCATCTCTCGTCCATGGGTTATTAAAATACTCTTCGAACTTTTGATAGCCGAACCATGCCGCGCCACCAAGAATGACAAGATTGAGTGCAATAACGAGTAGTTTTTTCATCTTGTTGGACACCTAAAACTGTATATAAAAACTGTCGATGGCCACCACGTAAAACACCATGATGGCAAGGAATGTCAGAGACGGAAACGCAATGAAACGAGATAGGCGCGTTTTGTTTAAAATGATCACGGTAATCCAAGTTGCCGTGACAGAAAGAAATAGCACCAACAAAAAGGGAGAGAAGTACACGTCACCCCAAGAGAGTTCATGTGGCATTACTGCACCTCCCCATCATCTTGGGCATCATCCGTTTGAACTTTGTTTGCAGGTTCATCGATACGAATTGGCGGCAAAGTGCGTTCTTCTTCATCTAGTAAGCCATCCCAGTCACTGCGGTCTTGCATTTGCTTTGCGATGGTTTCTGATAAGAATGGCCGGCCAGTTTGAGCTTCCCATCCGCCACCGAGCGCTTTGTAAAGAGCGACGACTTGATTGGCAACATTACCTTTGATGCTGGCGTAGCTGTCTTCAGCGCGGGTCATTTTTTCTACCGAATTCAATAGACGCTCAAAAGAAATCTGACCGTTTTCATATTGAGTCATGGAGATATTGAAAGCGCGAATCGATGAGTTGACCGATTGCAGACGCAGAGATTTTTGCTCTAGGTACAAGTCGTAGGCTTCAAGTGTATTGGTTACTTCATTGACGGCTTGCAGTACCTTCTTGTTGTAGTTGGTCAGCGTTTCTTGGAAGCGAGCGTCTTCAAAGCGGATGTTGTTCTTCACTCGTCCGTATTGGAAGATGTTCCAACTGAATGTTGGGCCCACAACCATGGTCAGTGAGTCACTAAAACTAAAGCTGCTGCCATCGGGTACAGTGCTGTTGATGCCGATAGAGCCGAATAGTGAGAAACTTGGGTAAAGCGCGGTTTCGGCTACGCCAATTTTGGCACTCTGAGCACGAGCCTGCATTTCAGATACTTGAAGATCAGGGCGACGCATTACCAAGTTTGCATCCACTTTGTTATCCAGTAACGGCGGACGAGGTACGATGGATCGCTCGTCGCTGCCAGATAAGGCGGGTTTTCTGCCTGATGACTTAAATTGGTTCTCGTAATCCGCCATGCGCTGAGCGAAGCCATCGGATTGCAGTAGCTTCTCCACCTCTTCTGGCAATACCCCCAAAAGCAGCGCTAATGCAGTGCGTGATTGCTTCATCGCAATTTCTAATGATGGTTGTGCCGCTTTGGTATTGAAGAGCTGGTTTTTCGCTTGCTGAACGTCGAGTTCGGTTACGTTGCCAGAATCGAACTGCACTTGGGTGATGCTCACGACGCGCTCTTGGATCTCGATGTTGCGACGAGAGAGCAAGATACGTTCTTGGAAAGTGCGGTAATTGATGTAGTTACGCGCTACTTCGGCAGTAATGGTCACCATGATGTCGTGGTAAGACGCAATCGATGCATAGTATCCCGCTTCGGCAGATTCAATGCCACGTGCGTATTTTCCCCAGACGTCCATTTCCCAACCAGCATCAAAAGAGAGTGCTGCGTTGTTCACGCCTTGGTCGTTAACATACGCTCGCGCCAAGTTGCCGGATACCGTTTGCATTTGTGGGTACTGCAATCCAGATGAGATGCCCAATAGCGAGCGTGCTTGAACAATACGCAAACCCGCGGCCTCAAGATCGAGGTTTTGTTGGTTTGCCATCTCAACCAGTTGGTTCAGCGTTGGATCGTTGAACTGTTGCCACCACTGTTGCAGTTTTTGCTCGGATTGCTGTGTGTCTTGCGCCGCTTTTTCTACCGACCAATCACTTGGCAAGGCGCTTTGCTCTGGGTGGACGTAATCCGGGCCCAAAGTAGTACACGCACTCAATCCGAGTACAGAGAGTATGGCGAGGCTTGGTTTAGTTAATTTTAGAAGCATCATATCCTCACCTTTAAAACCGCTTCTGACGTAAGTTCACCCAATCGATATCCTCATAGGTTTGCTTGCATTGGTTGATCGCTTCGAACACGTTCCGTTTTAAATTCAGCAAGATATAAAAACCAGCAATCTCTGAATAAGCGTAGTCAGATAAATCCAACTCACTAAAGAAATATTCCAATTTATTTTCAAAGGATTGGTAATCTTGGCTGTATTGTTCGAAGACTGTATCGAGCTCAGTTGTTGGCTGATGGCTTGCTAATGCGCCTGCCATCAGAGGTAATATTGAATCGGTATGTTTGCTACGTAACTGTTTGATAAGTCGGTTACTTAGTAGTTTTTGTTCCGCTGCAACCAAAATGTTGACGTGGTTACTCAAGGCATCACATGACTTGCTAAATGCGCCAATCGCCTCTGGTGTGGTTTTGTCAAACAACTTGTGGTTGACCTTGGAGCCCCAGACTTTGAGTTTTTTTGACGATACATTCAGTGTCACCAAATGCAGAGAGCGTTTGATGGACTTAAAACTTGAGTTTGATTGCTGGTGATAACTGCTAAACAAGTCACCAACGTGCCGGAAGTATCGCTCTTTTAAGGTCAAGAACAAATGTTCCGGACGTGAGCTAAACGGGAAGTAATGGGCGAAGATGATCATAAACACTACCATGTAGAACAAGGTCATGATCGTCATCAAAATTCCGAAGTGATAGGTCATGTTGTTATCGAGCCCAAGCACGAATAAACCTATCATATAGAAAATGGTCACAGGGCCCTTAAACAGGTAGAAGCCAACAAAGGTATAGATGAAGATAAATAAACCCAGTTCAGAACCTAATTCTAATCCCGGTAAGATGAAGACGTAAGATGGCACCGCAAACAGAAAGCCAAACGTAAACAAGATCAACAACATAAATGGATGAACCGGAACAAACGACAGCAGTGACATAAAGATGGTCGAGAAGGTCACAAACGAGTAGCCACCCGGAGGGTTGAAGTAGATCCAAATCAGACCCGCGACCCAATAAGTCGTAAAGGTTTTGATTGCTGTCTTAAAGTTTTCCGCATCCCACCATAAGAATTTGCTCTTTTGTTTCGGTAAGTCTTGCTGGAATGAAACACTGTTGGTGACTGAGTCAATGCAACTGATGGTCTCTGAAAGGCGTGATAGACTCTGATGCATTAGCTTAAGCAAATGCCCAAGAGTGAGGGCGGAGCCCTTCGTTAAGTGAGAGGCGTTGGTAAGTGCTGCTTGGTTGTAATCAATATTAAATTCTTGCGCACGATAAGCAGGGCCTTCTTGTTCCCAAATGTCCTGGCAGGTTTGAAATAGGGCTTGGATTTCTTCAACCGCTTGGTCGAAGTTATTGATGCAATCACGATCTTGCTGGTGGCTAAAGTGGCTGTGCGCGGCAACGCTAAGTTCTTGAGTAATTTGTTTATTGAAGTGAACTGCGAGTTGCCATTCTTTCATGTAAGCAGACACATCACTGCATTCAGCACTCACCATTGTAAAGCGTTGTTCTAGCGCATTTTGAGCGGCGAATACTTTATCTAACAACTCATCAATGCTTGGGGATGGTTCTTCGTCTTCATCCCCTTCCTTTTCAGAAGTCGGGACAACTGTACTATGTTGCGGGCTCGTTTTTTCTTCAAAACTCTGCAAGATAGCTGAGAACAAGGCTTGTTGAGCTTGGTTTAATTGCTCGATCATTTGACGCAGGTTTTGTTCTGTTTTTGTCGGCCACAAGAAAGTACCAACCAAGGTGTAAAGCACAACCCCAAACACCGTCATGTAGGCACGATCCACCCCGTACATAAATGCGCCTTCTGCATCCCCCCCATTCGACATCATCAAGACCATAACGCCAGTCAGTGCTAATAGCGTCGGATCTTTTTGGTAAGCATTACGGAAGTAAAAGATAAAGGAGACGACTACCGAGACACTGAGCATGTACAGCAAGCGATCTTGCGCAAACATACCAACGAGTAACAAGCCAATGACGGCACCGACTAATGTACCGAGTACACGTAACGTGCCTTTTGCCAATGATTCACGTCGGCTGCCGGTAGAGGCGATCAACATGACCGTTGTCGCCGCGGTGGAAGCCTGCGGCCAACCCATCGCAAAAGGGATCAGATAAGCCAGAGTTAGGCTAAGCGCGACTTTTGTGGCGAATTTGATTTTATCATTCATAGTGTCAAAGTTTGCTCAGGCTTATAGTTGTAAGTTAATGAATTTACTCAATCAATAATCAGAACTTCGTCCTGAATAAAAAGCGGAGGCGGAATATAGCGATTGAAAAGCGTCGGTTTGTAAATCCTTTGTCAAAATCAAAACAGGTCAAAAAGTGAAAATGGTCGCGAATCCCCCACCAGGTAAGGCTTAACGTGAAAATGACCAAGAAAACGTTTACCTTGAAAGTCTCATTACTGATACATATTTGCAGGGATTACCAAACTCCGTTTTCTATCACTACACATTGCCAGTGCATTAAGCAGCGTTCACATCCAAAAAAATAGTGGGACTTACGGCTTATAAAAAGCATAGATGATGATAGCCAAGTTGATAGGAAAGTTTTTATTTTTTATTGGGTTGGCAAGTTCTTTGATGCATTTTGAGAGCGAGATAAAAATACTAATGCGATACCGCCAAGGACAATGGCGCCCGTTATTAATGAATGAAGTGTCAATTCTTCTTCTAAGAACGTGGTTCCAAGTAATAGAGCGATAACAGGGACAGAGAGTTGACTCACAGCAGCTTGCAATAGAGACAGCTTTTTCATTACTTGATACCAGAGTATATAACCAAGGCCCGATGCGACCGTGCCTGAAGCTATTGCTAGCATGATCCCTTTGTTGGTTAAACTCGCCGACCCTAACAGAAGTGGTGAAAGCAGAAGAGCAACGACCGATGCGGAAATAAAGCCCCAAGTAATACCACTACTTGGTGTTGGTGCTTGTTTGCCAAGCGCAGTAAATCCTGCCCAACAAATACCCGAAACAACCATTAATACCGCTGACCAGGTATCAGGACGAGTTGCCGAAGGCAGCATCAACCAAGCAAAGCCAAACAGAGAGATCACAATGCCAATCAATTCCAGTTGTTTAAACTGTTGTCCTTGTCCCCAGTAGATTGCAAGCAGGGTGAGTTGAACGGCACCAAACAGTAACAAGGCTCCCGTTCCGGTTGCTAGGTTTATATAGGCGAAAGAGAATAGCGCAGCATAGCCAAATAGTGCTAAGCCGGCGAATATACTGAACTTGGTGGTTGGTTGTTGGCTTCGCCAGTTTCCGCGAACGAGAAGGATGAACACGAGCGTGATCGTACCTGACAGCAAACGGATAAGGGTAAAGCTTCCAGCATCAATTAATCCTTCTGCTAATGCCATTCGACAAAATAGTGAATTGGCGGCAAATGCCAGCATGGCAATCGCAGTCAGTATAAATGTCGACATTCCTTATCCTCATTATGTGGTGAGAACAGCAGTGTAGCGCTAAACATAAAAAGCTAATTAGTTGATAAAGTGATTAGTTATGCCCGCGTAGATACTTGATTGTTTTCATTGACTTCGACTTGCGGGAGGTGAGAGAAAGTCTATGACAAACTTGATAACCATTAATTGATGGTTGAGAACAGCAGAATCGAACATATTGAGATGCATTAGTTGAGATGCATTAGGTACGTTAAAACATAAGGGGCACAATGATTTCTATTGAAAAGTACACACCATACCGACACGCCCAAACCATTGAGCTTCAAGTCTTGGAAGAGCAAGTTCAGTTTACGGTCGACAATATTGGTAAGCGATTGGAAAGTCTTAAATCAACAGAGCTGCCCCACCTGATCTGTGAAGATGATTGTGTGGTCGGGTTCTTTTTGTTCGATGCTGCGTACAGTGAAGATTATGACTTTTGTCCTCAAGGGAGCTTAGGTGTCCGCTCATTGTTGGTGGATCATCGTTATCAGGGGAAAGGCATAGCTAAGCAAGCGATCAGCCAGTTTGCGGACTTTGCGAAGTTACATTACCCAACCTTTGAGTTTCTTTATTTAACGGTTAACTGCCGAAACGTACCAGCCTATCAGTGCTACTTAAAAGCGGGCTTTGAAGATACTCATGAGCTCTATCATGGTGGTCCCGTTGGCCCCCAACACATCATGCGTCAGGCGCTGTAAAAAGGGCTGAGTAAAGATTGTATCCACTCAGATTTTGAAATAAATTCGATGCAATTAAATGATTAAACCAAGGAAGACCTGTGAAGATTGAAGTCGATAATTTAGAAAGAACCGAAGTCATCGCGCTGCTAGAAGAACACTTACAAGATATGTATGCCACCTCTCCGCCAGAGAGTGTACATGCGTTAGATTTGGATAAACTAAAACTGCCAGCTGTAACGTTCTGGACTGGATGGAAAGATGAGCAACTGTTGGGGTGTGCTGCAATTAAAGAGTTGGATAACCAACACGCAGAGCTAAAATCCATGCGCACCACACCAGCAGCAAGAAACCAAGGTGTGGCGTCTCAATTATTGATTCATGTGATTGAGCAAGCGCAGCAAAAAGGGTTGCAGCGCTTAAGTTTAGAAACTGGCTCGATGGAATTTTTTAAACCTGCGCGCCTGTTGTATGAAAAGCATGGCTTTGTGTATTGCGATCCGTTTGGTGACTACGAACTCGATCCGAACAGCCAATTTATGACCCTAGAACTGAGCTAGGGTCACGTATTTCTAGCGAGTTAAGGTTAAGTTCCTTAGAAATTCAAATTGAAATTGATGGTTGGCATTAGCAACTGTGAACGTTCATCTGCTAGCCTTTTTCTCTTCTCTTTTAGGCGCTTGGCATTATCTTTATCTGGATTATTATCCAGTTGGTTGTCGATCACCGAAATTTGAGTATCGAGCTCTTGGATACGTTGCTGGCGCTGATATTCCTGATGACCTAACTGGTAGTTTTCAATGAATTGTTTATTGCTGCACACGCCGTAATATGTTTTACCTTCTACTCCTACCGTATAACCATTATCCGGAGAGCAGTAGAGAATCGTGCCTTTATCGAAGCCTTCTTGCCATTCCTTTCTGTCCGGCGTAACGCCAGCTTCACTGCAGTCTTCTGTATAGCTGTTGATGATGCTTGGGTTGTCACCCTCTCGACCGTCTTGGTAGCCTACCTTGTACCAATTAGCC
This sequence comes from Vibrio sp. WZ-1, assembly GCF_052037695.1. NCBI lineage: Bacteria > Pseudomonadati > Pseudomonadota > Gammaproteobacteria > Vibrionales > Vibrionaceae > Vibrio > Vibrio sp. WZ-1. Next base: position 251,379 of record NZ_JBQEQR010000081.1, on the reverse strand, counting down.
GTCTTACATTCATCGGGAGACATACTGGTACAACCGGAGAGCAAAGTGAGTAAAGCAAGCGGAATAAGTGCTCTTTTCATCAGTAAATGTCCTTAAAAGAAATCAAATTGACCATTAGAATATAAATTGAACGGTGTTCATTTTTATGGGTGGAATCATAGTGCTCATAAATACATGTAATTGCAAATTGAAAACAATTAAGGCTATAGCCCCCCAGTTCAGGAGGCTATGGGGGGCTAACTAGTAGTTGTCAAAGGGAGAGGGGCAGGTTTCCATGTGCTCGCTTAAGTCACCAAATACGTTTGCGCCTACATATTCCATATTAGTGGATTGGGCGTTGATGACTAAAGTTCTTTGCGGCTCGTGCAAGTCGCGCTTTAATTCTACCCAGTTATGGACCATGGTTGATGAATTAACGGTATGGTAGCAAAGGTTATTGTGATCGATGATGCTACACCAAAGCGTAGTCGCAGAGGGTGGTGACTCAGGCTTTTGCTCAAAGTGACAACCAAGTGGTGTTGCGCACGTTGCCATCAATGCTCTTGTTTGGCTAAGCACCTCGGTTTGCTCTGCTGCTGGTTGGGAAAACTTATAGTAATAACTTGCTCGAGCGAACCTTTGATGAGTTGCTGTACCACCTGGAACGTCGAAGAGAGTGAGTCCAACGAGGTTCTTAGGATGGTTCCATTTTTCTAACCATGGCTTTAATAACAGCTGCTGAATCTCAAAACGCGGTGTAACGGTCGCGACATTATAGTTTTCACTTTCGTTTACACTGAAACGTCCACCTCTCAGTTCAATAATTGCAGAATTACCACCTGTATCAGAGAGTGTTAAGTGCAATTTAGTCGGTGTTTCGTTCTTTCCATCTGGAACATATTCACTGACGATGTATAGATTGTCAGGGTTATTTCTGAAATAGTCCGCCGCTTCGCGAACACTTTCAAAATTGTCTAATGTGAATTGTACCCAGCGAAGTGAGCTGATGATGGCGACGCCATCTGGAATGATTTGTGTTGTTGTATGTTCTTTCTCGTCTTGCTCTAGCATCTCGAGTATTAGTTTCGAGACTGAATCTTTACTCTTTATGATCTCTGTCGCATTTTCAAAGTATGCTAGCAAATCTTCCAACCCATTTACGGCGAGACCTTTTTCATTTACCCCGTCAATAGACGCTAGGCCAATATTATCGCTGCCTAGATAGGTACAAACACTCGAGTACTGGGCTGTCCAATGGTGTGCCTTTTGTGCTTCTGAGTGACGATCATTGATTCCAAGCCGGATTGAATCTCCGGCAGGCAGTCGGTATAAATAAGTTGTTAATGGGTTGTGCCAATCGAAGTTTCTTCCTGTCATAGGAAATGACGGGTTTAAGTTATTTAAGATGCGTGTACACATAAGTGTCGAGTTCCCTTCTCGGTTGCAATGAATAGATAAACATCCTGCTAACAATTTGATATCATTATCATCAATGAAACTAAAAACACAATTATGTTTGTGGTACGTAACTCGCTCTTTTTGATTTGCATGAAAATGGATTTATGAGTATGGAAAATTTGGAGTACACAGAGCAGATCAGGAATAAAGTACTCCGGTCTGTAAGTGCTGTATTCATGTTTGTTATGTCGGCACTGGTTGTTTTTAATGTCTTCTATCATTCGCAATACTTACTTGCATTGATAGAGGGATTGTTTGCCTTGCTATCTCTCTACGTTTTTCTTCAATGTAGGAACGGAGGCTGTCATCGCTATGTGGTATTTGCCTATTTGTCGAGTATTGCATTATTAATACTAGTGGCAAATTTGGTTCTTCCCCTTACCGATGTTGTCTTTCTTTGGGCTTTTTTCTTTCCCATAATTTCTTATTTGTTGATGGGAGGCCGCCTTGGCTTCAAACTCACAGCAATTGTCTTTTTTTCAGTAGGCTCGGTGCTGATATACAGACTTTTTAATGATGAGTTCTTTGACTACGCACCCGTTATGATTAACTTTATCACCTGTTATGTAACGATCTGGTGTGTCACTCACTTTTTTGAATTAAGCCGCGCTAAAGCCAATACTTCTCTCTCTAAGCTGGCGTTGACTGATGCCCTTACGGGTACCAGTAACCGTCTGGCTTTTACTAGTTCTTTTGCCAGTTTCGTTGGTGACTATCTACTGATGTTTGATATTGATGATTTCAAGCATATTAATGATGAGCATGGTCATGATATTGGTGACAAGGCACTATCTGAAATGGGACTCTGTTTGAAGACTGAGGTTGGTAATGAGAGAGTGTTTCGTGTTGGTGGTGAGGAGTTTTGTGTCTGGATTTCCGCGAAACATATGCCTGAAGCCATCACTAAAGCGAATAGGCTGAGAGAAGCGATTTCAAATATCCAATTGAAAGCGGATAATCGTGAGGTCTACCTGACACTGAGTGGTGGACTTGTGAAGAACGAGTATCATACTGAATCTGATTTGCTTAAGTATGCAGACCAACTTATGTATCAAGCTAAGATGAATGGTAAAGATCAAATTACTCACTGTGCTGAAGCTGCGTAGACACGCTTAACGTATTTGTTATGACCAAAACCGCTATATAAGTTAGGAAAGGGAGTCTTAAACTCACCGGCTAACATGGTGAGTTAAGATTCCCTTTGTTATTTTTAATTAAGGCATTGAGTTTGTGCTTTTAATCAGCTTTCAAATGAAAGTTTATCGCCGAAGGTCACTTTCCAGTCTTTATCGAACTGCTCAACCGCCGGTTTTACTGCTGGATGTGCGAACATTTGTGCCGCCACATCGGTTGGCAATGTAATGGCTTCGATGCCCAGTTTCATCACCTCCATCGCTTGTTGAGTGTTCTTGAAGCTGGCTGCCAAAATCTTCGCTGGTAGTTGGTTTTGATCGAGCAACAATTGAAGATCCGCGACCACTTCAACACCGTTGCCGTTCATCGCATCAATGCGGTTTACGTAAGGTGCTAGATAGTCTGCACCGCACAGTGCTGCAAGGAACCCTTGTTGAGCTGAATAGATAGCAGTAGCAAGAACCTGAATTCCCTCTTTTTTCATTAGCTTAATTGCCGCTAAGCCGGTTTCTGTTGCTGGCACTTTTACCACCATATCGTAAGGCAATTCATTCAGTTGGCGCGCTTCTGCCAGCATACCTTCGACGGTTGAACTCACGACTTGAGCGTGAAAGCGAGGTGTACCGCCAAGTGCTTCTTGCATGCCTGCTAGGGTTTCATTCAGCCCCTGTTTTGACTTCGCCAAAATGCTTGGGTTTGTCGTCACGCCTTTTAGCGGTAGGCACTGGTTAAAGCGTTTTACTTCTGCCACATCAGCAGTATCTAAATAAAGTTCAATCATGGTTTCTACCTTAAACAAAATCTTCGTTTTGATGATGGGATCACTATAGATCTGACAATCGAACGAGATCTTGATTTTGATCAATTGAAATTTCATTTGAAACTATAATAATTTCATTGAATGAAAGTTAAGTGAAACTTATAAACGCTCAAATGAAGCTTTCAGTTAGAAAACAGAAAAGCTGTTCATAAGACTTAACAAGCAAAAGAAACGAATCAGGTACACAGCGGTAGCACAGACCAAGAGGCAAGCAGAGATGTATTTCAATATCCAACGATTCTCTACCCATGATGGCGATGGCATTCGTTCCATTCTTTTTCTTAAAGGATGCAGCTTGTCTTGCCCTTGGTGTCAAAACCCAGAAAGCCGCAGCGAAAAGCATTCACTGTTGTTTGATCAGCGAAGCTGCATGGAAGATTGCCAGCTGTGCGTTTCTGCTTATCAAGCTACAACTCAATCTACTGCGGGTAGTGAAACGGTGAGCGATGGTATTCAACGCATCGACAACCAGATCATCATCAATCGCAAAGCCATCAAAGAAGACCAACTGATCGCGCTGCGAAACGTATGCCCTACACAAGCACTGACTGTTTGCGGTGAAGAAGCGAAATCAGACATGTTGTTCGACACCTTAATGAAAGACAAACCTTTCTATGACCAAAGCCAAGGTGGCGTGACCTTCTCCGGTGGTGAGCCTCTCATGCAAGCGGATTTAGTGGCAGAACTCGCGCAGCGTCTGCATGACAACCAAGTCTCTACCGCTATTGAATCGTGCATGCATGTGCCGTGGAAGAACGTCGAAAAAGCCGCGCCGCATATTGATTGCTGGTTGGCGGATTTAAAACATACCGACGAAGAAAAGTTTCTTAGCTGGGCGAAAGGTTCACTAAAACGCATCAAAGACAATTTCCGAAAACTGGCACCTATCGCGAAACGCATTGTGATTCGCGTTCCCGTTGTGCCGGGGTTCAATGACACCATCGAAGAGTTGAAAGACATCATCGATTTTGCGGCTTCACTAGAAAGCTGCCAAGAACTTCACTTGCTGCCGTACCACACGCTCGGCATCAATAAATACCGTTTGCTCGATATGCCTTACGAGTGTTCTGACAAGCCATTAAACAAACCAGAACTGCTAGAAAGCGGCATGCAATACGCAAGCGAAAACACCCAACTTAACGTGATTGTAAGAGGTTAACTATGGACCTGAATTACCTTCCTGAGCGTATCAAAGCGCACAAATCGGCACTGGTAAATATCGTAACGCCACCTGTCTGTACCGAGCGTGCAGAGGCATACACTCGTGCTTATCAAGCAAACGAGGACAAACCTGTAATTGTCCAACGTGCGCTGGCGCTGCAAGAGCACTTACGCACTCGTACGATTTGGATTAAACATGATGAGTTAATCGTCGGTAACCAAGCGAGCAAAGTGCGCGCTGCACCTATTTTCCCTGAATACACAGTACGTTGGATTGAAGCGGAAATTGATGAGCTAGCCGACCGTCCTGGTGCAGGCTTTGCTGTTACTGAAGAAGATAAGCAAAGCATTCACAGCATCACACCGTATTGGCGTGGTAAAACCGTTCAAGACCGTTGTTACGGCTTGTTCACTGATGAGCAGCAAGAAATCTTAGCCAGCACCATCATTAAAGCTGAAGGCAACATGACTTCGGGTGACGCGCACCTTGCGGTGGATAACGAGAAAATCCTTAAGCTAGGCATGAACGGTTTGTTAGAGGATGTTCGTCAGCACCGTGTTAACAATGATGTTTCGACCTTTGAAGGCTTGAAGAAAGAGCAGTTCTACAAGTCGGTCGAAATCGTGTTGCTTGCCATTCAAGACCACATGGTGAGCTACGCTGAATTAGCAACAAAAATGGCGCTAGAAGAGACGCGTCCGCTACGCAAAGCTGAGTTAGAAAGCATTGCGGCAAACTGTCGTCATGTAGCAAACCACGCACCAGAAAACTTCTGGCAAGCACTACAATTGAGCTACTTCGTTCAGTTGATGTTACAAATCGAATCGAATGGTCACTCGGTTTCTTTCGGTCGTATGGACCAGTTCCTAAACGAATTTTATGTTCGTGATATCGAAAACGGCACAATTGAGAAAGACTTCGCGTTAGAGTTGCTACAAAGCTGTTGGTTGAAGTTGCTTGAAGTAAACAAGATTCGCTCTGGTGCACACTCGAAAGCCTCCGCAGGTTCTCCGCTGTACCAAAACGTGTGTATCGGCGGTCAGAAGTTGAATGAAAAGGGTGAGCCTGAAGACGCAGTAAATCCACTTTCTTGGGCGATTCTGGAATCTTGTGGTCAGTTACGTTCGACGCAACCTAACTTGAGTGTGCGTTACCATGAGGGTTTGAACCAAGAATTCCTGATGGGCTGTATCGAGGTGATTAAGTGCGGCTTCGGTATGCCTGCGTTCAACAACGATGAGATTGTCATTCCTGAATTCATCAAACTTGGCGTAGAGAAAGAAGACGCGTACAACTACGCATCTATCGGCTGTATCGAGACGGCAGTTCCGGGCAAATGGGGTTACCGTTGTACGGGCATGAGCTTTATTAACTTCGCTCGTATCTTACTGGCTGCACTTAACGAAGGTGTGGATGCAACAACGGGTAAAGCTTTCTTGCCTCACGATAAGTCATTAGCAAAAGGTAACTTTGACAACTTTGAGCAAGTAACGGCTTCTTGGGCAGAGCAAATCCGCTACTACACCCGTAAATCGATTGAGATTGATACGGTAGTCGACAGCGTGCTTGAACAGCAAGCGCAAGATATTTTCTGTTCAACGCTGGTGGATGACTGTTTGGCTCGCGGTAAAACCGTGAAAGAAGGCGGCGCGAAATACGATTGGGTATCGGGCTTGCAAGTCGGCATCGCCAACTTGGGTAACAGCCTAGCAGCCATCAAACACCTTGTTTTCGATGATGCGCAAATCACCCAGCCCCTTATCTCACAACAACAGCTGGCAAAAGCATTGGCTGAAGATTTCGACGGCATGGAGAACGAGCAGCTTCGCCAACGTCTTATCAACTTTGCACCAAAATACGGTAACGATGATGACGCAGTAGACCAACTACTGGCAGACGCGTACCAAGTGTATATTGATGAGCTAGAGCAGTTCGTTAATACGCGTCATGGGCGTGGTCCAATTGGCGGCGGTTACTACGCAGGTACATCAAGTATCTCGGCAAACGTCCCATTTGGTGCTTCAACCATGGCAACGCCAGACGGCCGCAAAGCGAAAACGCCATTGGCAGAAGGTGCAAGCCCGTCGTCTGGCTCAGACCGTTTAGGTCCAACGGCAGTGTACAACTCAGTCGGTAAAATCCAAGCGAATAAGATCCTTGGTGGCGTGCTGCTTAACCAGAAGTTAAGCCCGGCAGCGGTTGCTTCTGAAGGGGATAAGCTCAAGCTATCTATGTTGATTCGTACCTTCTTCAACCACCACAAAGGCTGGCACGTGCAGTACAACATCGTCTCTCGCAAGACCTTGCTAGCTGCGAAGAAGAACCCAGAGCAATATCGTGATCTTGTTGTGCGAGTGGCAGGCTACTCAGCCTTCTTCACCGCCCTATCACCAGACGCGCAAGACGACATCATCGCACGTACTGAACACGAGCTGTAAGCGCACTAGATAAGTAAACAAAAGGCACCGATGGGTGCCTTTTTAATGGATGATGGAAACTAAGCACAGTCAATATGAAACTTGATGTGTATTTTGAGGTGAATCACATTTTAGAACTTATTAATCGAGTTTTCTCTCACATATTAACCCTATGCCCTACGATCAATTGTGCAACTTAATGAATATTTAGGGGTACATTTTTATGGGGAATGAATATGAGAGAAATGGAATATGACTATCCTTCTAACTATAACTTAATTTCTATCACCGACCCGTCTAGTTACATCAAGTATGCGAGCGCTAACTTCAATGAAGTCGCAGGCTTTGATGATGGCGAGTTAATTGGTCAGCCTCATAATGTTGTTCGGCATCCCGATATGCCAAAACAGGCTTTTAAAGATTTATGGTCGCACCTGAAAAGTGGCAAACACTGGATGGGGATGGTTAAAAACAAGAGAAAGAATGGCGGGTATTATTGGGTGGATGCGTTTGCTTCCCCAATAAAGAGCAACGGAAAAACAGTAGAATATCAATCTGTAAGGTTTAAACCAGAACGGGCATATGTAAAAAGAGCAGAGAAGGCGTACTCAAAGCTAAATGCAGGTTCTAAACCAATTCAAATGTATTTTCCAAGAACGCGCCTTTGGATGAGAGCCGCATTTTTTATTTTAGTATCTAGTGCTTTGGGTATGACGCTCGAAACGTTAGGTCAGCCCTCTTGGGTTGCTTTCATGGCGGTTTCTTTGTTGTCAATATTAGCGATTTATGTTTTGACACGACCATTAGAAAAGCTAGCAAAACAATCAAGAAAGGATTTCGATAATCCTCTAATGGAGTACATTTATTGCAATAAAATTAATGATCTAGCAGAGATTGAGCTAGCAATGAAAATGAGAAAGCAATACGCAAATGCTTTGCTCGGAAGAATTAGTATTTCAGTCAAGGATTCATGTGACTCTACTCAGCAAAACGCAGATAAAGCTGCAGTAAACAGCGAAAGCGTTACTGAAAATCTCAGCGCCCAGAAAGTCCAAATTGATTCCGTATCGGTCGCTGTGAATGAAATGCAAGCATCTTCATCTGAAATATCGGTGAATGCTCAAGCGACGGCAGATGCGACGTTAAAAGCCCAGCACACAATGACAGAAAGCCGCACTGTGATTGATGGAGTTAACGTTTCAGTTCTTGATCTCGTGGATGAGCTAGGGCAAATATCTGAGGTGGTCACGCGTTTAAACAACCAAACAGAACAAGTGGGTTCAGTTGTGGAAGTAATCAGTGATATTGCTGAACAAACCAACCTATTAGCATTGAATGCCGCTATAGAAGCAGCTAGAGCGGGTGAGCAAGGTCGAGGTTTTGCTGTTGTTGCTGATGAAGTAAGAACATTGGCTAAACGGACTCAAGAGTCGACGACGTCAATAAAGACAGTAATAGAGAATATTCAGCAAGGTAGTCAATCAGCAGTACTCGCGCTCAAGAAAGGGAACGAGAAATCAACGGGTACAGTATCTTTGCTAAATTCGTCTTTAGATTGTATTCAACAGCTTGAAGACCTTGTGCAGGATGTGGTTGAACGCAATCAACAAATAGCAGTCGCAATTGAAGAGCAAGTATATGTAACTGATGAAATTAATGAAAATATCCAAACCATAAACCTTAAGTACAATGAGTCTTATGAGTTAATGACAGAAACAAACAAAATGAATGAAACAGTAAGAAAAAGTACCGAGGACTTGGCAGAAATGATTCAAAAGTTCGCTTAACTCTAGTGGCCAGAGCCCAAAAGCAGAGTGGAGCAATTCTTTTTGGTTAATTAGCATCTGCAATGTACAAAATGAGAAAGATGTTGGTTTGACTCAGACAATAAGGCACCGATTGGTGCCTTTTCTATTTGACCTGTATCGAGTTTAGTTGCATAACCGATTGATTAATTGGGTTGTTTCAATAGGGTGGGGAAAAATTAAAAACAAGGGTAGAAGAACGGATGTTTTTACTCATCGCAGCCGTTGTTGGTTTAGCGGCATTAGTTTGGTTTTACCGAGAAGGGCAGGCCATCGGCTTAAACCGAATTCTCGGCATGCTTTACTTCATTGCGTACACTGTGGTGTATTTGTACGTCCCACCATTTCTCGAAGTTGGGCACCAATACATAGGTAAGACTTACGAGTTGATACCTATTGCCTGTTATTACGGGATCTTGCATCCTGATCCTGAAGAGGCTACTACCGAGCAAAAGGCGATAACCTTTTTTGCGTGGTGCGGTTTAATATTCATTAGTTGTTTCTTGCTGTATTTTAAAATGAACGTTTGGTAAGAAAACTAGAGCGCGTTTATCTTTCAAACTGATTTTTACTGCCGTTTGTTTCGTAGTGATTTCTATCTGATATTAAAATAAGGAAGGCCATGCAAATAGTTAAAGCTGAGTTCAGTCATTTAGGAGCTTTCAAACACTATGTAGAGAAATGTGCTCAGGCAGGAATGGAAATGTACGTCTCGGCTAAGGGCGACAGTGAAGCTCTGCTGAAAAAAAGAATTGGATACGCCAATGGTGAAGGTTTACCTGAAGGATGGACGCCATCTTCGACTTACTTCTGTATTGAGGAAGGGAGGATACTTGGCTCGATTCGAGTTCGTGAAGGTAGCAACGACTACCTTGAAAATGTAATTGGGCATATTGGTTACGAAACCGCGCCAGATGCACAAGGTAAAGGCATCGCTACCACTATGCTGAACTGGGTGAAACTCGAAGTTATTGAGGATGCGGTTATTGTCACATGTGATGTCAATAATACAGCCTCAAAGCGCGTAATTGAGAAGGCTGGTGGTAAGTTCCTCAATATATTTTATTCGAAACAAGAGCAATACGAAGTGCGTTGTTATCGGTTGATGGCTGGATGACTCCCCGGTATAAAAATGCAAGGTATAACAAGATGAAACAATCCATTATCCATATTGCTTTGGTCGTAAAAGACTACGATGAAGCGATTGATTTTTATGTAAATAAGCTGAAGTTTGAGCTGGTGGAAGATACTTACCAACCAGAGCAAGATAAACGCTGGGTTGTGGTTTCTCCACCAGGTTCTAACGGTGTGACATTATTGTTAGCCAAAGCGTCTAAGCCAGAGCAGCATGACTTTATCGGTAATCAAACCGGTGGACGTGTATTCCTATTCTTGAACACCGATGACTTCTGGCGCGACTATAACCGAATGGTAGAGCAGGGCATTAAGTTTGTTCGCCCGCCAGCGGAGCAAGACTACGGCACAGTCGCTGTATTTGAAGATCTCTATGGCAACCTGTGGGACTTACTAGAGATGAGTCCAAGCCATCCCATGTCGTCTCGCACATAATCTTGTCTTAGTTACTACAAAAAGCACTCTTATTGTTTAAAAAATCCTAATCAATATTAGTGTGACCTATATCACCTTATGAATGAATCATATAGAATGGCGGCCACATTCAATATGACCTTTTTTAACAGTATCTCGAAAGTAAATTAAGAGCTTGTTATTAAAAGAAATTTACTTCGAGGACACTGCTATCATTAGTACAAACAATATCACCATGCAATTTGGTGCCGAGCCATTGTTCGAAAACATTTCTGCTAAGTTTGGCAATGGCAATCGCTACGGCCTGATTGGTGCGAACGGCTGTGGTAAATCGACATTCATGAAAATCTTGAGTGGTGCGCTGACGCCGAGCTCAGGTAACGTTTCGATTACCCCGGGATTAAAGCTTGGTGTACTAAACCAAGATCAGTTTGCGTTCGAGCAATACAGTGTGATTGATGCTGTGATCATGGGCGACCGCAAGCTTTGGGAAGTGAAGCAGGAACGTGACCGCATCTACTCATTGCCTGAAATGAGTGAAGAAGATGGTATGAAAGTCGCTGAGCTTGAAAGTGAGTTCGCAGAAATGGACGGCTACACAGCAGAAAGCCGTGCTGGCGATATTTTGCTTCAAGCGGGTATTGAAGAAGAACTGCATTTTGGTTTGATGCAACAAGTTGCTCCGGGCTGGAAACTGCGTGTGCTTTTGGCGCAAGCCCTGTTTGCAAACCCTGATATCTTGTTGCTCGACGAACCAACCAACAACTTGGACATTCACACCATCAACTGGTTGGCAGAAGAGTTGAACCAACGTAAATGTACGATGATCATCATCTCGCACGACCGTCACTTCTTAAACTCTGTGTGTACTCACATGGCAGACATCGATTACGGCGAACTGCGCATTTACCCTGGTAACTATGAATATTTCCTTGAAGCATCTGGTCTTCGTCGTGAGCAGTTATTGGCTTCTAACGCGAAGAAAACTGCTGAGATCAACGAACTTCAAGAATTCGTAAATCGTTTTGGTGCGAATGCATCGAAAGCAAAACAAGCCAGCTCTCGTGCTAAGAAGATGGAAAAAATCCAACTCGACGAAGTGAAAGCAAGTAGCCGTGTTAGCCCATCGATTGATTTCGGTGAGGGTAAAAAGCTGCATCGTTTAGCGTTAGAGTTGCAAGATCTTGGGCATTCATTTGATGATGAGCTGCTGTTTGAAAAAGGCAACTTGTTACTTGAAGCAGGCACTCGCCTTGCGATCATCGGTGAAAACGGTGTGGGTAAAACGACCTTGCTGCGTTGCCTAGTGAACGAACTAGAGCAAACTCAGGGGGTAGTTAAGTGGTCTGAAAACGCTTCGATTGGTTACTGCCCACAGGACAGCAGTGCGGACTTCGATAATGATCTGACCATCTTTGAGTGGATCTCACAATGGCGTACCGTGAAGCACAATGACCTAATGGTGCGAGGCATTCTAGGTCGCTTGCTTTTTACTGCTGACGATGCCAACAAAAAGGCGAAAAACTGCTCGGGTGGTGAGAAGAACCGCCTGCTGTTTGGTAAGCTAATGATGCAAGACATCAACGTGCTGATCATGGATGAGCCAACCAACCACATGGATATGGAAGCGATTGAAGCGTTAAATAGCGCATTAAAAGACTACACTGGTACTTTGATCTTCGTTAGTCATGACCGTGAGTTCGTATCGTCTTTGGCGACGTCGATCATTGATGTGAAAGACAAACAGCTAGTGAGTTTCCAAGGTACGTTTGAAGAGTACATGGCACATCAGCAAAAAGTGTTGAGCGCCGCGTAACCAACGTAGCTAAGCCATATAAGTGTGAACAAGCCAATAAGATATATCTGTTAAACAGAGACTTTGATGGCTTGTTCACTATGATGAATTAATCTAAACCTAATAGAGGTAAGGTGGTGAGTACCATGCTCGCCACCCACAATTAAGGAGCCGTTCATGAGCCATGAATTTATGACCGACGAAGAACGTATTGAACTGCAGAAGAACAACCCTCTGCACGGTCTTAAATTAGAAGACATGTTGCAGCAGCTTGTTGACCATTACGGTTGGGAAATCCTCGACACAGCAATGCGTATGAACTGTTTCAACACTAAGCCAAGCATTGCGAGCAGTGTTAAATACCTGAAGAAAACAGAATGGGCTCGTGAGCGTGTAGAAAACTTCTACCTATACCGCTACAAGCGTATGCCAAAGGCATCTGAATACGAGTACAACCTGCCACCACGTGCACGTACTTTCCGTCATGGATTGGAACCGCGTGAGCCAATGGAACTGACGGTTGAATCGATTCTGGCTTCACAAGCGAAGGCTGCGTCTGCACACAAAGAGCGTTCGTCTAAACAGCGTGCAGATCGCGCTCGTTTTAACAACCACCGTCGATAAACTTTCACTTTTCTTGTTCTTGTAGGCATCAGGTACAAGGATGATTTTGATGAAAAGCCAAACTATCCAGTTTGGCTTTTTTATTGTCTTTTCTTCAGCTAAACCTTGTTATCAAGACCCTAGCTTAATAATCGAAGAGTACATCTGCTGCGGATCTGACTGACGGCTGAATCGCGCTTGGAAGCTTTCCACGACATAATCAATAAAAGCACGTAACTTTTGCGATTGCTCTTTGTGGTAAGGGTAAACGATATACAGCGCGTGCTTTTCCATCTGCCATTCAGGGGTAATCTCGACCAATTCACCGGATGCTAACTGAGGCTCAACAAAGAAGTCTGGCAATAACGCAACCCCATGCCCTGCGCATGTCGCTTGGGTGAGCGCCAAACCGCTGTTGACGGTGTAAACACTTGGTGGAAGATCGACCTCCAAGACCTGAGTATCATTTTGGAATACCCAACGGCGAGAAGTTGAAGATAGGCTGTAACTGAGTAACCGATGGTTTACGACATCTCTCGGAGACTGAAACGGCAGCGACTCTTCAAGATATTGAGGAGAAGCACAAAGCACACGACGGATGTCCAAAAGTTTGCGCGACCGCAAGCTCGAGTTACCCAATTCGCCACCGCCACGAATAGCAATATCGACGCCTTGCTCAATTAAATCGATGTGCTCGTCACTCATGATGGCTTCTATGGAGAGTTCTGGGTGCAGCTTCATGAAATCACAAATGATCGGATTAAGCTCAATTAATCCTAGCGACATCGGCATGCTGATTTTTAGTGTGCCCTTCAAGGTGTGCGAAGATTCAATCACCGAACGGTCTGCATTGTTGAGCGCATCGAGAACCTGACACACTTGCTGATAATAAAGCTGACCATTATCGGTAATGTGTAAATTGCGTGTGGTGCGGTTAATCAAAGGGCTTTTCAAGTAGCTCTCTAATTCATTGATATTTTTACTTATCGCGGCTTTTGAAAGGTTTAAATCTTCTGCTGCCGCGACGAAGCTGCCAAGCTCCACCACACGGCGAAATACGGTTATTGCTCTGATCTTATCCACGCAGCGGTTTCCTCACATTCTTATTGTTCACTAATAGTGAACTATATAGCTACTATTATAGTGTTTATTCACTATTGGGAGTTAATTAATATCACCTCATTCACTGAGTGCCCGACATAAGTAGGGGCAAACGTAATTAGGATTCCACTATGAAAAAGATCGTCGCATTTACTGGTAGTAACAACAGCCAATCAATCCACAACCTATTGGTCCAAGCGTTAGCAAAGCAAGTTACACAAACAGAAGTAAATACCATCGACCTAAACGATTTTGAATTGCCAATGTACGGTTTGGACGTTGAAGGTCAGGGCATCCCAGAAAACGCACACAAACTACGTGCGACCCTAAATGAGCATGATGCGATCATCATTGCATCACCAGAGCACAACGGCTCAATGCCTGCATTCCTTAAAAATGCGATCGACTGGCTATCACGCGTTGCGCCTCAAGGTACGTCATTCTTTGGTGACACTAAGAAACCTGTACTGCTAGTGAGCACATCACCTGGTGCGAATGGCGGCGCAACTAACATTAAAACCATGGCAGAGTTGATGCCTTGGTGGGGTGGCGATGTAAAAGGTACGTACAGCTTGGGCGGTTTTTACGAGAAGTTCCAAGATGGTGAATTTGATGCAGCGACCTCAGCGGAGTTGAGTGAGTTAATGGCGTCTTTCGAGCAGTCTCTATAAGTTATCTATGCTCGCGCAAGTCGCTATTAATCAGGGTTGCTAATCAAGAAAGGTAGGTAAGGTATGGCGGTATTAGAACAAGGCGTTTGGTATCCAAATAAAGAGGCGAGCGAAACCTTGTTTGATGTGCTAGAGCAATTGGACCAGAGATTGAATGGTTGTAAGCCAAGTATAAAGCATCGACATTGCGATGCTTTTGCTTGAGTGTAAATGGCACGTAGTCTTTTTTAGCGACTAGAATTTCGCCATAAATGACTTAGTCAGTGGCAAGCGGAAATCTTTGCCCATCATTTCATAAACGTTAAACTTCACCGTGTTCCAATTTTCTTCAAAGTTGTATTCGAACACACTGTCACCAGTATCCAAGCTTTGCGTCATGGTCCACTCTGTCGCGTAACCAGACATGCCATTGCCGTTACCAAAGTCTTTGTAAGGCGCATCTGCAGGCACACGGAAAGGCACTGTCGACAGCTTCATCATACCGTTGGTGATGCTGGTTGGTTCGGTGAGTTTACCCATAAAGTAGCTTGCGTGAACAAAGCGGCTGTGTGAGTTGCCGTTACCAATTGATCCGTAGTCGGTATCACGACTTGCGTTCTCCCACGTTGGCTGAACCTTCTTACGCATTTCGATGTGCTCTTTCATTGAAGGGTCGTTAGTCATTACCATCGCTTCATCACCGAGGTAGGTCTTCAAGCCCTCTTTATCCATCTCAATCACTAGGCGGTCACCGCTTTTGTCCGTCACAGACCAGTGCAGTTTTATTTCAACGGGCATACCTTCCATGGAGATAGAAGCGTATTCCAATGTTGGCAGGGCTTTAACCACTTCATTGACTGTTGCGTAGTTCGCAAGTAGGTATTCAGCGATGGTAAATTGCGTCACTTCTGAACCCGTTTTCGCCTTTTTCATTGTCATACCTGGATAGAACAGAGCATTAACTTGCATGCCTTCGCTGTTTACGCCATCGGCAACCAACTCACCATAAGCCAGTACCGCAACCATGTCGTATTTCACTGTATAGGTATTCCCCAACCCATTACCTTGGAGCGAGCGAATGTCGCCTTTGTTAATGGTACCTAGCACAGGTGAGGTTGATTCCATCCAATCCATCGTTCTAGAAGTGAAAGTGCCCAAGTCGGTATTCCATGCGACTGAGGTACAAGCGTGCGCTACACCAGTAGTAAGAGTGCTAGCAAGAAGAGCTAGGGTGATCGCTTTCAATTTCATAGTAACTCCGATTCATGTTTAGGAACGATTTGGAGTGTACGGTGGAAAACAAAATAACCTAAATCACGTTATGAGCATTCAATCCTCACTTTGAATGGTGTGGGCGTGGCTGTGTTCTTTAAACAGTCGAATCATTTCTCGCGTGACAGGGCCGGCTAATCGATTGTGTTGCCAAAGATTGATGGGGAACTGAAGCACAGCATGGAGTTCGTCTATCTCGATTGTTTGTAATTGTTGGGTTGCTAAAAGATCCTCCACGCAATGGATTGGGACAATTGCCCAGCCATCGCCTGCGACTAATAGGCTTTTGAGCACATTCACACTTTCGATTTGTTGGGCGAGATTCGATATCGTCAGCGTTTGTGCAATGCCAGTATGGTGAAAATCCGCCATCAACAGTTGCCTTGCTCGCTTAAGGGATGTGAGGTCAACGATCTGATGTTGCTTGATAAATTCACTGGTGGCACAAACAACAAAGGGAAGATTGAGTAGATAGGTGTAGCTGAATGCTGTCGTGGCATTGCCCGTTGGAACCAGCATGACAGCAAGGTCTGCGGCATCTTGTTCGAACAGAGCTTTAGTTTCGTGATTGTTTTTGTGAAGCCAGTTCACTTTGACTAAAGGGAATTTTTTGCGAATCCCAATCATCACTTCTTGAATCAGTTTTCCCGGGACCAATTCACTATGGCAGATAGTAATTTGGCTCTCGTTCCCTTGCTCGGTACTTTGGCAAAGACGCTCAAATGACTTGGTAGTTTCCGCGAGGTTCTTTGCATGTTGATACAGTGCCAAGCCTTCTTCCGTCAACTGAGGATAGCGGGTCGAACGGTCAAACAAGGTCATGTTGATTTCAATTTCGAGGTTGGTGATCACCTGACCAAGCGTAGTGCGGTGCTTATTTAATTGTTTTGCTGCTGCGCTAAAAGATCCACATTCGGCAACAGCGACAAAGGCGGTCACTTGCTCATAACTGATGTGCATGATGGTTTGGTCCTACAAAAGTGTCTTATTCAAACCTAATGTAAGCCTTTAGCAGAGTCCAGACAGAGATGAGCAAGTTGTGATGAGTTTACTTATCTCAATACACGCTAAACCTAATAAATCGTAGTACTGACAGCAGACTGTGCTTTACCAAGCTTTCTGGCTACGGCAGAAAACGAACCACACTCTACGCACAAAACTAAAGTTTCAAGTTGTCACAGATTAAACATAACGATGTATCGGTTTTTTAGATGGTAGCTAACTACATCGTATAACTAATTTAGATGATAATCGGTCCATTAATCGTTAAGCAAAAGTAGAGAATAAAATGAGTAACCACCAATCTGTAGAATTATCGGATACCCAGAAAGAGCTAGAAGCGCTGCGTGAGCGTCTGCGTCAGAATTCACAGGTCATGCAAAGCTCTTCCAAGAAAGTAGACGCTAATACCATGATGGCGGGCGTAGTTAAGACCGTCGCGACTTTCGAAAAAGACTAATACAATTTCCCTTTGTGAATTAAAAAGGCACCGATAAATGGTGCCATTTTTTATTACTGATTTAGCTCTGCTGCAGTATCAACAAAGATACCTTGGATGTCTTTCGCTTCACGCTCTGTTTGACCACCGTGTTTTAGGAACGCATCGATGATCGCTGCGGTTTTCTGCTCTTTTGCGCGCTCTAAGAAGTAACGCAACTCTAGCTCTGCACCTGCGTCTTCATCTTTAATCGAGGTTGCGATGATCTCTTTGTACATTACGATGTCACGCACTTCTAGTTGGCTAATCACGCCCAATGTTGCCGCCAAGAACCCATCCAAGTCTGCTTTAAGCACAAATTGAGTAATGATGTTTAACTGCTCTGCTTGTTGTGCCGTAAAGTCGTTACCAAGTAGCAGTGCTTGAAGCGCTTTGTTTTTACCCATGCGACGAGCGAACTGTACCGCACCTTGACCACCCGTTGGGATGTTGACGTGTATCTCTGGCTGAGCAAATGCTGCGTTTTCAGTGCCGTAAGCCAAGTTACACGCCATCACAAACTCATTACCGCCGCCACGAGCTACACCATCAACCACAGCAACCGATACTTGTTTCATCGCTTTTATATTGGTAATCATGTGGTTGAATTCAATTGATGCTGCCTGACCACCTTGTGTGCCATTGATAACGTTCAAATCTAAATGCGCTAAGAAGAAAGACTCATGAAGTGATTTGAATACCACCACTTTCGTATCGCGGTCATCTTTAAGTGATAGTACAAATTCGTTGATTTCATTAATCAAATCGATAGTCAGTACATTCACTGGTGGGTTGTTGATTTCAACAGTAGCGATGCCATTTTGTTGTGTGATTGATAGCGTTTTCATAGCTGTTTCCTCAGCGTTAGTAAGATTAGCAGACCTCAGTAACGCGAATATATTGGTTTGGTATTGAGGAGGTTTGTCTCTCTCCCGTTGTGTGCAGCTACTATAGATTTGTTATAAGATGAGAAAAATAAGCTAAATGGCATATAATTGATGCTATAAAAGCAACAATGGTTTTGTAGGTAAGGCGTTATGGATTTCTCTAGTCGTTTATTGCTGTTACTTGAAGTGGTCGAACTTGGCTCCTTCACCAAGGTATCAGAACAGAAGAATGTGGATCGTTCGGTGATCTCTAAACAGATCAGCCGTTTGGAAGAAGAGCTGGGTGTTCGCTTGCTCAACCGAACCACGCGCTCCTTATCATTGACGGCTGCCGGGAATGAAATGATCAACCAAGCTAAATTCCTTCGTACACTGCTGAGTGATACTCACCGTTTGGCGCAGAATTATCACGAAGAGCCTCGTGGGGTCTTACGTATTACCAGTTCGACCATGTTTGGACGTCAATACGTTCAAGATGCGATTTCAGTGTTTCAACAGCAATACCCAGATGTGGAGTTTGAGCTGCGTTTGGAAGATCGCATGGTTGATATGGTGCAAGAGGGCTTTGATATTGGCTTTCGCATCGGACGACCTAAAAACTCGAGCTTGATTACTCGTAAGATTGCACGAAGTCGCCTGTTGATTGTTGCCGCCCCTGAGTTTTTAGAAAAGTATGGTGAGGTGAACAGTCTAGAAAAAATGGAATCGCTACCCGCCACCATCTACGCTGCACCAGGTCTTTTGTTCGATAAATTCGGCTACCAAGATGAGCAGGGTAAACAGCAGTATTTTCAGCTTAATGTCGCTTATAAAGTGAATGATGTGGAAATGTTGGCAAGAAGTGCAGCAGGAGGAAATACGCTCGCCGTAGTAACCGCACAAATGGTTCAAGATGAAATCAAACAAGGCAAGTTGGTGCCGATCATGACCGATTTGAATATTGATGATTTCGGCACCTTCTATGCGGTCTATCCACACCGAGACGCACCAATTAAAACCAAGTTATTCATCGACACGCTAAAATCCATTGTGGGAGAAGAGACACCTATTTGGGAGAAGAACATACCTAACTTCGACAAGATGTATGGGCGCGGGAAGTAGGATAAACGGCAGAGTATTATTTAACCTACCGTTTATTTTAAGGCGGCTTAGTCGTTACTTCGCTTGTTGCATCTCAACTAAACCACCTGCGTTATGAAGGTTGGTAAACCCTTGCGATTGCAAGTACTGATATGCTTGCCCTGAGCGATTACCGCTGCGGCAGTAAAGTACGATCTGCGTGTCTTTATCGACATTAGCAAAGTGTTTATCCAACTCTGAAAGCGGGAAGTTAACCGCATTGTCCAAGTGACCATCCGCAAATTCTTGTGGTGTGCGTACATCGACAATCATTGCGCCTTGCTTAATCCATTGCCAACCTTGCTCTGCTCGTTCAGAAGCAAACACCGATGGTGCGGTCAAAGCTAAGCTCAAACAAGTGAATACAATCGGAAGTAGTTTTTTCATTGAGTTCCTTTCCTCAAGGTTAATTGCCCTTAATCGTTCTGATGAAGATTATACGTGCTAATTGGGGTGTTCAACATGGTACTAGTCGGAAAAAGGTCAGCGCTTGCGAACTGACCTTTGAAGAGGGAAGAGTGATAGAGGTTTATTGAGGCGCTTTCATCGCTTCTGACAGATCGCCCGTCATCACGAAGTGCAACTCCCCACCCGGTTTGAACTCGGAATGGTCGAAGAAGAAACCGTTATCCAAAGCTTTGCCATTGATGGTGACAGACTTGATGTACATGTTGTCATCGGCGTTGTTCTCTGTGGTGATGGTGAACGTGCCGCCTTTCACCGGAATCACTGCTTTGTCGAATAGCGGACGACCCACAGTGTAAATAGGTTCTGCTGCGTTCACTTGGTAGAAGCCTAATGCAGACATCACATACCAAGCGGACATAGCGCCCACGTCTTCGTTACCAATTACGCCCTCTGGTGCAGCGAAATACATGTCATCAAGAATGTGGTCAACGACTTGTTGCGTCTTCCATGGTTCTGCGGTCCAGTTGAATAGGTAAGGAATGTGGTGTGAAGGCTCGTTACCAAACGCAACTTGACCAATCAAACCAGACATATCTGCTGTTTCTGTGCCTTGGCTTTCTGCGGAGAAGGTCGCTTCTAGGTTTTTCTGGAACTCAGCATCGCCACCCATGATGGTTTTTAAGCCCGCGATGTCATGCGGCACAAACCAAGTCCACTGCCACGCGTTACCTTCGGTGTAGTTGCCTGTTTCATGCTCTGTACCGTATGGGTCGAATGGCGTCATGAAGGTTTCATCAATCATCACCGGGCGCATAAAGCCCGTCACACCATGCTCTGCGTATTCCGTTGGGTTGTAATCGAAGTACTTTTTGTAGCCTTTTGAGCGTTCAAGGTATTGCTCTTCCGCTTGAGTATCACCGGCTGCTTTCGCAATTTGCGCGATAGCCCAATCGTAGAACGCGTTTTCCAGACCGTAAGAAACAGACTCAACCGTGTAGTCTTCAAAGACTGGTTCACCATCGACACGTTGGATGGCTGGCGTGAAGCCGTTTTTCTCAATGTAATCGATGTGCTTGGTTAAGGTGCGATCCAATACGCCTTGATCCCAATCGGCTTGCAGTGCAGGGTAGTTCGCGTAAGTCGAAGAGTCGATCGCTGCTTTCAGCGCCAACTCTTTCTCTTGTTGAGTAAACTCTTCTGGGAACTTGGTCATCGCATCCGCAATCACCGTTACCGCTGGGTACCCAACCATGGTGCCTGTCTCGTCGCCTAAGTGTTCCCACTTCGGTAGCAAACCGCTTTCAGTGTACTTCTGCACTAGGTTCTTCGCGTATTGCACCGCGCGGGTTGGTTCCGTGATGGTTTTTAGTGGGTGCAACGCACGTTGGGTATCCCATAGAGAGTAAACCGAGAAGTTTGGCTGCTCTTCTGTCGCCTGACCGTAAGCGATGGAATATTCCCCTTCACCTTCACGAATTGAGCCTTTTCCCATGCCACGGAATCGACCATCCACGTCTTGATGTACCATAGGTGCAATCTTGGTGTGGTAAAGCGCGGTATAGAAGATCTCTTTCTGATTTTCTGTGCCCCCTTCGATATAGAAGTTGAGCGCTTTTGCCCATTTCTCGCGTGCGTTGTTGCGAGCAGTATCGAAAGAGACATTTGCTTCGGCATCGTAGTTGTTTTCTGCGCCTTGTGGGCCAACCGCAGACAACGCCACTTGCGCGTTCAACTCTTGTGAATCTTCATCTTCAAATTCGATGTAAGCAGTGACGTCTGCTTTGACACGTTTGATGGCATTGCCTTCATCATCGTAAATCAATTCAGAAACGTGCTCTGCCGTTAGGCCATCTACCGGCTTACCATTGGCAAGGATGTAGACGTCTTTGATCTTCTTATCGAAAGTCGCATAGAAGAAGATTTTTTGGTTCTTCGCCCAACCAGAGAAGTGCGCTGCGTCGCGCTCACCTGTGATGGTATGACCGTCTTCGCTCACCGTCAGTTTGTTGCGCAGAGAGGTCGAACCCCAGTCACTGTTTAGGATGGAGTTGAGGTCTATCTTCAAACGTTGTGGTTGACCTTGTGGGTAGGTGTAACGATGGAAGCCGACACGTTCAGACGCCGTAAGCTCAGCTTTGATACCGTTCTCTGCAATCTTCACAGAGTAGTAGCCCGCTTCTGCCACTTCTGAGGTTTTGTCCATCTTGACTGAAATCGCTTCGCGGTAGTCGTCGCTGTCTTCGATGTATTTGGCTTTATCTTCGGTAAATGGCAGGAACAGAATGTCACCTAAGCCGCCCATACCCGTGCCAGAAAGGTGAGTGTGGGAGAAGCCAAATAGGGTCTTTTTATCAAAGTGGTAACCTGATGAAGAGTGCCAGCCGATCAGCTCGGTATCTGGAGAAAGTTGCACCATGCCTTCTGGCACAACCGGACCCGGGAAGGTGTGTCCGTTAAAGCCGGTACCAATGAATGGATCGACGTATTTTAGATTGGAAGTATCGACGCTTGGTGAGGTGTTATCGTCGTCATTGTTGCAGCCTGCCAAACCAATAACACTTGCAATCACAGCGGTTGCGATAGCGGTTTTCGTAAAGTTCATAATCTTGATTCCTTAGGCAGGAGGCGCATCACTTCCTGCCACTGAGTTAATCTATCTGTGTATTCTTTAAACACGAATTACATAAAACGTTACTGAGCTTGAAGCGCTTCTTGCTTGTCACCTGTCATGACGAAGTGAAGCTCGCCGCCCGCTTTGATTTCGCTGTGTTTGAAGGTGAAGTTGGCATCCAGCGGTTTGCCGTTGATGGTTACGGACTTCACGTACTTGTTGTGTGGGCTGTTGTTGTCTGCGATGACGTTGAACTCGCCGCCTTCCACTGGAATGGTGATTTCATCAAACATAGGGCGACCGATGGTGTAGACCGGATCTGCAGGCGTCACTTGGTAGAAGCCCATTGCCGACATCAAGTACCAAGAGCTCATCTGACCCACGTCTTCGTTACCAATCAAACCGGTTGGTTCGCTGGTGTACATCTCTGACATGATGCGGTCTAGGTACTCTTGTGCTTTCCATGGCTCATCCGTTAGCGCGTATAGGTAAGGAATGTGGTGCGATGGCTCGTTACCGTGCATGTATTGACCGATGTAACCCGTTAGGTCTGGCAGTTCTTCACCTGTGTTTGAAGAATGCGCGTTGAATAGCTCGTCCAAGTCTTCACGGAAGGCTTTCTCTGGCGTGGTGTCTTTGCCTTGCGCCAAGTCGGCTTGGTAGATTTCTTGTTTCAGACGGTTGAAATCGTGCATTGGTTGGAACTTCCATTGCCACGCGTTCCCTTCGGTGTAAGCAAACTCGTCCACGTAGTAAGGGTTAAATGGCAGCAGTGGGCATTTCTCTTTCATCACACCTGAGCCTTCTGGCCACTCAACCATCTCACACTCATCCAAACGATCTTCATCAACTGGTTGGTTGAACTCCAATGGTGGTTTGTTTGGCGATGAGCTCAGCGGGTGGTTTTTCGGACGTAAGAAGCCAGTTTCTGCATCCCAATGGTTAAGCCAGTTGTCGGCACGAGTCATAAACTCTTCTTGCAGTTTTACATCGCCAGCCATGCGCGCGATTTCTGCCATTGCCCAATCGCCATAAGCAAACTCCAGTGTGTAGGAGGCACTGTTCCAGTAGCCGTGATGAACAAAGCCGTTTTCTTCGTACACCTTCACTTGTACAACGTTTGCTGCGCCGATGTTGTTGTCTTCTGTCCAGTCTGGGAATTCAGAAGCCTCGTGGTAACGCACGGTAAACTCAGCTGCGTCTTTGGCAAGTTGTGGGTCGATGTCTAAGCCTTTTGCCATCGCGTCAGCAATGATGGAAACCGCAGGGAAGCCGATCATAGTGCCTGTGTAATGGCTGTGCAGTTCCCATTTCGGCAGGATGCCACCGTCTTCGTATTTACGAATCAGGTCGTTGGCAAACTCTTCGGCACGTTCTGGATCTATGATGGTTTTCAGTGGGTGCGCTGCACGGAAAGTATCCCACATGGAGTACACAGAGTAGTTTGGTGTGTCGCCCGCGTCTTTTTGAATGCGAGTACGCATCGCTGGGTATTGACCGTCGACATCTTGGAAAATCATTGGCGCAATAGAGGCGTGGTAAAGCGCGGTGTAGAAGATCTCTTTCTGATCTTCCGTGCCGCCAGATACCATCATGCGGCTAAGCTCTTGGTGCCATGCGTCGTTGGCTTGAGCGCGCGCGGTATCAAATGACACGTCTTTCGCTTCTGCTTCTAGGTTTTTCTCAGCACCTTCTGTGCCTGTCGGTGATAAGCCTACTTGGATTTCTAACGGTGTTGATGATGGCGCGAATTCTAGGTAAGCGATGGTTTTCACTGCGTCGATGTTGTCGTTGTTCACATCGATTTCCGTTTCTGCGCCGTCAACTAGAGCAATGGCTTTGACGATAGGTTGGTTGAAGGTGGCGTAGAAGTACACGTGCTGGTTGTTCGCCCAGCCGTTCGAGCTACGTAAACCGCGGATGGTGTAAGCGTCGATGAACTCCAAATCGCCCTTCATGGTGCGGTTGTTGAAGTGACCTTTGTTGAGTGTGTGGTCTAAATCGAACTTGATGTGCGGCGTGGTGCCTTCTTTGAAGGTGTAGCGGTGGAAGCCAACACGCTGCGTAGTAGTTAGCTCGGCTTTGATTTCGCCTTTGTTCAGTTCAACCGCGTAGTAGCCTGCTTCTGCGGTTTCGTTGTCTTTATCGAAGGTGTTGAAAACGGCGTTTTCTTTCTTAGTAAAAGGCAGAACTAAGATGTCACCAAGGTCGGTAATGCCTGTGCCAGAAAGATGAGTGTGGGAGAAGCCATATACTGGGATTTCAGTCAGCTTGCCGTGGTCGAAGTAACCTGCGGCAGAGCCCCAGCCTTCTATTTCGGTATCAGGAGAAAGTTGCACCAAACCGTAGGGCACAACCGCCCCTGGGAAGGTGTGACCATCTGCGCCCGTACCAATCAATGGATTAACGTATTGGGTGAGAGTGGTGTCGAATGGTGTACCAGAGCTGTTGTTGTCGTCATCGCTGTTACAACCAGCAAGACCAAGCATGGCAGCGAGAATAGCGGTAGAGATAAGGGTTCTTTTTAGTTTCATTTTTATGGTTCCACAGAAGTGAAGGTTCTACAGAAAATAAAGGGCGAGGGTGTACCCCTTTATCCCCTTCCTACTTGACGTTGCAGCGATGTTGCCTAGTTACAACGCCAAGTAGTTTGGGGGTGTTATTTGGATCGGTGTCAGCTACTGCGCTTTCATCGCTTCAGATTTGTCTGAAGTCATGACGAAATGCAGCTCACCACCGTCTTTCAAATCGCTGTGCGCGAAGCTGAAGTTGTCACTCAATTGTTTGCCGTTGATGGTCACCGACTTAACGTAGATGCTCTCTTGGCTGTTATTTTCTGAGGTGATGGTGAATTTACCGTCCGCGACTGGAATCACGGCTTTGTCGAACAGAGGACGACCGATGGTGTAGCTTGCTTCGCCCGGTGTGACTTGGTAGAAGCCCAATGCAGACATCACATACCACGCCGACATCTGACCGACGTCTTCGTTACCAATCAGGCCTTCATGCGTTGGGTGGTAGAACTCGTTCATCGCTTGGTCGACGATTTCTTGTGTCTTCCAAGGCTCGGCCGTCCAGTTGTAGAGGTAAGGCACATGATGATCAGGCTCGTTACCCATCACGAACTGACCGATGTAGCCAGACATGTCGTGTGATTGGCTCGTATCGGCGTTGGAGTCAGCATTAAACAGCGCATTCAAGTTGGCCAAGAATGCCGCTTTGCCTTGTTCGGTTACGTCTTCAGGAAGAGAGAAGTCGGTGCGGTCGATGTGCTCGCCGCCCATCACGTTAGCCAGACCGTTCAAGTTGTGAGGTGCAAACCATGTCCATTGCCATGTATTGCCTTCGGTGAAGTCTTCACCACGGTGCTCGGCGCGGTAAGGCCAGAACACGTCACTTTCGTTGAGTGCTTTGCGGTCTTTACAGGCGTTGTAGTCCATACCGTCTGGGATAGACAGCGCCATGTTCTCGTCCAAACATTCGGCTTTCAGGTTGTTTGCCCAAACCTTGCTGCCGCTGTTCATGTAAGCCGGACGCATAAAGCCCGTTGCACCCAATGCGTTGCCTTTGGTGTCTTGCAGTTTGCCGTATTGCTCTGGGTTGTAATTGAAGTAGTTCTTGAACGATTCAGAACGTGCCATGTAGCGGTCGTACTGCTGGTCGTTGCCCGCAAGTTTAGCGATCTGAGCGATACACCAGTCGTAGTAAGCGTTCTCAAGACCGTAAGACACCGACTCGTTCACGAGTTCGTCGTATTTATCGACTTTTAAGCCTTCTACGTAACCCGGTTTGTCACCAGAATCCGGCGCCCATTTGGTGTTAGCTGGAATAAAGCCGACGTCTTCTTGGTAGTCGTTATGACGCGTCATTACTGTGAAGCGTTTGTCACCGTTCCAAGCATCTTGGTAAGGCACCCAGCTTTCAGTTTTATCAAGGTTGAAGTTGACCGTTTCGTCAGCGGCTTTCAACGCCAAATCAAACTCGGCAGCAGTAAAGGCTTCTGGGTGTTTAACCATGATATCGGCGATAACCGAGACCGCAGGATGACCGACCATTTCACCGGTGTAATCTGAGTGCAGTTCCCATTTTGGCAACACGCCCCCCGTTTGGTATTTGTTCAATAGATCGCGTGCGTGTTCAATCGCGCGGTCTTTATCGATGATGGTTTTCAGTGGGTGTGCGGCGCGGAAGGTATCCCACATTGAGTACACTGAGTAGTTCACTAAGCCGTCTTCTGCTTGGTGTACTTTGCCATCCATGCCGCGGTATTTGCCATCCACATCTTGGTATAGGAATGGAGCAACAAACGTACGGTAGAGCGAGGTGTAGAACATGGTTTTGTCGGCTTTGTTGCCGCCTTCCAGTTCAAACTCGCCAAGGATGTTTTCCCAAGCCACGCGGTTTTGTTGTACGACGTTGTCGAAATCCCAGCCGTTAGTGTCTGCTTCTAGGTTTTTCAATGCGCCGTCAACGCCAGTGCCAGAAATCGCTACTTTGACCACCAATGGCTCATCGCTCTTACCAAAGTTCAAATGCGTCTGGACATCGTTTGCGCGTTTTGCCAAACGTTCTGGGTCAGGTTCTGGTTCGCCCGGCATTGGTTTGTGCTCTGCGTAACCACGGTAATCTTCCAAGCCGACTTCGGTAGCGTCAGTTGGGGTAAGTTTGCTTTCAGAAACCAGCTTGGTGTACAGGTTCTCTTCGATGATTGGATCAGAGAATTCTGCTGCGAAGAAAACAGTTTGCCATTGACCCCATTCGTTTGAGGTACGCGCGCCTACGACGGTAGTGTCGTTAATGCGTTTGTAGTAAATGCTGCGAGAGTGGTTGCCGTATTGCTCCAGCAGTTCGTGTTGCAGATCGATGCGCACTTTACGATCTTCACCCGGTTTGAAGGTGTAACGTTGGAACGCCACGCGGTCGGTTGCCGACAGCTCAGCTTTTACGCCAGTTTCTACAAGGTCAACCGAGTAGTAACCAACCTCCGCCACTTCTGAACTTTTATCCATGGTCACGGCATCGGGATTAAAGCCTGTGTATGGCAAGAAAGCGAAGTCGTTTAGGTCGCCTTTACCTGCGCCAGAAATGTGGGTCATTGAGAAGCCAGAAAGCAGGCTGTGCACAGGATCGTATTCAACAGGCGAGCCTTTGCCATTCCAACCGTTTGGATCGAAGTTATCTGGGGACGGTTGAATCATACCTTCTGGCATGACTGGAGATGGGTTGACGTTGCCAAGACCTTTAGTGCCGATCAAGGTATCAACGAATTCCAAAGTAGGGGTAGAGATAACTGGAGTTTCTGGATCAGAGTCGCTGCCGCAACCTGCAAGACCAAGCATGGCGGTTAACACTGCGGTAGAGAGTAGGGTTCTTTTTAGTTTCATTGTTTTTATTCCACGAGAAAAGGGGACACAAGGTCCCCTCAAAATCATTATTCACCTAGGTTGGCTTGCATTGCTTCAGACTTGTCAGCCGTCATCACGAAGTGCAGTTCGCCGCCTGCTTTGAATTCGCTGTGCTGGAAGGTGTTGTACATATCCAGAGGCTTACCGTTGATGGTCACTTCTTTGATGTACATGTTGTCTGGACCGTTGTTCTCAGCCGTTACCGTGAAGGTGCCAGAGCCAATGTCTACCGTCGCTTTGTCGAAGATTGGACGACCGATGCTGTAGGTTGGATCGGTTGGCGAGATTTGGTAGAAGCCAAGTGCTGACATCAAGTACCACGCCGACATTTGACCTACGTCTTCGTTACCGATGATGCCGTCTGGCGTCGGTTTGTAGAACTGGTCGTAAACTTGGTCTAGGTATTCCTGCGCCTTGTAAGATTCTTCAGTACGGTTGTACAAGTAGATGACGTGGTGCGAAGGCTCGTTACCATGAATGTACTGACCGATGTAACCTGTCATATCTTGGTGCGCTTCGCCGCCATTTGGATCGGCGGTAAATAGGTTGTTCAGTTTGTCGTTCAGACCTTGTGTGCCGCCCATGATTTCCGTCAGCTTGTCTAAGTCTTGCATGAACGTCCATTGCCACTGCCACGCGTTACCTTCGGTGTAGTAGTATGCATCAGACTTGTATGGGTCGAAGTCGGTTGAAGCGTATTTCAGTGCACATGCATCGCCATCTTTTAGTTCAGTCGGAACGAAGAAGCCCTTGCCGTCTGCGTTACCTGCGTCAGCATCCCAGTGTTTCAGAGAGTTGTAAGAACGGGCTTTGAACTCTTCATACGCGTCCATATCACCAGCGGCTTTTGCCATTTCTGCGATAGTCCAATCGTAGAATGAGAATTCCAACGAGTACGACACTGAGTTCCAGTTCGGGTAGCGAACACATTGTTCTTTCTCGTGGTAGTTCAACTGACCCGCCATGAGTGAGCTCAAGATATCATCATGGATTTGTGGGTATTCATCCGGTGTGTAATGTGCGGATTTGACGGATGCTTTGTAACCCTGCTCTGCATCAATCAAGCCTTTGGTTACGGCATCGCCCAGAATCGCTGCCGACGGGTAGCCGATCATGGTGCCTGTTTCTGAGCCGTGACCTTCCCATTTCGGTAATAGGCCAAACTCGTCGTTGGATTTACGAATCAAGTCTTTGACGTATAGCGTTGCTTGGTCTGGGTCGATGATGGTCCACATTGGGTGAACGGCGCGGAACGTATCCCACGTTGAGTAAATCGAGTAGTTTGGTGTGTCGCCATCTTTCAGTGTGCGCACTGTGCCAAGCATATCGACGTATTGACCGTCCACATCGTAGAACTCGATTGGTGCGATCATCATGTGGTACATGCCAGTGTAGAAGTTGGTTTTCTGTGCATCTGTGCCGCCTTCAACTTTGATTTTTGCTAGTTTCTCAGCCCACGCGTATTCCGCGTCTTCTTTCACTTGTGCTAGGTCGAAACTTGGCGCTTCCGCTTCTAAGTTTTTCTGTGCGCCTTGCCAGTTAACAGGAGAGATACCCACGCGGATTTCAATTGGCTCTTCGCCTGTGCCGAAGTTTAGGTAAGCGGTCAGATCATCGCCTGAGTAAACCGCACCATTACGCATTTCGCGCGTTGGCTCTAGATCTTGTTCGCCCAACAGTGCTTTCGCGATTGGTTGGTTGAATTTCGCGTAGAAGAAGATGTCCTGACCTTGGTGATCTTGCCCTTGGAACCAGCCTGTTGATGTTTTACGACCGCGAATGGTGTATTCGTCCACCACTTCTACTTTGTTCTTCAAAGACTTGCCGTTGTTGTTCATTAGGGTATGACCCAAATCGAACTTCACGTTGCGGTCCGCTCCATCAGTAAAGGTGTATTTGTGCAAACCAACGCGTTTGGTTGCGCTCAGTTCTACTTCGATTTGGCCTTGGTTTAGCTTGGTTTTGTAGTAGCCCGCGCTTGCTTCTTCATTGGCTTTGTCGAACGAGTTCAGCTGCGTGTCCGCCATGTCTGCGTATGGCAGAACCAAGATGTCACCTAGGTCCGTTGCGCCTGTACCTGAAAGGTGAGTATGGGAGAAGCCGTACAGCGGAACGTCAGTGTTAACCACTTCGCCAGTTGCGTAGTTGGATGAATCCCAATAGCCAGAAGCAGAGTGCCAAGGGTTAAGCCCTGATTCGTGATCAGTGTTAGAGCCGATGAAGGTATCTGGAGACAGTTGAACCATACCTGCCGGTACCGTTGCGCCCGGGAATGTATGACCAGAAGCTGCTGTGCCGATCATTGGATCGACGTACTTTAACACCGCGAGATCAACAACTGGCTCGCCCGGTAGTGAAGAGGAAGAGTCGTTGTCGCTGTTACAGCCTGTCAGACCGACTAGACCACTGAGAACTGCGCAAGCGAGTAGGGAAGGTTTGAATTTCATTTTTAAAGCCTTGTAAATTGTAGGGTTATATAGTTAAAAAAATCAGGGGTATTACTAAAACTTAAAAACTTGAAATAGAGCCCTTTGGGGGAAAGGGCTCTTAGGGGGAGGAGCTTAAGGTTTAAGCTTTTACAAGAGTCGCTGCGTTACGCATCGCTTCTTTCGTTGAACACTCAACAACGTTTGCTTTTGCAAAGCGGTGAGCGTCTTTTACTTGGATATCGTGAGCTAGAATAACCAGCTTCGCGTTTGCTACATCTAGGTCAGTGATGCGGTTCTGGATACCGTTTTGACCTTGAGTTTCTACTTTGATTTTCAGACCCGCTGCTGCACCTGCTTTCTCTAGTGCTTTCGCTGCCATGAATGTGTGTGCTACGCCAGATGGGCAACATGTTACTGCTACGATGTCGTACTCGCCTTCGCCTGCTGCTGGAGCGGCTTGAGCTTGTGCAGGTGCTGCTTCTGCGATTTCGTCTTCTGCTTCTTCTTCAGCTACTGGTTTCCAGAAGCCAACGATAACTGCTGTTGTTAGTGAGCCTAGTGCGATACCCACAACGTACATTGGGATGTTGCTTGATACAGGAGCTGTGATTAGACCGCCCCATGGTGCGTGTAGTAGTACGTCTGTTAGGAAGCCAAATACACAGCCAACGATACCACCAGCAACGATTGAAGGAAGAACGCGTACAGGGTCGTTTGCTGCGAATGGGATAGCACCTTCAGAGATACCGATAGAGCCCATGATTGCTGCTGCTTTACCTGCTTCTTGCTCTTGCTTAGTGAACTTCTTCTTGAATAGGAATGTTGCTAGTGCCATACCTAGAGGAGGCGTACAGATTGCGATACCAACACCACCCATTAGCCATGGTTGAGTATCTACTTGAGTTTGAGCGAATAGCGTTGCTACTTTGTTGATTGGACCGCCCATATCGAATGCAGTCATACCACCAAGAATCGTACCTAGAACCACTTTAGAAGCGCCAGCCATAGAAGCTAGGAATTCGTTCATAGAAGCCATGAAGATCTTGATTGGCTCACCGATACCCCATAGAACGATACCAGCTGAAACAAGCGTACCTAGTAGAGGGTAGATGAAGTAAGCGCCCAACGCAGTCATGTTAGCAGAAAGAGGGATCTTCTTAAGTTGGAATACCACACCACCTGCGATGAAGCCCGCTACGATACAACCAAGGAAGCCGCCGCCCATGTCAGCCATGATGCCAGAAGAGATCATCGCCGGCGCTAGTGCTGGTTTGTCTGCAATTGAGTAACCGATGAAGCCACCAAGAATAATTGGGAACAGCACCAGACCTTTAATACCGATATTAGAAATATCAGCCAATAAACCGTCCGCAGGAACCGCACCTTTACCTGAAGCCATTACCGCTAGCGCCAGTAGTACACCACCTGCAACAATAAATGGAAGCATGTGAGAAGTACCGAATAAAAGGTGGCCTTTCATGGTACTTAGGATTTTTTTGAAATCGCTATTATTACTAGCTTGAGCTGTGATTGTACTCATAATTTCACGCCTTATGAATTAATTAAAATATTTAGTATTTGGTTTTCGTCTTTTGCGTTATGAATATCTTCAATAAACTCTTCGCTAAATTTACCGAATAATTCTTGAAGAACATAAATATGGTGGTCGGCACCGTTATCTGGTGAGGCAATCATGAAGAATACGGTCGGTTTGACTCCCTCTTCGTCGCCATACTCGATGCCTTCGCGCTTTACGCCAACAGCGATTGCAGGCTCTGTAACCGCTTTGCTTTTTGCGTGTGGGTAAGCGATGCCGTCCATTGAAGTCACGCTTAATGCTTCACGTGCTTCGATGTCGGTTAAAAAAGCCTCTTTGCCGCTGATTCGGTTATTTTCGAATAGCATTTGTGCTAGCTCTTCAAAGACTTCTTTTTTATTATTTGCTTGAAGGTTGCCTTTAATTAAATTGACGTTTGTTAGTTCTGTAATCATTTTTGACTCATTGGTAC
This sequence comes from Vibrio sp. WZ-1, assembly GCF_052037695.1. NCBI lineage: Bacteria > Pseudomonadati > Pseudomonadota > Gammaproteobacteria > Vibrionales > Vibrionaceae > Vibrio > Vibrio sp. WZ-1. The sequence goes on along the minus strand of NZ_JBQEQR010000081.1, from coordinate 219,290 downwards.
TGAAGTAATGAGGCAAATTTAATTAATGTTATGGTTTTCTGAAATAGTAAAAAAAATCCAATAACTATACTTTTGTATCACTGAGAGCTAAGTGTGATAGAAGTCATTAATATCAATGACCTAGTAGGGAATGAGTACTGTGACTTATATTCCATTTATTTTGAAACTAATAATGAAGCTTTAAAATAAACGAGATGCAAATCAAAGATGGTTCAATATTGCTATAAAAATGAGGCTTTGTGCTAGAGCTCCTGCAATAACCCTTTTATTAACGTAATTTGCTATCTCTTCTAGAAAAGACATAAAGCGAGCAGGACTTTTTTTTTGAAAACTTGTCAGGCTCAATTGTGTTGATTGCTCGCGGACAGTAGATTCCGTATTGCGCTCCTTCGTCGCTGTACGGAATGACGGCTTTCGTTGGGGTAATAGCTGATGGCCTACACAAGCTGACGGGTGATCTCGGACAGTTCCTCCCCTTGATATACATTGGCTAATTTAAGCTCCGAAGTTGAAGTCAAGGGGAGGTTAGGAGGGGTTGTTACGCTGGATTTGGATAGCCTATTAAGACTGATTCTTGTACTTGTGCAGCAAACCTAACGGGATATGGCAGTAGTCATTTGGAAAGTGCGTAAGTCGGTCTTGGTGCTCATCGTCACTTGGCACGTAGTTTGTGAGTGGCAGCACTTCTACGGCGATCTTATCGGCATCTGGTCTCGCTGTAATAAACGCTTTGGCAATCGCTAGGTGTTGTTCGTTTTGGCTATAGACACCAGTACGGTACTTCTCACCTACATCTTCACCTTGCTTGTTAACACTGTGCGGGTCGATGATCTCAAACAGATACCCGATTAAAGTTTCAACCGAAACTTGCTCAGGGTCGAATTGGGTTTTCACGCATTCTGCGTAGCCATCGTATTCAGATTGAGTGTTATCCGTCGTGCCATTTGCTCGTCCTGCTTCGGTGCTGATTACGCCCGGAAGGTGGCGCATAAATTCTTGAACGCCCCAAAGGCAGCCGCCTGCGAAGTAAATTTCTTCCATCATTCTGTCCTGAAAAACTTTGCGCCATTATGGGCATCACTTTCATTCAAACACAACTCCAACCATAAAACAGGAACAGCTCGGTGGTGATTTGCTCTCTTTTTTGTGCTGCGTTTCCTCGTTAGGTTGAACGCAGTTAAGAGCTAGGGGAAATCCTAATGAAAATTGAACATATCGCGATTTGGACAGAACGTTTGGAAGAGCTAAAAGCCTTCTATGAGAAATACTTTAACGCGGTGTCTAACGATAAATACCACAACCCAACTAAGCAGTTTTCATCTTACTTTCTTTCGTTTGAAAGTGGTGCACGATTAGAGTTGATGTCGATGGAAGGTGTGACCGCCTGTGAAAAATCTCATGCGATGCAGGTAACAGGATTAGCACACTTTGCCTTTGCTTTAGGATCTGAACAGGCAGTGGATCAATTAACCAAAACCTTAGTGGATGATGGCTACCAATGGGTCGACGGTCCGAGACAAACAGGTGATGGTTATTATGAAAGCTGTGTGTTAGATCCGGATGGCAACCGTCTTGAGCTTACGGCGTAACGCAGCTTAGCTTATTTCTATCGTTCTCAGGCTGCTTTCATATGAAAGTGTTCGGGCGTATACTGCAAGCTCATCAAAAAGGAGCGAGCCTGTGAACTCAAGACAAAATGAAATCCTGCAATTGGTTAATGACCGCAAACGCGTTCAAGTGACGGAGCTTTCTGACATCATTGGCGTGTCGGGCGTGACTATCAGGCAGGATTTGAACTTCCTTGAGCAACAAGGCTACTTAAAGCGTGTACACGGCGCTGCGACGGCGCTACAAAGTGACGATATTGATACGCGACTCGAAGTGCGCTTCGACATCAAACAAGCGTTAGCCAATAAAGCGGCAGACTTGGTATCGCCAAACGAAACCGTCTTGATCGAAGGCGGCAGTGCTAATGCGCTTTTGGCCCGCACGTTAGCTGAACGTGGTGACGTCACCATCATTACCCCATCGGCGTACATTGCTCACCTCATCCGTAACACCTCAGCTAACATCATCTTGCTTGGTGGTGTGTATCAGCATCAAGGCGAGAGCTTAGTTGGACCGTTAACCAAGCTGTGTATTGAGAATATTCACTTCAGCACGGCTTTCTTGGGTATTGACGGCTTCCATCAAGATACTGGCTTCACTAGTCGAGACATGATGCGCGCAGAAATCGCTGAAACCATCATTGCGAAAAAGCGTCGTAACATCGTGCTGACGGATTCAAGTAAGTTTGGGCAAATCTACCCATCTTCGATTGGTAAAACGAGTGAAATCTCGGTGCTGTTAACTGACGAAGCCGCTCCGAAAAGCGACCTCGAACAGTTGAGAAAGCAAGGCGTGGAAGTGGTTCTTGGCTAATAGAGGTGATGTTCTCCAATCTAGCACTCGTTTCATAATGTTTTTTGCGTAAAAATTGCGCAAAAAAGGCCCAGATAAGCTGGGCCGTTTTTATTAATAAAGGCGATGATAGCCAAAGAAATTACGCGAAGTGTTCTACGATGATGTCATCGGCATTGTCTACAAATATCGCGCCTTTATCTTCCATCTCGGCAATTACCGCATCGACGGTATCTGGCAATACCGCGCGGCTAGATGCTAGGTTCACAATCACTTTGAAACCTAAATCGAGTGCTTGAGTGACGGACTTTTTCACACAGAAATCGAGTGCTAAGCCGCCAACAACAACTGTGTCTACATTGTTGAATTTGAGGAACTCATTTGCGCCTGTGGTTTTGGTATCAGCCACATCGTGGAAAAAGATGCCGTATGGGTGTGCGTCTGGGTCCATGCCTTTGTTCACTTGGAAATCGTAGTCTAGAACAGGGGGTAAGCCATCAAGCAGCTCAACACCAGTTGTGCCAAGCACACAGTGGCGGTTCCACTTAATATCCACGTTTGGTAAACCTACTGGCTCAAGCATGTTAGCTGGCGTTTCTGCATCCCAAGCCGCTTTTGGTGGGTGCAAGTCACGGCTGACTAATTTTAAGCGACCTTTCGTGTGGTTCTTTAGTAGCTCTGGAACGATTTCTAATGCGCCGGTTACTGGCAGTTCGTCAGGGCAAAGTTCGGTGAAGCCTTTTTCAGGATCGACGTCGATCACTGCGGTGGTTTGGTAGTTAACTCGAACTGTCATGGCAGACTCCTTGTCTGTCTTTATGCTTACGTTAGCCACGCAAACAGTTTTGGAAAAAGGTCACTTCGTCGCTTGCTAGGGTGTACACCATGGCTGGTTTGCCACCTTTACCTTTGTTAGTGGAAGCAACTTTGTTGGTTGGTTTAAGTACGCCAGAATCAACCAGCCTGCGCTTGATCGTCATTCTACTGATATCGATGCCGAACTCTTGATAGGCGGCAATGATGTCGGCAACCAAAAACTCTTTATCAAGTGCGAACAGCAGGACCGAGGTGTATTCGATAGAGGCGCGTAGCTTTTGCCATGCTTTTTCAATCATCTTTTGGTGATCAAAAGCGAGGGTTTCTTCGCCATCGAGGATCGCTTGCAGCGGGAACCACTTCAGATGACATTCTGGTACGCCTGCGTTATCGATTTGCTCTTTGTTGTTGCGGTCAACCAAAGCGTAATGGGTGATGTTCAGGCTCCAATCTTCAGGATCGCGTTTGGGGTCACCATCGACAAAGGCTTCACTAAAGTGACGAGGGTAGGTGTGGATTTTTTCGCGGCAAATGCGGCGTCGTGCAGCTTCGAAGTTCTCGTCTGCTGGGCGTCCACCTTCGTGGGTCATGTCTTTATCAAATACGAATCCGCCGGGTAGGGCCCATACACCGTGGTACGGACGTTCCGGGTTCGAACGTTTGATCAGCAACACTTCCAACCCTTTATCGGCACAGCCAGATAGTCTGAATGGAATAATGTCGACGGTTACGATCATGATTTGGTCCTGAGAATAATTTGTAAGTAATCTAGCGCATAACAAGTAGTCAATCAATGGGTAAGTAACCGATTGTTAGAAACATAGCGACCACCACAGAATAATTGGCCCTAGGTATGGATGCGCTTATTTATTCGGGTTATCCACAATAACTGTCGGAATTTTGCGCGTAAAAACCTTATAAAAAAGAGTAGTTAGTAACAAAAGTTGACAAACTATAAGCGGGTGTTTATTGTTTACGCAATTTAGTTAGTAACAACAAGTTATATACCCAAGTTTACCTTGTGGAAAACTTCCCGCCAACTTCGTTGGAAAAACAATAAGATGCGGTTTGCACCGTACTGAGGGAATTTGGGTATAAACGAAAAAGGGCATGTAGAAGGGCTCCGAATGACCACCAATTTATTTTCGTCTCGCATCATCCAAAGTGCGTTAGATTTTGACGTATACAAAGTGAATATGATGAGTGCTGCTGCTGCGCTTTATCCTGATGCGATGGTGTCCTACAAATTCATCGTGCGTAGTGAAGAAGACCTGTCTGAATTACTGCCAGAGGTGAAAGCGGAAGTTCTTAAACTGCAAGACATCACCTTCTCTGCTGAAGAAATTGAATACATGAAGGGCGTTGCGCCTTATCTAAAACCAGAATTTGTTGATGCTCTGCACGCGTTTCGTTTTAACCCTCAACGCGATGTTTCTTTCAATATTAAAACCATGGCGGATGGTACAAGCCAATTACGCATCACCATCAATGGTCTTTGGACAGAAACCATTCTCTACGAAACCATCATCATGAGCATTGTGTCTGAAGTGCGAAGCCGTGCTCGTTGGGCAGATATTCCTGTTGAGCAGTTCCAATCTGTTTTAGAAGAGAAAGTTCGTCATCTCAAAGCAGAACTGAAACGTCGCAATATCACCAACTTTAAGTTTGCCGATATGTCGACCCGTCGTCGTTTCTCGTTCCAAGCACAACGTTCAATGTTGCAGTACCTGAGCAAAGAGTTGCCTGACTGCTTAACAGGAACCAGCAACTACCACTTGGCGAAAGAGCTTGGCTTGACACCGATTGGGACGGTGGCACACGAATGGTTCATGGGGCATCAAGCTCTGGTGAATGTTCGTGATTCGCAAAAGGTGGCTTTGCAGCGTTGGCAAGAGATGTTTAACGGTGCGTTAGGTATTGCGTTAACCGATACCATTGGTATTGATGCTTTCTTAAAAGACTTCGATGAAGAACTCAGTAATGCGTACGTGGGTGTTCGTCATGATAGTGGTTGCCCTTACACATGGGGCGAGAAGATGATCAAGCATTACCAATCACTTGGCATCGATCCAATGACCAAAACCTTAGTGTTTACCGATGGTTTAAACTTCGAGCAAGCACTGGATATTTGTGAGCGCTTCCAAGGTCGCATTCAAGTGAGTTTTGGTATTGGGACGTCGCTAGCAAACGATATGGGTGATTACACGAATGCACAAGGTGTTGCTTACAAGCCACTGTCTATCGTTATCAAAATGGTGTCTTGCAATGGTTCACCAGTTGCAAAAATCAGTGATGAGCCAGAGAAAGCGATGTGTGAAGATATCTTCTTCTTGATGAATTTGAAGCGTCGTTTTGAACAGCCACTCGATCTTGATGAGTGTCGTGTAATGCTTGATCGCTTGGAGAATGAAGGTGATGACTACTTAATTGACGCTTAGTCAAAAACACAAGCTCTAACCTTTTTTCTTCATTATCACCCTCTATGGTTTCGATAAATTTATATCGGCAAAACTAGAGGGTGATTTAGTTATAGTACAACCAGTAATCTAGTCAGGAATGAATGATGAACGTGGTTGTACATTTACAAAAAAAAACGATTAACAAACATGGCTATGAATGGGCGACGCGCCAAGCATGGAAGTGCGGCATTAAAGCGAACCTTGTTAAGCGTGTAATTGGCATTTTCAAAGGCCAGATCGTGTGTGTCGTTGAAGGTTGCCGTGCTGAGCTATCAACACCGATCAACAATCCAATACATGATGATGAAAAACAAGGCCGTTACGTTTTTGTTGGCGGCATCTTCTGGGAACCAAACAACATCATTGCCCCAGGCTTTCCCGACTTTATGTTTATGCATTTACGTAGTTTAAGTCATCGCCATAAGTATCTAACAGACGATGAGTTATTTTTGAGTTTGGCTTAGGTAGTGTAGTAAACGTCAATGACCAGTCTTTTCCTTAAGTCGATGCTTGGTGCGTTCGCAGTGTTGATCATTGCGCTGCTCTCTAAGTCGAAAAGCTTCTATATCGCAGGTTTGGTGCCGTTATTCCCTACCTTTGCACTGATTGCTCATTTTATTGTGGGTAGTGAGCGAGATATGGAAGCATTGCGTCAAACGGCTTTGTTTGGCATCTATTCTCTTATCCCTTATGCCGCGTATCTGATTTCTGTCTTCTACTTTAGTTACCGCTTGAGTTTGGTTGGCACGTTAACCGCAGCGACGGTTGTTTGGGTGATGTTTGCTTCGATGTTGCTTGCTTTCTGGACGCGATGGATGGTTCCTGCGTAATTATTACTCATCCTAGCAATGTAGTTAGTCGAATACTCATAGCTCATCTTGATGTGATCTAGCTCTGATTTACCTTAGCTTGCTCTTTTGCTGACGTAACTATAATAAAACAACGTTTTTTAACCTGCTAATGACAGAAGGCTCAATTTCGCCTGATGTGAATTTCAGTCCGCGATTTACTATACCGCCAAGCAAAGATAACTGTACTGGGAAGTAATCCATGAATATGAAATCTATCGCAATCGCTACAGCAGTTGTTGCTGTATTAGCAGGCTGTAAAGATAAGACACCACCAGCACCAACAGAAGCGAACATCACGCTTGTTGAAGCGGTCACTGAAACAGTGAAGAACCCACACCAAGTTTGTAAGGATGTGGTTGTAACTCATCAAGTTGCGCCAAAAGACAACAATAAGATCCTTGGTACTGTTGGCGGTGCGGCGGCAGGTGCTGCGCTAGGTAATCAAATTGGTGGTGGCTCGGGTAAAGTTATTGCAACGGCAGCAGGAACCATCGCTGGAGCAATTGCAGGGCGTGAAATTCAAGACAATGTTCAAAAGGGCGATGTTGTTACTTCAACAGAGAAGCAATGTCATACAGAATACACGACTTCTGAGAAAGTGGTTGGTTACAATGTCACTTATGAGGTGGCAGGCGCACCGACCACCGTGCGTATGAAGAGTAAGCCTGCAGGTAAGTCATTCCCAATCCAAGATGGCCAAGTGGTTCTTCCTCAATAATCACCAACGAATTTGAATGCAAAAAAGCCCTTTTGTTCACTGAACTTAAGGGCTTTTTAATTTTAGGATTTGGTGTTAATGGCTACTTATCCGCGAAATAGTCAACCAGCGTTTTACGCCATTTTCGTGACTCGCGAATTTGCAGTAGAGCACGATTGATCTCTTCTTCGTACGGATTGTTTTCCGTAATAATAAAGCCGTAATTCTGCTTCTCTAGTTGGTATGGCAACACCTCCAACTCTTCAAACTGCCCGACTAATCTGCCGCTGCCAATCATGTATTTGAGTACTACGTCATCAGCAACAATGGCCTCGACTTCGCCGTTCTCCAGAGCCTCTAAAAGAGCTGTCATATCAGTATAATCCTTGTGACGGATACCAAAACTGGTTAGCAGCAAAGAAGAGGTGGTAGCGGTTTTAGCGCCAACTTCAATATTGGCAAGGTCATTGATGCCTTTGATTTGTGAATAACCTTGGCTCAACGTGAGTTTACTGGCTAATACAGCCGTAATACTGGCGATAAAAAGCATACTGAAAACACCAATAAACACAGTAACGACCCGTCCTGACAAGCTCCTGAACTCAAAATAGTTAAAAGGTCCACGTGTGATAAAGAGCAAGCCAAGAATGAAGCTTTCAATCCAGCGACCAGCTCGGCTTTTCATTGAGTAAAGCTTTTCATTTTTCCCTTGCTCCAAAACATAGAAAAACGCTCCGACTAATCCTGCGACAAGCACAACTGCACCAACGATAAACCACAAAGAAGGGTTCAAAAAAATCGACTGTAAAGTATGAAGATAACCTTGATTTTTTACCGCTATCGCCAGGTGAGTTTCATAGAAAGAGTGAGAGAAATCCGCAAATAGCTCACGTTCTGGAGTGATGGAGATACACGAAACACCAATATCGATTTGCTCGGTTTCTATCGCGTTGAGTAGGTCATCTAAAGGGCGATTTTCAACGATAAACTCGACATTCATCTCCTTAGCTATCTGTTCCCACAGTTCAATGCTGAGACCGCTTAAATCCGTATCGATAGTGCCGATAACGAAAGGTGGGCAGGGGTAGCTCCCCACTTTGAGTGAAGATGCATCAGAAGACGTGCTGATAAAAGAGAGGATAAAAAATGCCGAAATTACAAAAGATTGAAGTATCGATTTAAAACCGTGTTGCATGTGCAGACCCTCAAGTAGAGGCAGCAATACATTGAATCGTGAGCTATAGCTCATAAAAGTATTGAGAAGTTAAGAGAGGCGATGACGAATTCAATACTGCCTTATTTATATTGATTACTACTTTAACTATAGCAGTTCATCTCACGTGCTCTTTCTCACCTCATCGGTTCATACCAGCAAACTTCCTGTATCTGCTTACAAAAGTCGAGTAACTGACCGTTTCTTAAGCGTCTGTAAGCGCACGTAAGAATTAGCAGAAAGCGTTACGTTTTTGTTTATCATGACTTTAATTATTGAACGGTGTTTTATTGAGGAAAAAAATGAATAAACAAGTATTGACGATGAGCATTCTCGTCGCGTTAAGTGGTTGTGGTACGGATGGGGAGAAGAGCACTACAACTAGCAACACCAAGGTGTTTACCTCCCAGTGCAATGAGCAATTGTCAGCGCAAGAGCCAAGTTTGTCTTTTTCTGTTAAAGGCGACGTAGCAGAACTAAAAGGTGTTATTTGTGAGGGTTCTCCAAAGGCATTTGAACAAATGATGGCTGCACATAGTGGTATTAAGCAACTCAAATTTATCAGTATTGACGGTTCGATTGATGATGAGGCAAACCTTAAACTTGCTTATAAAGTCCGTGAGAAGCAGCTGGATTCGTATATTGCCTCTGACGGAGAGATTGCATCGGGAGGCACGGATTTGTTCTTAGCTGGTGTAAATCGAATTATCGAACGAGGTGCCACAATTGGCGTGCATGCATGGGCTGCTGGCGACGGAGTTGCAACGGACTTTCCTGTCGGTCATAAGTATCACCAACCTTATATTGATTACTACAATAAAATGAAGCTCCCAAACCCAGAAGGTTTCTATTACTTCACCATTCAAGCCGCTCCTGCTGAAGGTATGCATAATATGACTGAGCAAGAAATTACGGCTTATGGGCTTGGAAAGGTGGTGTCTTCTGGTGAAACGGCTTTAGCAAGTGAAGTTGATAGTCAGCTTTTTGTGCAATTCAATTCGTCTTTGAATGCTCTTAAGGTTCAATCAATTTGGGGAGGTTATGGTAACTACCTGAGTAAAGCTCCGACTTATATGTTGCGTTTGGACGAGAAAAGCAGCACGCCTGTTACTGCTTTTCTGATCAATCCAAATAGAGCTCCTGATGGCGCGCAAAAGTTAGGGGTGAACGAAAGCGGCGCGTTGAATATCTATAAGTATGAACCCAATATGCATGTCTTTCATGATGCAATCAATAAGGGCAATGGAGCCTACGAAAGACAATATTCGTTTAATGGAGCTAAGTACTACCTACAAGTGTATAAGCCCTCGGAGACCTTTGTAGAAGGCGTGCATCAACGTAACACCATCGCGTTAGCCGTGCATGAGATGTTTCATGATTATCAGGATGAACACTTTAAATATCCTGCTAACCACTTCAATGAGCTTACTGGCTATCCAGTGAATGTAGAGCAGATTACCTACAAGCTTGCCGTTTTAGATCTATTCAAGTCTTTGCCAAAAGTGATGACTCAAGAAGAGGCAACAACAATGCTCAAACAATACATTGCGCTGACTCAAGAGCAGGTCAATATTGATACCAGCACTAAACAATATGCAAAGAACATGGGGTTGGGACAAGAGCTGTTTGAAGGCAGTGCTTGGTATGTTGAAGTGATGGCTTTGAGAAATGCGTTGCCAAACTTTTCTGACCTAAAATTTGTAGAGTCCTATGCATTTACCACAAATTACCAGAATCGAGAGAGTGTGGAATCTCAATTTGGGTGGGGCTATTTTTATCCAAGTGGCGCCGCAGCCATCTATGCACTGAAAGCGGCAGGTTACGATATTAATAAGTTAGAAAGTGGTATCACACCATTTGACGCTGCAAAGCAGGTAGTCGGTCAGTTTGATGTCTCAGCTGCACTGAATCAGATTAAGCAGAGTGATAAGTTTAAAACCTTGGAACAGAGTGCGGCTACCATTAATGCGATCAGGTAGTAGCGAGAGGTTGCCAGCGAGGGACGATGTTCGTCTCTCTCTAAACCTTGTCTCGTCCCAAAACACAAAAGCCGAGCGATGAATTCTCGGCTTTTTAGATAGTTTAAGCAGCGGGCGCTTGATGGTGCTTTTGTTCTTCAGCGAGTTTAACGGCTTTCTCTTGTTTTTGCCTACGGCGTTCGCGTTTGGATAGCCAGATTAGAGGAACAACAATCATCACAGTACCAATGGCCATAAAGATATCAGGCACTTCACCAAACCAGATTAAACCTACAACCACTGCACCAATCAAGCCGCTGTATTCTGCGCTGGCAATTTTGTTGCTATCAATGGAGCGATAAGCCAACACACACGTTGCTGCATAAATCATGATGAACAAGCTTGAACCTGCTGCAACAGGAAAAGAGCTCCAATCCCATGCTTCACCCTCGATAAATACCAACAACAGTGATACCGGAATACCAGCAAGATTAGTCATTAGCAGTGTATGTGGCACTGATTGTTTTTTTGGAAGTTTCCGAATCAACAAGTTATTGACTGCAAGCGTTACCGCAACAACCAAAGCAGACAATGCGGCCCAATCAATTTGATCGGGACGAATAATCACCAGTACGCCAGCAAACCCCATAACTGCAGCAGCAATAGATTGCTTGGAAAGTTTTTCGCCAAAGAAGATCGCAGCCAATGGCAACATGATCAAAGGTGCGGCATAGAAGATCGCATTTGCTGTGGCAAGTGGCATTGATGAGATAGCGAAGACCATAAAGATCGCCCCCGTGAGCCATACATGAGCACGCACAGCATGCCATTTAAAGCCTTCCATTAAGGGGGTTTGTTTTGTAAGCAGATAAACGGGTAATAACATCATCACAGCTGACAGTTGTCGGTAAAAAACAAACTGAAAAACTGGTACTTCATTACTGACGCTTTTGATCAAAGCATCTGAAAGCACCGCAACTAAGTTACCAACAATTAACAGCAGCATGGCTGCTCCGACCGATGTGACTTTCACTTTATTCCTCTCCTGATTCTTTGCCAAAGAGTAGGTGATGTCATAGGATGAAGTGAAGTGATATTTATTGGTTTAAGTATGAGATTTTTAGATAATGAAATTACCGCCTCTTAGAGCTGTCCATTGCTTTGAATCCGTTGCGCGTAATTTAAGTTTTTCCCTTGCAGCGGAAGAACTCAACGTAACCCAAAGCGCCGTTAGTCACCAGATTCGCCTATTGGAAGATTATCTCGGAGAAGCGTTGTTTATCCGTCAGGGGCGTAAGTTATCGCTCTCGGATACGGGGTTTCGTTATCTTGAAGATATCAGCCCTGCCATTAGTGCGATTGCGATGGCGAGTCAAAAAGTGCGTGAAGGCGAAAAGGGCAGTCTACGTTTGGCGATTTACAGCTCGCTGGCGGTGAAATGGTTAATCCCACGATTGGCGGACTTCAAGCGTCAACATCCAGAAATTGATCTTACGCTCAATATGGTTGCGGGGGATCCAGATCAAACCGATAGCGTAGGGGATTGCTTTATCACGGTGCAAAAGCCAAAAAGAAACTATATGGCGGTACGTCTGTACGATGAGACCTTGTACCCAGTGTGCAGCCTAAAGATTTGGAAAGAGATTCAAAACCAACCACTGCCAATTGCATTGTGGCAATATCCACTTCTCTCTACAGATTCTATCTATCGAGAGCGTGGTAAAGATTGGATGGAATGGTGTAAAGCTGGTGGGTATGAGCTACCAAAAGATATCGATATGCAGCACTTTAGTCACATGCTGCTAGCGATTGAAGCGGCACGTTACGATCAGGGTATTACCTTCGCCAATGATTTTATGTTGAACGAGCGCGATAAAGCTCAGGATTTGGTTTATATCCCTTCTCATGGATTAGAGACCGGAGACAGCTTTTACTTTGTGCATAAGAAGAATCGTGCTCGCCAACCTGAAATCATCAAATTGACCAACTGGCTCAAACAGCAATGCTTATAACATATTGAAGGGAGTTGCCTTGTGCTGTTTTTGGGGTGCTAGACTTAAGCTAGGTAGGTCAGTTGGGAGAAATGCATGAGTTACGAACATATTTTGGTTGCCGTGGATTTATCGGATTCAAGCCGAGCGGTGATCGACAAGGCCATTGCGATTGCCAAAGATGCGAACAGTAAGCTTTCTTTTGTTTTTGTTGATCACGACAGAGTGGCGCTAGAATCGAAGGATGAGCAAAAGCTAATGCAAGAATTGCAAGCTTTGGCTGACGAGAGTGATTACCCGGTGAGAGATACCATGGTTGTGATAGGGGATCTGCATATCAAACTTGCGGGTATTGCGAAGGAAAAAAGCATCGACCTGGTTGTTTGTGGACACCACCATAAGTTCATGAGTCGATTGTTCTCTTCAATTCCAAAACTTGCCAATGCTATTGAGGCCGATTTGTTGGTTGTGTATTTAGAATGAGTCCTAATTCGACATTCAAAGTAAAAGGGAGGCTATGCTAAGCCTCCCTTTGCTGTTCTATTGCGGCGTTACTGCTTTTTGATCAACGCATTGATCACGTCAATTGTGTACAGCTGGCAATCTACAGCGGTCTGCGGATCGAAGTCTTGCTTATGTTGGTCTGTGTTCGACAGAATACGAATGCCTACAAACGGCACTTGGTAAGCTTGAGCAACCAATGCCGCTGATGACGTTTCCATCTCTTCAACAGACGTACCATAGATTTCATGGAACCAGTTGATGCGGTCTACTTCGCGGTTCAATTCGTCCGCTGAACCAATCAAGCCTTTCACAACTTGGCCTTTTTTGTATCCTTCAGACAAAGAAAGAGCAGTTTCAACCAATGCCGGATCCGCTTTGAACTGTTTATGTTCAACCAACTCACCGTTTTCACGTAGACGCATGGTTACGTCGAAGTTCTGCCACTTGGTTGGGTCGATGCCTTTGCCTTTTTCAGCAAATTCAGACTTGTAAGAGCCCATGTTAAAACTTGCTTCACCAATAACAATGTCACCACGGTATAGCTTAGGATCGTGGCCGCCAGATGTGCCCTGGTTGATGACGTATTTCGGGTTGAAATGCTCAATCGCTATCGTTGTAGAAGCAGCAGCGTTCGCCAATCCTACTTCAGTGCGAGATACCACCACTGGGTAGCCGTCGATTTCACCTTGCCAGAAGGTCCAAGAGCCAACGGTGGTTTCTTTCGCATCATTTAAAGCTTCAACTAGTGTGCTGGTTTCAATATCCATCGCACCTTGAACAAGGATTGGTTGAGTTTGAGCGAAAACAGAGAAGGAAAGTACTGCAGGAATAAGTGCAGCGAAACGTTTAAAGATTTGCATACGGCATACTTACAAATGAAAAAGATGGCGCAATCTACCAATGGCAATCGTTTGCGTCAATTGGTACCATTGTTATTTTTCTCAATAAATGAAAATTCTTGGTTGTCGTTCTAATGAACGAGAATAAAAAAATCCGAGCGGGGGAGGCTCGGATTGGGTCGTTATCAGGATTAGATGAAATCGCTACTCAGCATTAAGGCATCTTGCTTAGGTTGTAAAATGAAGCTAGCTCACCAGTTGCCTTTTCTCCATTCATGTCGAGTTTCATTAACATGTTTTCACCAACGAAGTATTGGTTTGGTGCGGCTTCGTCAACCAGTGTGATAGTGTTACCTGCTTTGTTCCAAGTGAACTGGCCTTCAGATTTAAACTCACCGTCCTCTCTACCCTTATAAACTTGCATCAATGTATAGCTGCCATCTGGGTTTAAGGTTAGAGTTGTATCAATGCTTGCACAGTCGGCACATGGTAATTTACCTGTGTATGTGCCGTTCCAATCTAGCGCATTTTGTGCATTGTGTGCTGAATCAACAAATGTCTCTGTGGTGATCACTTGCTCTTCTTCAATCGGTGTAGCATCAAGAGTGGTTTCAACTTCAGTTGCTTGAGGTACATCAGTCGCGGTGCTCTCTGCTGGTTTCTCATCCTGACAGCCTGCCAAAGTAAATACAGCAGCCATTGTTATTGCTAGTAATGTCTTGTTCATTTTATTCCTCTTTAAATCAACGAGTTGATATACCCAAATAACCTAGTAACTATATGCTAAGGTCACTTGGGTATACCGCCATAATAATAGACCTGTTTCCTAAGCCTGCGTCAGAAAAAAGCAAACCATTGAACAACTTTTGTAAGAAAAAATCTTTAACGTCAGTGGTTTGCAAATAAGAAGGCACAGAAAAAGAAAATGGAAGAGGTATTCACTTGGACGGTTAGTGTTACCGGAAGGCTTCACCGCTGGATTGTTATCGTGTTTTTCCTCGCAAGGATGAGATACTTTGGCATGTTGCTGCTGGTTGTAATTTTTGCTTTGATGATTTGGCTCTAGCAGTGAACCCCATAATGCCTCTGAGATAAAAAAAGCTCATCAGATGATGAGCCTTTTACGTATTAGGATGCCTTATCCATTGCTGGAGGCGTTTTGACCTCCTTTGGCGGTGATTCCTCATCTGAATTATCAGTGAAGATTTCCGCAACAGCACTGCGCTCAAGCTCGCCTTGTAGATTACCTTGTTCATCCACAACTGGCAGTGAGTAGTCGCAAGACATGGTGTCGGGCAGAACTTGTTCAATCACCGAATCAGGAGAAACAACAGGCACTTCTTCGTAGATCTCCTCCGCCAGCTCTTGCGCGGCATCGGTTTTCGCTGCGTCTAGCAAGCTCTCTTTAGTTACGACACCTTGGTAGCCTTCGTCGGTCACGTGGTAGGCGTAGTCTTGTTTTACGCGCTTCATTTCTATGAGAGCTTCTTCGATGGTGGTTGCTGTAATGCGGTACGCTGGTGGCTGCATCACGGTTTCTACGGTCAGAGCTCGAGCTCGGTTTACGTCCTTAACAAAGGCTTCTACATAATCATCTGCTGGGTTAAGAAGGATTTCATCTGGAGAACCTTGTTGTACTAACTCACCATCTTTCAAGATTGCGATGCGATCACCCAAGCGAAGAGCTTCATCCAAATCATGGGTAATAAAGATAATAGTTTTGTGCAGTTTTTCTTGCAGTTCGATAAGTTGATCTTGCATTTCACTGCGGATCAATGGGTCGAGTGCAGAGAAAGCTTCATCCATCAGTAGGATTTCGGCGTCAGTAGCAAGAGCGCGAGCTAAACCGACACGCTGCTGTTGACCACCAGAAAGCTGAGCAGGATATTGGTTCTCGTAACCTTTAAGGCCGACAGTTTCCAACCATTCATTAGCTTTCGTAAGACGCGCTTCTTTCTTGATACCTTGGATTTCCAAGCCGTAAGCGACGTTGTCAACCACAGTGCGGTGAGGCAATAGACCAAAACGTTGGAATACCATCGACATCTTATGGCGACGAAACTCCTCCAGTTCGGTCGCTGAAAGCTGCATTACATCCACGCCCTCAACCAATATTTGCCCCATGGTCGGGTCAATCAGACGGTTGAAGTGGCGAATCATGGTTGACTTACCAGAGCCAGACAGCCCCATAATGACAAAAATTTCGCCTTTGTTAATTTGTAGGTTGATGTCTTTTAAACCAACGGTATGACCCGTATCAGCAAGAATTTGGTCTTTGCTTTGTCCTTGCTTTACTCGCTCAATGACGGTTTTTGGCTTTGCTCCGAAGATCTTATACAGCCCGCTGATTTCAATAAGTGGCTTAGTCATGTTTCAGATCTCCTAAGTGTGCTTGCGTTCGCTTCGCGTAAGCTTGCGATGCACGGTCAAACAGAATCGCCAGTGCCACAATTGCTAGGCCGTTAAGCAGACCAAGCGTGAAGTACTGGTTGGTGATTGATTTTAATACTGGCTGACCTAAGCCTTTAACACCAATCATAGAAGCGATAACAACCATAGAAAGCGCCATCATGATGGTTTGGTTGATGCCTGCCATAATGGTTGGCATTGCCAAAGGTAATTGCACGCCGACTAAGCGCTGTTTCTTACTGGCACCAAAGGCGGTGGCGGCTTCAAGTACTTCTTTGTCTACCAGTCGAATACCTAAGTTGGTCAAACGAATCACTGGTGGGATTGCGTAGATAACAACGGCAATCAAGCCGGGGATCTTACCGATACCAAGTAGCATAACCACTGGAATCAGATAGACAAACGCGGGCATGGTTTGCATCACGTCGAGCAGTGGTGTCACAACGGATTGCACGCGATTCGAACGTGCCATGGCAATACCAATCGGTATGCCGAGCGCAATGGCGAGCATGGTACACACAGTGATAATGCTGAGCGTCCGCATTGTATCTTCCCACATGCCAAAGTACCCAATCAGGAGCAATGACACGAAACACGCTACTGCCAGCTTCCATGAGCGACTTGCGGCGTAAACCAGCGCAGTACATACAGCAAGAATGATCATCCATGGTGTAGAAATGAGGAGTTTTTCGAACCAAACGAGAAATGAGAGAAGAGGATCGAAGAATGATTCAATAATGTCGCCGTATTCGCGAGAGAAATCGCGGTAGGCACCATCTAAGGTTTTACGGATGGCTCTAAGATCTGAGCGATCCATTTCTGGGAATTCGCTAAGCCAATTCGAGTCAGACATGTTTACTTCCTTTTCTTGCCGAGACTCCAGCGAGCCTCGGCATACAACAATTCGGTATTCCTATACCGTTTACGAAACGTCTAAGTCTTACAGTGCACTTTGCACTTTTTTAGCTACGTCTTGAGGAACCCATGTAGTCCAGATCTGCGGGTAGTTTTCTAGGAAATGGAACATAGTTTCTTCACCGTCTGCTTGGTTGTCTTCCATCCAAGCTAGCAGTTGGTTCATATCTGCATTAGTGAAACCACGTTTAGTGAAGTAGCCGTACGCAGCTGGAGAGCGCGAAGCAAATTCTTCTGTGGTGATGGTGTGAACTGGCGAAGGTGGGTACATGGTTGTTTTTGGACTTTCACAATCTGCTTGTGTTGTGCAGTTCACAAATTCTTCTTCATTTACGCCGCTACCAAAATCCACTTTTACCATGTCGTATTTACCAAGAACCGCAGTTGGTGCCCAGTAGTAACCAAACCATGCTTGTTCGCGTTCATAGGCTTTTGCAATTGAGCCATATAGACCAGCACTTGAGCCTGGGTCAATGATGTCGAAACCCGAGTCAGCAAGGTCCATTGCTTTGAAAAGGTTGCCTGCGCTGATTTGACAGTTCCAGCCAGCCGGACAACTGTAAAACGCTGATTTTGCTTTATCTTCTGGGTGAGAGAACAGCTTTGCGTGTTTTTTTACACCTTCGATAGATTTCATTTCAGGGTATTGCTTAACAAGATAGGCTGGGATCCAGAAACCTTCTTCACCACCATCGAGGAGTGCTTTACCTGCATAGCGTAGACGTTTTTCTTCAACGCCTTTGTCTAGCGCATCTTTAAGGCTGTTACTCCAAAGTTCTGGTGCCACATCGGGCTGCCCTTTTTCAATCATTGAGGTGCCAGTTGGCATGGTGTCGCCAGGAATAAGTTCGGCATCACAGCCGTAGCCGTGCTCAAGAATAAAACGGTCCACATTGGCAATAAGTGTTGCAGAGTTCCAGTTCATATCTGCAATGGTAACCGTCCCACACTCACTTGCGTTTGCGTTGGTTGCAGCTAGCGCACCAATCGCTAGTAGTAAGGGAGTTTTGTACGTCATATTGAGTTTCCTTTCTCTAAATAGCTCATCTAGGGTAACGAAATAATCGTTAGTGTTCAAACTAATGTGTCAGCTTAATTATATATTTATCTGTTAACAAGCGTGAAACGAATGGTGATAAATTGATTGAAATGGCATCGATTGTACGAGTTCGTTTATCATGATATGCCAATGAATAGCATGTCGGTTTAGATGTTTGATTACATCGTAGTTAGATGTCTAATTAATATTTTGGGTTAAACTCTATTTCTGCAAACTAAGATGTTGGCATATGCTAAAAACTATAATTGGCATATGCCATAAACGAGCGTAAAGTGAAGGCGTTTTGTAGAGAGGATGTGATGGCGAGACCAAAAATAGAAAGACGCATATGTGGACGTGCAGCGCACCATTGTTTTAAGCCTAATGGTGTGCCGTTTTATGAATTAGAAAAAGTCGACATATTGCCAGAAGAATTGGAAGCGTTGCGATTGGCGGACCTTGAAGGCCTAAGCCAACAGCAAGCCGCTGAACAAATGGGTGTCTCTCGCCAGACCTTTGGTAACACGGTTAAGAGCGCGCGCTTTAAAGTCGCGAAGAGCCTAGTCGAGGGTCATGCACTTGTTTTTCCTGACCAGGAGTCAAACTCATGATTTATGCCATTCCAAATGACGGCGAACGCGTCGCCAATCACTTTGTTAAAGCCCCATATATTGCTATTTACTCCGATACGGAAGGGCTGTTGAAGAACCTCGCCAATATTGCTGCTATGCCGCAAGCTGGCTGCAAAGCCAAGTCACAGCTCATTCAATCTCTACAAGAGTATAAAGTTGATGCGGTGTTGGTTCGTAATATAGGCGAGCGTGCGCTTGGCAAGCTTCTAAGTAGCGGTAAGCAAGTGTTCAAACTCTCAACGCGCAGCTCACTGGATGATGTTATGGGTGTGCCGCGATCAGCATTGACAGTCGCGACACAAGGTCGTCCCTCAATCAATCATGCGAAAAAGGGTGGCTGTGGTGGCTGCGGCAGCAAAAAAGCGCCATCGTTATTACTCAACTCTAAGCCTCAATCAAAAAATGCACTCATGACGCTTCGCCCAACTAAACTAAAAGCATTGGTTTCTTCTTATATGAAAGAGGTGAAGTAATGGTTTGGTTATTCACGTTTCTTGGGTTCTTAGCCATCATTTTGTTGATGTCACTTGGCGTAATTTTTCACAACAAACGCATTCAAGGCAGTTGCGGTGGTCTGAATAATGTAGGCGTTGATAAAGTGTGTAACTGCGAGACCACTTGCGCAGACAACGAACGCCGCCTCTATCAGATCCAAGAGCCAAGCTCGAAAGCTAACGCTTAGTTAAACTTGCCTCTAACGACACTGATTTGCACCACTTTGGTATTGCCAACTTTAAAATGAGCTGTTGCTCGCAAATACATCTCGAATTGATGCGAATAGTTAGCACTTAACTGGCTGAATTTAAGATTATTTATCGACGTATTCTATGTTCTTAAGAGGTTGGCGATGAGTAGTAAACTGGCTGATTTTTCTGTACATATTCCCATTACTCCTGAGTTGTTTGAATTTCAAACCGAAGTGAAGGAGAAGTTGTATGACTTTAACCATGCACGACCATCTGAGCATGTGAAGAAAGCTGAGATAATTGAGTCACTGCTCGGCAGTGCGAACGGTGTGAATATTGTGCCGCCTTTTTATTGTGACATGGGTAACAACATCCACTTTACTCAAGGTGGCTTTCTGAATGCAGGAGTCACCATTCTCGATCTTGCGCCTGTTCATATTGGTGAGTATGTGCAAATTGGTCCAAATGTCGTGATCAGCACGGCGGGGCACCCATTTGAGCTTGCAGAGCGTGTTCGTCCAATCGCAACAGGAAATCCAATTACTATTGGAGACAGTGTTTGGATTGGCGCAGGCGCTATCATTCTGGACGGTGTGACGATTGGTGACCGAGCGATTATTGGTGCAGGCAGTGTGGTGACTAAAGATATTCCAGCAGATTGCGTTGCAGTTGGTAATCCATGTCGCGTAGTAAAATCTATCGAGCAGAGCGAAATGCCACCCGAGGAAGACATCATCGAGATGTGGCGACCTTTGATGGAAATGAAGTTGGATTAATATTGTTAAATTAATTCAGCTAGGATTTTCAAGAACAAGGCGAACATTGAGGTTCGACTTATTTGTACTTAAATCACACTAAGTGGCGTGTATTGTTGCTCTAGTTGTGTAATGGGTTGAGGTTTACTGAAGTAGTAACCTTGCAGTAGATCTACTCCAAGTTCGCTCAAGCTAGAGAGATGCTCTGCAGTTTCCACCCCTTCTGCCACGACTCGATAGCCTAAACTTTTACCCATTAAAATCATCGTGGAGACAAAATCTAAGTTAGATTGATCTTTGATGATGTCAGCGATGAAGGAGCGATCGATTTTGATTTCACTCAATGGAAGTTTCTTTAATAGTGACAGTGACGAGAAACCGGTACCAAAGTCATCTAATGAGATAGCAATACCAGCCTTCCTAAGCTTCTCAAGCGATTTTACGCACAGGTCATAATCACTGATAGCGGCGGTTTCGGTGATCTCGATACAGAATAACGACAACGGCAGACGGTAATTGAGGATAGTTTGAACGATATCATCGGGAAAATAAGGTTGAACTAGCTGCTTCGCGCTGATGTTTACGGAGATATGTCTCATGGATTGCAGCCATGACGACTGTTGAACATCACGACACACGCGGTTGAGAATGTACTCTCCTAATCGAGAAATCAAACCAGCATTTTCCGCGACTTGAATAAACTGGCTTGGTGGCACGCACCCTAAGGTATCAGAGTGCCAACGCGCAAGAGCTTCTACAGCCAATACTCGACGTGTTTTGCAACAAAGTTGAGGTTGGTAAAATACCTCTATTTCGCCCTGTTCTATTGCCCGGTTTAAATGATGTTCAAGTTTTACTAAGCTTTGCGTACTCGCGTCCATACTCTCATGATAATGAACCACTTTACGCCCGCCTAGCTGCTTAGCTTGGTACATCGCAATATCCGCCTTTTTTACCAACTCTTCCGGTGACGTACCATCAAATGGATAGAAAGAAACTCCTAAGCTTCCTTGGCTAACAAGCTCTATTTCTTCATGAATCATGGGTTTTTCGATAGTGCGCAAGATCATGCTGGCAATTTGATTTGCTTGCGCTTTATTCGCGACATTACAAAAGAATAAGAACTCATCACCGCCAAGCCTTGCTATGGTATGTGGCTTAACCAGAATACTCTGTAGCTCGTTCGTGACATGGCATAATAGTGCATCACCAACATGATGACCAAAAGAGTCGTTAATCATCTTAAAACGATTAAGATCCATTAACATCACTGCGCGAGGTTGGTCTGGGTTTGTTTCTATGTGCGTGACGATCTCTTCTATTATCTTGCGTCGATTGGCTACACCAGTGAGTGCATCAAAATAGGCCATATGATGGATCTTGGCAGCACTTTCCCTTTGCTCTGTAATATCAGTCATAGAGCCAATAAAACGAACGGCGTGCCCCTGAGCATTGCGTACAGCAGAACCATTCGCTTGCACCCAGATATAGCTGCTGTCGTGCTTGCGAATACGGAATTCAGTTTTGAAAGGCACTTTATCTACCAAGTGCGCTTGGATGTGCTCTTCTAGTTGGTCGATGTCTTCAGGGTGAATAAATTGGAATAGCTGATCACAATCGATGTAGCGCTGATGAGAGAGGTTTTCATTGCCGAGCATGTTCACCAAGCGGCTGTTCCAGCGTAGTTTATTGCTGGTTAAATCCCAGTCCCAGATACCATCATTTGAGCTATTCGATACCACTTTGAGTTGTTGCAGTAATTGCTGTGAGTTCTTCTGACGTAAGTTGCTGGTATGGAGTAACGCGTCGCGTTCGATGAACAAAGACAACATATCGAGATAATTGTTGAACACTGATTGGGTGCTGATGTTCTGTTGATCGTTGAGCGAATCGATCACTGCAACCAACTGCCATCGATTCTTTTGGCCAGTGGCAATCGGCATTACTGTAGCGACAAAATGTTCACAGCCTTCGAGGAAAGGGAAGTCACGAATATCATCACTTGCAGTACTCTGCTTTGGCAGTGTGGTTGGTTGAGTCATCCCTTGTTCGACCCAACTTTCGATTTGGTACTGCTCTTGATCGCATTGTGCGAGGCATGCCCAATCAAGGTTGTTGCCATAAAGGCTTTGCGCATCAAGTATGGAGTTAAAGCCATTTTGAGCTTGTGAGTAGAAGTTCTCGAAGATTTCTGCTGGCGAACGACCTGCAACATTGAGCAGCGTGTGACGAATCGAGGTAGGGCTCTCTATTGACTCGTTGGCTGGATTATTGTTGCCGCATGATTGTCGGATGACTAGCTTTTGTGGAACTTGATTGATCTGGTTGGAAAAACCTGCCCCTTGAATGCGCTCAATAGCTCGGTTAAATGCTTGGCGTGCCAGCACCTCTAACTGTTGGTCTGCCGTGGTCAGGGGTGGCTGCGTTTGCTGTCCAAAGAACACATTATCAATGCCAACAACAGCAACGTTATCAGGCACGGTAACTTTAAGGTGTTTGAGTTGCTCTATCATGCCAATGGCATTGTGGTCTGTGGCGCAAATAACAGCGGTACATTTTGATTTACGTTGCACGAACGCTACTGCGGCTTCTCGCCCACCAGCCAGTGAGCAGTTGCTGACGCTAAAGAAGTTCTCAGGGCAGAAAGCGCCCTGATGTTCGGTTGTTGCGTGCTGAAAGGCTTTGAAGCGCGAGCGAACATCGTTAACGGACAGGTCACCACAAAAGCCAATGCGTTGATGTCCTTGTTCTAATAACCAGCGATAAAGCGCTTGAACACCATCACTCTGTACGCTGATAAATTGCTCTACATTGAGAGGTGCGTAACTTGCGCCCAAAGACAACACAGGGATGCCTTTACTTAGTGCTTTTTGCACCAAATGGTCTGCAGCAGAGTGCAATACTACTAATAAAGCGTCTAAATGATGGAGTGCGATAGGTAAATCGAAATCTCGGCGATGTCCGCTGCGGATAAAAACCAAATTAACCCCATGTTGCTTGGCCATTTGGCGCAACGTGGCGTTAAGCTCTCCCATATAAAAACCGCTCAACATAGGCAGTACGATACCTATGGTTGGGCGTTTATTAAAAACACGTCTATTCATCTGAATCAGCAAGTCGAGTAAAACTCAAAAATAAGAACGGTAACCGGAGCCAACTAAGTCAACTATGAGGCTACTTATATCGACACATTACTGACTAAAATCTCAAAAAAAAGACAGAATTTATGGAAATGATAAAAGGCGCACGTTTGGTAGGGGATCGGATTAATTTGCTACCAATTCGATAGCTTCGTATCAAAACTCAGTTCACATTCGGTTTGTATAATGCTTTGAAGTCATCAATAAAAACTGTTGCTAGTGTCTAATTTTTATACAAATTGATTCGCGCATTTTTTGTTCATTTCTATGCTTAAGATTCGTCTTAATAAAGGAGAACCAAAATGGCATTTATGAAACAGGATATTCCAAATCGAGTAACGGTGTACCATGACAATGTCGACCAGGAGCAAGAACTAAAGAATGCGATGTTGCCAGAGAAGCCTCGCTACTTTAACGGTTCTCCTACTTATAAAGCCGACAGCATCGAACAATTTGAAGCGAAACTTAATCAGGTAGGCATGTCTTTAGATAAGTAGTTGCAGGAGTAAATGAATCGAATGACGCCCTCAATATGAGGGCGCCTTGATAAAGCTAGAATTCATGTTCATCTGGTAATTGTCTTTTTGCCATTTGAACCGGGTCGAGTTTAAGCGTCTGGGTTGGGAAAGCGATATCCGCTTCGTGTTCCTTAATTATTGTCATCACTTGCAATAGCACATCTTGCTTCACTTCGTGATAACGTACCCAGTTGACGGTTTTGGTGAAAGTGTAGATGAAGAAGTTTAGTGACGAAGCACCAAACGCATCAAAGTTAACGATCAACGTCTGACGTGTATCGATGTCTTTGTGATTTTTCAGCATTTCACGCACGTCATTAATGATCGCGGGAACTTTGTCTGCATCGTCGTAACGTAGGCCAATCGTTTCAAAGATACGTCGATTAAGCATGCGTGATGGGTTTTCTACTACGATGTTACTAAATACAGAATTAGGTACGTACAAAGGACGTTTATCAAAGGTACGAATGCTGGTCATACGCCAACCGATACGCTCTACCGTACCTTCAATTTGTCTGTCCGGAGAACGAATCCAATCACCTACCTTAAACGGGCGGTCGAAGTAAATCATCAAGCCACCAAAGAAGTTCGAAAGTAAGTCTTTTGCTGCCAAACCGACAATCAAGCCACCCACACCACCAAAAGTCAGTAACCCTGAAAGGCTTAAGCCAAATGCTTGCATGATGGTGAGGACACCAATCACGATAAAGAACAGGCGCGCGACTTTTGCGACAGCTTGGACAGTAGTCTCGTCACGTGTTTTTTGCTCTAGAATGTAATCTTCTACATTGGTGATGAGCCGCATTACAATCCATACCATCACACTAATGACAAGGATAAGCTTTAGCGTACTTAGCCAGTTGAATTTGTTTCCTAGCTCACTTTGCAGAACGATTCCTAATGAAACCGTTGCTGGCCAGCACCAAATTAACGTACTAACGGGAGTTTTTAATGCTTCTAGCAGTAGGTCATCCCAATGGAAAGGGGTTTTCTCAACCAATATCGCTAGGCGTGAGTGCAATAGTCTCCAAGCAATCCAAGCAAAGAAGCTCGCAACAGTAATGAATAATACACTGCTACTCCAGTCTTGCTGATGGGTTAATACGTATGTTTGAAATTCTGTAAACCACTGTGGCATAAGTAAAGTTTCTTTTCATAAAACAATGGGGGAAAGGTATCAGAAATTGCCTATTCGCCCTAGAGAAATGATGCTACCCGAGTGATGCACATTCGAATCCAGTGCCATACCAATGTAGAGATTGTGTTTATAGGGAGGTTAGTGATTTAAATGTAAATACAACGCAATGAAACGTATAGTGAAATGTAATCAATGTGTCTTCAGTGCTGCAGGGTGTGATTAAACTCGTAGATTGAAAGATAAGCGCTATCATTCGAACCATCAATTGTAGGTTCTTTGACTCATCGCTAACATTTATCACAGCTAAATATGAGACTTTACCGTTACTTTGAAATGCGGAGATGAACCATGGAATTTACAGAGCTAGACAGAAATGCGCTCTACGACATTTGGATGTCACAAAAGGCAAAAATGCACCTTACTCAGATGGAGATGGCAAAACGTCTAGGTTTAAGTCTACATGAGTTCTCCTCGTTGCTACGCGGTAATGCGCCATTAACTTTGGGCTTTGTTAAACAGTTATGTGAGCAATTGCATGTTCGTCCTGGGCAAGTTATCCCATCAATGACCGAGCGCGATGTGTTAGGTTCAGGTTCGGTTTACTTACAAAACAGAGTGACCGTAGATGGCGACATTCGTAACGTTTTTATTGAAGGCAACCAAGTGGTGATTGAGTACGAACATCACGTCCACTAATTCAAATTTCTAAAAAAAGCGAGCTCATTGAGCTCGCTTTTTTGTTAGGGATATAGTCGGAAAAGTCTATGGCATCTTAACCAAGGAGTCGCGTGATAAGTCTGAAATGGTTTTCGCTCCGGTGAGCGTCATCGCTACACGCATCTCTTTGTCATATAGGTCGAGCAAGTTTTCCACGCCAGCACCACCTTGAGCTGCTAGAGCGTAAACAAAAGAGCGACCAAGCAGTGTGCAGTCAGCACCAAGCGCTAGCATACGAACCACATCCAGACCTGTACGGATACCTGAGTCGACGAAAATTTTCAGATCACCTTTTACTGCATCGGCGATGCTAGGCAATGCCTTCGCCGTCGATAGAACACCATCAAGCTGGCGACCACCGTGGTTCGATACAACAATACCATCAGCGCCGAAGCGAACCGCATCTTTTGCGTCTTCTTCATCTAGAATACCTTTGATGACCATCGGCCCATCCCAAAAGTCGCGAATCCACTCTAGATCTTTCCAAGAGATTGAAGGATCAAAGTTGTCACCGAGCCAGCCAATGTAATCTTCCAGTTTCGTTGGTTCGCCGCGGTAAGTTGAGATATTACCTAAGTCGTGAGGTTTACCCAGCACGCCTACATCCAGTGCCCAGCTTGGATGGCGCATGGCTTGGAATACTCGGCGCATCGCTGCATTTGGACCACTCATACCAGAGTGCATGTCACGGTAACGTGCGCCAGGGACTGGCATATCAACGGTGAAGACCAACGTTGTTACGCCAGCGGCTTTCGCGCGCTCAAGTACGTTCTTCATAAAGCCACGGTCTTTCAGAACATACAGCTGGAACCACATTGGGCGTTCAATCGCAGGTGCCACTTCTTCAATTGGACAAACGGATACGGTCGACATGGTGAAAGGAATGCCTTTCTTTTCTGCCGCTTTTGCTGCTTGAACCTCACCACGGCGTGCATACATGCCTGTTAAGCCAACAGGCGCGAGTGCGATTGGCATAGCGAGCTTCTCACCGAAGATCTCCGTTTCTAGGCTTAAGTCGCTCATGTCACGCAGAACACGTTGGCGCAGCGCAACATCACCTAGGTCATCGGTGTTGCGCTTTAGCGTGCGCTCATCGTATGAGCCGCCATCAATGTAATGGAAAAGGAATGGAGGCAGTTTGGCTTTCGCAGCAGCGCGATAATCTGTAGAAGCAGAGATAATCATAATAGTGTGTCCTGGCTGTTATTCTAAGATTGCGTCCTGAATCAATGAGCAGCTGCTCTGTCAGTGTTTCACTGACTGCCTTCCTTTCGGCAGTCGACGTCAGAATTAGAGTATAGATAAGTGATTGAGCTGGGGTTGTTCCATACACAGAACAATCAATTATCTGCATTGAAAAAGGCTGGCACATCGGACGGGGGATTGATGCAGCAAGCTACACCAAAAGTCGGGGTAGTAGTGCTGACCGATGTGCCAGAGAAAGAGCAGGGCGGGGAAACCCTGCATTTAGTCTTACTTCATTAAAGCGTCGGTGATTTGGAATCCGTAAATCAGAATCAGACCGATGATGCCTGTTACTACTAGGTAGTAGAAGGTTGGGATGATCGTCTTACGCAGCGTTGCACCTTCGCGTCCTAATAGACCAACGGTTGCGGATGCAGCTACCACATTGTGGATAGCTATCATGTTGCCCGCAGCAGCGCCCACCGCTTGCAATGCAACAACAACAGCACTTGAGATGGTCAGTGTCTGTGCCACTTCGAACTGGAATTGGCTGAACATCATGTTAGACACAGTATTCGAACCTGCGATGAATGCACCAAGGGCACCAACGGTAGCACTCAACGCTGGGAATGCTGAGCCAACGAGTTCTGCCGCGAAGTTAGCTGTGGTTACAGGCATACTTGCTAGCTCTGCGCCGTTGACACCTGAGTTAATAAAGATACGAACCATAGGGATGGTGAACACGAGTACGAAACCTGCGCCGATTAACGTCTTGCTCGATTCGCCAAACGCTTTGCCTAGTGATTTCGCACCACCGCCTTGTAGAAGAACTGCAAGCAGTGCAACGAAGACTAGGATGCCACCCGGAAGGTATAGAGGTTGAATTGCCGTGCTGATGCCTGTTTCGCCAAGAATGTTGCTAAATGATAGGCTTACGCTCTTAAGCAAACCTTTGAATTCAGGGCTTACGCGACTTGCTACTAGGATAACCGCTAGCATTACGTAAGGTGCCCAAGCTTTAGTTAGGCTCATCGGCTTGCCTGGGTTGTCATCAAGATTGATCTTCAGAGAGCCCAACCATTCTGCTGGCCATTTATCTTCACTTTCGAAGTCCCATTTTGTTTTTGGTACTAGGAAGCCTTTCTTCGCTGCTGTAACTACAATTGCCAGGCCAACTAGACCACCGATTAATGATGGGAACTCAGCACCTAGGAACACGCCAGTAAGTGCGTAAGGAACGGTGAAGGCAATGCCGGCGAATAGTGCAAATGGCAGAATATCTAGACCTTCGCTCCAACTTTTGTTTTTGCCGAAGAAGCGAGTCAGCATCATTGCCATAAGTACAGGAATTAGAGTACCAACCGTTGCGTGAATCATTGCAACGCTTGAGGTGATTTGTTGCAGGTATGCATCCCATGTTGAGCCATGAGCAACCAACGCTTCACCGATGTTGTGTGTATCCAAGCCTTTATTCACACCCACGATGATTGGCGTACCAACCGCACCAAATGATACTGGCGTAGATTGGATCATCATGCCCATCAGTACCGCGGCAAGAGCAGGGAAGCCAATCGCTACCAATAGTGGGGCTGCGATGGCCGCTGGCGTACCGAAACCAGACGCGCCCTCGATGAATGAACCAAAACACCAAGCGATGATGATGGCTTGCACGCGACGGTCGGCTGAAATATCAGTAAACCCATTGCGAATAGTGGTGATCGCGCCAGTGTGTTTTAAAGTGTTGAGCAAGAAGATGGCACCAAACACGATCCAAAGGACAGAGACAGTAATACCTAATCCTTGAAATACTGACGCCAGTACGCGAGTGGCTGACATATCCCAAAACATTAGGGCGATAGCGACGGTTAGACCGAACGCGACGGGCATGGCTTTTTTAGCAGGCCAGTTGAGACCAACCAATAATATGGCGGCGACAACAATTGGCGAAAACGCCACAAGGGCAAGTAGGGTTTCACTCATTGGTACATCCTCGTAAGCTGACTTCTCGAACGGCTTTATGCTGTAGAGATGATTTTTGTTGTAATGGTTTTGTTAATTTGACGTGAATCTACCCCTTTATTTTTTATAGATATAGGGAAATAATGAAATTAATTTTTTCCAAAAGTGACATAATCGAATGCGTGCAGATGATTTAATCCTGTTTTCACAGGTGGTAGAAATGGGCAGTTTTAGTAAGGTGGCAGAGGAAAATAATCTTACAAATTCAGTAGTTAGTAAGAGGATAGCTCGGTTGGAGGAAGAAATCGGTGCTCAACTATTATATCGAACTACGCGTAAATTGACTTTGACCGAAGCGGGAAAGGTTTTGTTACACAGTGCTAAAAATGTGAAGCAAGCCACTCAGGAGGCTATGGATGCAGTTTCAGGCTTTGGTGAGAATGTCAGTGGTCATATCAAAATGTCGGTGCCGACTATCTCAGGTGATTTGATCTTGGCGGACGCGGTTGCAGAGTTTTGTAATATGCATCCTGGTTTAACAGTAGACATGTCGCTTGATAACCGCTTTGTTGACTTGGTCGCTGGTGGTTTTGACTTGGTGATTCGTACCGGCTATCTAGAAGATTCTAGCCTGATAGCGAGGCATATTCTGGACTCTCAGTGGGTGGTGTGTGCTTCTCCTTCTTATATTGCTAAACATGGCAAGCCTATTGAACCGATCGACCTGACGACGCACAACTGTTTGCAATACGCCTACCAAACCACAGGGGCAACCGACTGGCAGTTCAAAGGTAAAGATGGCGACTATATTGTAAAAGTCTCCGGTTGCTTCTCTACAGATAACGCAACGGCATTGCGAAAAGCAGCCTTGGGTGGGCATGGTATCGCTTACGTACCGCGTTGTTTGGTTTACCACGATATTCGCAGTGGTGAGCTGGTGGACATTTTCCCTGAGTTGGTCGGCAAAAAGCTCGGCATCTACGCGGTTTATCCTTTTACTCGTCAACCGCCGAACAAAGTGAAGCTTTTGATAGAACACATTCGAGAGCGATATCTCACTATCTCGCATTACTTTTAGTTGGTTCATAAATATAAGAAATGTTTCAATCTATTGGTTGAAATTCTATACCTGAGCCCTAAGGTAGATGATTGAGAATAAGTCTCAACAAAATAATAAAACAAAATACTCAACTTCAAACGGAGTAACACGGACGTTATGCATTACCCAAAAACTCGTAAAGATTCAGTCGTGGACACTTATTTTGGTCACGACATTGCAGACCCATATCGCTGGCTAGAAGACGATCTCAGCCAAGAAACCGCAGAGTGGGTTGCAGGGCAAAACTCAGTGACCTTTGATTACTTAGGTCAAATCCCTTTCCGCCAGCAAATTCGCGATTTAGTGGCGAATAGTCAGAACTACGAAAAGTACTCTCAACCTTTTGTTCATGGTGAATACACTTACTTCTATAAAAATGATGGTTTACAGAACCAGAGCGTTTTATACCGTCGCAAAGGGGACGAAGAGGCGGAGATCTTCCTAGATCCAAATACCTTTTCAGAAGAAGGAACGACATCGCTTGGCGAAGTGAAGCTCTCTAAAGACGACACACTTGTGGCGTATTCCATTTCTGAAGGTGGCAGCGATTGGCGTAAGATCTTCGTCATTGATGTAGAAACTAAAGAGCAGCTTGAACCTGAAATTGTCGACGCTAAGTTCACCACTATTTCTTGGCTTGGTAACAAAGGCTTTTACTACGCTAGCTATGACAAACCAAAGGGCAGTGAGCTTTCGGCTCGTACTGAGCAGCACAAGCTTTACTACCATGAGTTAGGTACACCACAATCTCAAGACAAAGTGGTTTTTGGCGCGTTGGAGTCACAAAAGCACCGTTATGTAGGGGGAGTGACCACCAAAGACGATCGTTTCTTGATTATCACAGGTGCGGAATCTACATCAGGAAACCGACTGTTTTATGTGGATCTCACTTCGGAAGAACAGGCAGTTATCACGCTTCGAGATACAACCGATGGTGATACCTATTTGATTGATAACCAAGATGATACCCTGATTTTCTACACCAACTTAGATGCGCCTAACGGTAAAGTGGTTGGTTACCACACCCAAACTCAACAATGGGAAGAGATCATTGCCGAGCAGGAGCAGCCACTGGATATCAGCAAAGGTGGTGGTTACTTGTTTGCGACTTACATGGTCGACGTTTTGTCTAAAGTTCAGCAGTTTACTTATCAAGGTGAGTTAGTACGTGAAGTTACTCTACCTGACCAAGGCACCGTATATGGCTTGCAGGGCAAAGCAGAAGATAAGACGCTTTATTACACCTTTACTAACTACGTGACACCACCAACCATCTTCTCGTTTGATGTAGAAAGCGGTGAGTCAGTACTTTATAAAGAATCGAAAGCACCGTTCGACCGTAAAGAATACGAATCTCAACAAGTGTTTTATACCTCAAAAGATGGTACCCAAGTACCGATGATCATCTCTTACAAGAAAGGCATCAAACTCGATGGCAGCGCACCAACCATGCTGTATGGCTATGGTGGCTTTAACATCAGTTTGACTCCTATGTTCTCAGGAAATGTCGCAAACTGGTTAGAACTTGGTGGTATCTACGCGGTGGCAAATATGCGCGGCGGCGGCGAATATGGCAAAGCTTGGCACAATGCAGGTACCCAGCAACAAAAGCAAAACGTGTTTGATGACTTCATTGCCGCGGCGGAATACTTGATTGAGCACGACTACACCAGCTCAGAGCGCCTTGCGATTCGTGGCGGCTCAAATGGCGGCTTGTTGGTCGGCGCGTGTATGACGCAACGTCCAGAGTTGTTTAAAGTGGCGATTCCTGCGGTTGGCGTACTGGACATGCTTCGCTACCACACGTTTACTTCCGGTGAAGGCTGGAAGTACGATTTTGGGACTTCTGAACAAAGTGAGGCGATGTTTAAATACATCCTGGGCTATTCACCTGTGCACAACGTGAAAGAGGGTGTTTCGTACCCTGCAACACTTGTCACGACCGCTGACCACGATGACCGTGTTGTCCCAGCTCACTCGTACAAGTTCATCGCAGAGTTGCAAGATAAGCATCAGGGAGACAATCCAGTGTTGATTCGTATTGATGTCAACGCGGGACATGGTGCGGGTATGCCACTTAGCAAACAAATCGACCTTACGACAGATGTTTATGCGTTTGCATTACATAATATGGGTATCGAAAAGCTCGATATTTAATGAGCGTTTACTGGTGCAAATTGTTAAATTTAATGCACCAGAAAGACAATAAAAAATGCCGCGATTTCTATCGCGGCATTTTTCATGGTTGGGGGGAACTCAAATTGTTAGTTAGGGTGACTAAGCCTAACTTTGAACCAACCAGTGTCGGCGGCCAAACCGAATGGCAGCTATACCATTTTCGTAGTTATGGTGAAAATTTCACCATACTTTAATCCTAGTGCATGAATATGAAACTGCGATTAATCTAAGCAGCATCATGTTGATTTTCATTGTTTTCAAGATCAAATGAGGCATCAATCAGCTTTCTTGTGTAATCGCTTTTTGGATGATGGAAGATCTCTTCCGCTGTACCTTGCTCCATCACTTCTCCCTTTTGCATCACTAATACACGGTCAGACAGTGCTTTCACGACAGAAAGGTCATGGCTAATAAATAGATAGCCAATGTTGTGCTTCTTCTGCAAATCTTTTAGCAAATCAATCACCGTTAACTGAACAGAACGATCGAGTGCTGATGTCGGTTCATCAAGCAGAATGAAAGAAGGCTCTAGAATTAACGCGCGTGCAATGGCGATACGTTGACGCTGACCACCTGAAAACTCATGCGGATAACGGTTGATGGATGCCGGGTCGAGACGTACTTCTCGGAGTACATCGCGGGCTTTTTGCATTCGTTCCGCTTTGCTCATCTGAGGTTGGTGAACGGTTAGCCCTTCGGTAATGATCTCGCCAACGGTCATACGCGGAGAAAGCGAACCATATGGGTCTTGGAAAACCATTTGTACGTCTTTTTTCAGTGCAAAGCGTTCCTTATCAGTCAGAAGCGCTAGCTCTTGCCCTTTGAATTGGATTTTACCCGTTGACGGCAACAATCCAATCAATGCTCGGCCAAGCGTTGATTTACCTGAGCCCGATTCACCAACGATACCTAGCGTTTCACCTTGCTTTAGCTCTAAGGAGATACCTTTCACTGCTTCAAAGTACTCATTTTTGCTTGCAATAAAGTGCGGCTTAACAAGAAACTTAACGCGGATGTCGTCTGCTTTGAGTAGCTCGGTTGCACCTTCATCGATAGGGTCTTTATTGCCTTTCGGAATCGAGTTAATTAGCATCTTGGTGTAATCATGCTGCGGGTCTAAAAAGAGCGTTTCTGTGATGCCTTCTTCTACCACTTCACCTTTACACATCACTAATACTCGGTCAGCAAAATGCTTCACCACACCTAAGTCGTGAGTGATGAACAAAATTGCCATGCCCATTTTGGCTTGGATCTCTTTGATCAGATAAAGCACTTCTGCCTGCACGGTGACGTCAAGTGCTGTTGTCGGCTCATCAGCTATCAGAATGTCGGGCTCGTTAATCAACGCCATGGCAATCATGATACGTTGCAGCTGACCGCCTGAGAATTCGTGCGGATATTTATCATAAGCTTGTTGAGGATTTGGTAGGTGGACCAAATCAAACAGTTCGAGCACTTTAGCTTTGGCTTGTTTCTTACTTACTGGACGGTGGCACATGATGGCTTCTGCTACTTGGATACCAACACGCATGTAAGGATTCAGTGAGGTCATTGGCTCTTGGAAAATCATCCCAATATGAACGCCACGGATGCTCTGCATCTGACGTTCGCTTTTATCTAGAATCGATTCACCTTCAAAGACGATAGAAGAATCAGGATGCAAAATGGCGTTATCTGGCAGCAGTTTCATCAATGCGTTAGTTGATACTGACTTCCCAGAGCCTGATTCACCGACGATAGACAGTGTTTCACCAGCTTTGAGATCAAAACTCACCTTCTTTACTGCATCGATGATTCCATCGTTTGTCGTAAAGCTGACAGATAGGTTGTTCACCGAAAGAATGGTTTGTGTAGACATCACTTTTCCTTGTGTATCGAGTTGTTACTATATTGCAGCCTTGCTGAGGCTCGTTTTTATGCTTGATTCGCTTAGTTGTAAAGCTGTGTTGCTCTTGCTTCTGCACCGCTCATGGCTTGTAGATACAAAAACTGTTCATGCGCACGAGTCACATTATCAAGTTCAATCATCCATTGCGCATTGCGTTGTGCGGAGCAAAATGCAGCCATATGAGCTAACAAATCTTCACTCTGCTTGCTTAGCAGATTGTTTACTCGATTGATCAAGTCATGGCTTTCAAGCTGCAAAAACTGGAACAAAGCATAAGTTTGGTTGAGCGTTTTAAAAGCATCAGTTTGCTGGCCCATTTTGTTCAAAATTTCTGATTGCGTTACCGCGGCATCTCGAAGCCCGGTGATAAGACAAACAAACTGACAGGGCTTGGTTTGCTCATTCTCCAAAGACGAGTGAATGTGTGTTGGCAAGTGTGAAAGAACATCATCGTATAGCCGATGGGCTTCAGGCCAATGACCTTGCTCCATCAATTGTTCTGCTTTTAGATACCTCATCCAGCATTGCTCTATATTCATGACTCGTCCCTAGAAATAAGATTTTCCTAGATATTAAATGAAAGCAATTATCAATTGCAAGTGTGTATCATTGTCATTAACGGATGTTCTATGCGGTTAAAATGTGTGCACTCAGACTGCGTTGCTAGGTAAATCACTTAAAATTAAGCAAATAATCTCTACACTGAGAAGACGACAATAAGAAAAAGGAGGCGAGTATGGCAGTACAAAGATTGGAACCTAAACAGCTGTATTCAGTAGCTGATTTAGAAAATATGCCATGTAAGTCGACCAAGGAGTTACCTCCAATTGATGAAATCGTAGGCCAGGAGCGCGCACAAAAGGCGGTCGAGTTTGCGATGTCAATCAAGGAGAAAGGGTACAATATTTACGCTATTGGCCAGAATGGTCTAGGTAAGCGCACGATGATTTTGCGCTATTTAAATCGTCATCAGCACGATGACGCAGCGCTTTTCGATTGGTGTTATGTTGCCAACTTTGAAGACACTCGCATACCGAAGGTCCTCAAATTGCCATGCGGTATTGGTAATAAGTTGAAAGCGGACATTGAAAAGTTGATGGGCAAATTACTTAACGCGTTGCCCCTCGCATTTGACAATGAGATGTACTACAGCCGTGCCGATCGCCTGAAGAACCAGTTGGCTAATAAACAGCAACTTGAGCTCGATAGCATCAGTAAAGAAGCAAAAGAAAAAGGCATTAGCTTAACTATTACCACTCAGGGTGATTATCAGTTTGTTGCGATGAACGGTGATGAATTACATACCGAAGAGTCGTTTGATGAGTTGAGTAAGAAAGAACAAGAATACTTCAGTAGTAGTATCGATGAACTGGAAGTGAGTTTGCGGAATATGATCCGTGAACTGACCGAGTGGGAAGAAACGTTTAGTGAAAAAATTAAGAAACTGAACGATGATGTGACACTGGATGTGATCACCCATTTTATCAAGCAGTTGAAAGTCGATTACGCTAACTATGCGGAAATCAAAACTTACTTAACCGATCTGCAAAAAGACATTGTCGATAATGCAGATATCTTCCTTGATCAGAGTGATGAGCAAGGAGAGATCGCAACGGCGTCGTTGGATAAAAAACTGCCGCGTCGCTACAAAGTGAACGTATTAGTCAGCCGTAACAACACTGAATTTCCAATCGTTGTAGAAGAAAATCCCAATTACCACTCACTGTTCGGTTCAATTGAAACTGCAACCTTCAAAGGCACAGTATTTACTGACTTTTCGTTGATTCGAGCTGGAAGCCTGCATAAGGCAAACGGTGGTGTTTTGCTGCTTGATGCACAGAAGGTACTTGAGCAGCCTTATGTATGGGATGGGCTGAAACGAGCAATTCGCTCTCGCCAACTAAGTTTCACCTCGTTAGAGAAGGAAGTTACGTTAACGGGTGCAGTGTCGTTAGATCCAGAACCAATTCCTTTGGATATTAAGATCATTTTGTTCGGTGATTATCATACTTATCAATTGCTGCAACATTATGATCCGGAGTTTGGTGAGTTGTTCCGCGTGACCGCTGACTTCGAAGACGAAATGAAACGCACTCCGGATTCAGAGCTGCAATATGCCCGCTTTATTTCGAGTGTTGTGAACGACAACAATATGCTGCATTGCGATATGAAAGCCATTGCACGTATTGTCGAGTACAGCTCACGCTTGTCTGGTGACCAAACCAAGCTTTCACTTCACTCTGCGAATATCGCCAACTTATTGCGTGAGTCTAACTACGTAGCTCGCCAAGCGAACTCTAACATGATCCGCATCGGACACGTGGAAGAAGCGCTGAGCAATCAGGAAATGCGAGTGAGCCGCTTGCAAGATAGTGTGATGGAAACCTTCGTTAATGGGACGACCTTGATTCATACTGATGGCTCTGCCATCGGCCAGGTGAACGCTCTATCGGTGTTGAGTACTAGCGATCACATGTTTGGTGCACCGAATCGAATCACTGCGACAACCTGTTATGGTGATGGTGAGGTGATTGATATTGAGCGTAGTGTGGATCTGGGCGGCAGTATTCACTCTAAAGGGGTAATGATCCTGTCCGCTTACTTGTCATCTGTGTTTGGTAAAACGGCACGTGTTCCACTGACAACGACGATTACCTTTGAGCAGTCATATGGTGGCGTTGATGGTGATAGTGCAAGTATGGCAGAGTTCTGCGCTGTGGTATCGGCGTTCTCGAAGCAACCAAACCGTCAGGACATCGCTATCACCGGTTCGATGAACCAGTTCGGAGAAGCACAGCCTATTGGTGGGGTAAACGAGAAGATTGAAGGCTTCTACGATGTGTGTGAAATCAAAGGTCGTCATGCTGGGCAAGGGGTGATCATCCCACGCTCGAATGTGCACAATTTGATGCTTCGCTCTGACATTGTTAAAGCGGTAGAGAAGGGGGATTTCCACATCTGGGCAATTGACCACGTCACTGAAGCGATCGAGTTATTTACAGGGAAAGCTGCGGGTGAGCCAACAGATGAAGGGTCATACCCAATTGATACGATATTTGGTTTGGCTCAAGCGAAACTGAACTCTCTACGAAAATAACTGCATCAATTCCTATATCTTTTGAGATAAAGACATAAATTTTCATAAATAAAAATAACGACAATATTCCGACGTTTCGTCGGGATGTTGTCGCTAACTTTATGAAATTGTGTGCCTTTTATCTGGACAAAATTGTGATCTGCCTCTAATATTGGCGCGTTGTTTATTCACGTGGGAATAATCCCACTGGCATGGAAGCAAAGACCAATCTATCCGAGGCTAATCATGCAGTTTTCTTTGAAAAATCTGTCAGTACGAACGCAGGTACTTGTCCCTGTACTCTTTACCGCATTCGCATTGTTTATTGCACTGTGGATCACAAAAAATAACCTTCAAGCTGAGCAAGAAGCTGTCGCTTCAAACTCTGACGCTCTTGTCTTTTATAAAGATACTCTTGCACATATTGATGACCAAGTTTACCCATTGCGCATCAGCGCCGTTTACGCGATCTATGACGTATCTCGCCGCGATGGTTTCTTAAATGAACTCAAAGTAGGCATGAGAGAGATTGAATCTGATTTAGAACAGATTGAAGCTCGCGAAACGTTCCGCAAAGAGGCCGTTCAGGTTCGTAAAGGGATTGAAGCTTATGTTGATTACTCAACTCGTGCAGTCGAGTTTTTTAATCGCCATGATAGCGGCCAAGTGTCAGATAGCGAATACCGTAATTTTATCTCTCAGTATCGCCGCATAGGTAATGAGATGGTATCAACCATCAATGCGCTATCTCAACGCGTTAACGAAATTACTATTGAAGCAGCAGAAAGTAGCAATCGTGAGAGTATCCGCGTTCAAAATAACGCGATGATCACTATTCTGTCAGTATTTGTATTCTCGCTTGTAGGTGCATGGTTCCTATCAGGAATGATCGTTACTCCAATTCAAAAATTACAAGAAGTGATGCGTAAGCTGGCTGGCGGTGACCTTTCAGTACGTGCCGATGTTGACGGTGATAACGAGATTTCGCAGTTGAGCAAAGACGTAAACCAGACTGCTATTCAGCTTCATGATACGGTTGACCACTTGACTCGCATTAGTGAAGAGGTTGCTTCTGCTTCAACTGAGCTAGCCGCAGTAATGACTCAAGCGGAAGCGAATGCTCAACAAGAACTAGCAGAAATCGAGCAGGTTGCTTCTGCTGTTAACGAGTTG
This sequence comes from Vibrio sp. WZ-1, assembly GCF_052037695.1. Taxonomy (NCBI): domain Bacteria; kingdom Pseudomonadati; phylum Pseudomonadota; class Gammaproteobacteria; order Vibrionales; family Vibrionaceae; genus Vibrio; species Vibrio sp. WZ-1. The sequence goes on along the minus strand of NZ_JBQEQR010000081.1, from coordinate 181,055 downwards.
GCAAGTACAGCAAACAACGTAAGTGATAATGCGACTTCTGCAGATGCGACAGCGCGTGAAGCGGATGGCCTAGCACAATCTGGCTTAGCGATCTTCCAAGAAAGTGCGCAAGCAAGTGAACAAATGTCGCAAGCACTAAACGACGCTGCGCAAGTTGTTATGCGCCTTAAAGATCAGTCAGTACAAATCAACGATGTTATTGAAGTGATTCGTGGTGTTTCTGAGCAAACTAACCTTCTAGCACTAAACGCGGCGATTGAAGCTGCACGTGCTGGCGAATCTGGTCGTGGTTTTGCTGTTGTTGCGGATGAAGTGCGTATGCTTGCTGCTCGTACTCAGGATTCAACTCAAGAAATCTCATCGATTATCGAAGAGCTTCAAGCGCAGTCGGGTCTTGCGAATGACAGCATGCAAGTTAGTCTAGAAATGCTGGCTCGAAACAATGAACTGACGCAACAAGCGAATGATGCTCTTGTCGGTATCACTGAGTCGGTAGCAAACATCAATGACTCAAACACTCAAGTAGCGACAGCGGCAGAAGAGCAGTCTCAAGTAACACAAGACATTAACCGTAATGTAGTAAACATGTCAGAGTTAGTGAACCAAAACGTTGCTGGTATCAGCCAGAGCGCAAGTGCGAGTACAGAGCTTTCTCATCTAGCTGAGAAGCAGAAAGAGCAACTAAGTTTCTTCAAACTGTAATAGTGCTTGTTAGAAGTATTAACAAAAATCCCCGAGCATTGGCTTGGGGATTTTTTTTGAACCTAGGAAAATATACCCAAGCATCTCGAGGTTGCTTGGGTATAGTCATTCCACCTTTTAGTGCTGTTGAGAAATTCTTGTTGTCGTTACGATAGTGGAAATTTGATGGTCGCTAAACGCACATTTCTATACGATGCCTGCCCTTTTATAAAACAATATGCATTAGGGTCTGTTGACCTTTTGAGCTGATTTTTGCAGCAGTTTGTGGGTTCTTTATACAAGGAAGAGGCTTTGAAATGTAGTTGCCCTACCTGATAAGCCGATAACGCAGTAGAAAGGAGCCACAAACGCTGCCCGAAGGGTTCGGCTAAAAGCGTTTTACTCTTTGTTGAGAGGATTTTGCTTAGAATAACTAGGCTACAAACCTCTCGCCGCGATTAAAATGCTTTTATCTCGAACAAAATTTAACCGCAAAAGGTCAACAGACCCTAATATTGAGGCGAAAATGCAGGCTTTATTAAAAAACTTGTCAGTTAGAATGCAAGTATTGCTGCCAGTTTTGGTAACCGCATTGGCAGTAATGGTTGCGCTAGGTGTTGCTCGTAATGATTTGCAAGCTGAGTTAGAAAAGAGTACTCAAAATAGCGAATCTGTAATTCACTACAAAGACCTTTTGGCAACGATAGATAATCAGGTTTACCCTCTCCGAATTAGTGGCATCTATGCCATGTATATTCCAGAACGCAGACTGGCGTTTGTGTCTGAGCTCAAATCCATATCTAAAGATATTCATCAAGAACTGAATCAAATTGCATCCAATCCGGAGTACCGCCAGCAAGCGATGGTAATGAAGGACAAAGTGGACGCTTATATCAAGCATGCACACGGTGTGATTGATGCTGTATCGCGTTTTGAACAAGGATTACTATCCAACGCTGAGCGAGAAGCCGTTATCACCAATTACCGACAAGCCGGTAATGACATGGTGGCAGTAATGAACGCCCTTTCAAAGCGAGTCAATGAAGTTGCGGCAGCAAGCATGAAGCAGACGGAAGTCGAGAACCAACGTGTACAGAGCAACGCGACAACAATTGTGCTATCCGTATTTGCACTCTCTCTGCTATGTGCTTGGGTCTTGTCAGGTAAAATAGTTACACCGATAGTCAACTTGCAACGAGTTATGCGTGAGTTAGCTCAGGGGAATCTCAATGCACGTGCAGAGTCAGACGGTAGCAATGAACTTTCAATGCTGAGCAAAGATGTAAACCAAACGGCAGAGCAGTTACGTAGTACTGTTGACCAACTAATGCGAATTAGTGAAGAAGTTGCATCGGCTTCAACCGAACTTGCTGCGGTGATGACTCAGGCAGAAGCGAATGCGCAGCAAGAACTAATCGAGATAGAGCAAGTCGCATCAGCTGTCAACGAGCTTGCTAGCACGGCAGACAATGTGAGCAGTAATGCGACATCTGCAGATTCAACGGCTCGTGAAGCCGATGGATTAGCGAAGTCAGGCCTTGCTGTATTTAAAGAAAGTGCGCAAGCAAGTGAGCACATGTCACAAGCGCTAGCAGACGCCGCTCAAGTAGTGCAACGCCTACAATCGCAATCTGAGCAAATCAGTAATGTGGTTGAGGTAATTCGAGGTGTTTCTGAACAGACCAATCTACTCGCATTAAACGCGGCGATTGAAGCAGCACGTGCAGGTGAATCGGGACGTGGGTTTGCTGTCGTAGCGGACGAAGTGAGAATGCTTGCTGCGCGCACTCAGAAATCAACGGAAGAAATTCAATCAATTATTGAAGAGCTTCAAGCACAGTCTGGTTTGGCGAATGAAAGCATGCAAGTGAGTTTAGATATGCTTTCTAAAAACAATGAGCTTGCCCAACAGGCGAACCATGCACTTGTTGGTATTACTGAATCAGTAGCAGATATTAATGACTCGAATACTCAAGTCGCAACAGCTGCTGAGCAACAGTCACAAGTCACTCAAGATATTAATCGAAACGTGGTGAACATGTCTGAGCTGGTTAACCAAAATGTGGCGGGAATCAGCCAAAGTGCGGCCGCGAGTAGTGAGCTTTCTCTTTTAGCAGAGAAGCAAAAAGAACAATTGAGTTTCTTTAAGATATAAGTAAAAAAAGGCGCCACTGGCGCCTTATTTGTATTAGCAAATATAATGCTATTTGAGCATTAGTTTTGTGCCGTTGAACTTCAGTTGCCCTAATAGGTTTTTGGCATTGGCTTTACCAAAGTCGTCAAACTGAACACCATAACGAGCATAGTGAGTGGACTTCTGTAAGTTGCAAACTTTGCCTTTAAGCGGTGCGAGCATAGGGCCACGCTCACCCAGCACGATATTAAGAGAAACCAGTTCGCCAACTTGGATTTGCCTACTCATTGGCGAGGTAATAAATCGACAGCCGCTCTTGGACAGATCTCGGATTTCACAATCAGTTTTATAGTCATCAAGATGAACCTTGGCTTGCAGATTTACTTCATAACGGACTTCTTTCCGAAGTTGATACACCTGCATCGTATTTGGCAGGCTCAGTACTAATACAGGAAAGGGCTCTTCGAGACGGTGCTTTATTTGCGCCCTAAAAGGAATAATTGCTCCTTCACCTCGATGCGATAGTGCTTTCACGTTCACCCAGAAACCTTCTTGAAAATAGAACTTAAGGTCGTCATCAGAAATATTAGGGATCTCTATCAATGCGCTATTGTTGGAATGACACCCAATAAAAAGGCTAGTTGTAATAAACTTAGTTCCTACTGGGGTGGTAACGTTTAATGTCACTTCACTACCATGCTCTACCATTCCCATAGCATCAGTACTATTTAAGGTACTTGCCTGTCGCTGCTGTACAGACTTTTCATGAAGAGCTGCTCTATTGTCCCTTCCACTAGCCATCGTATTTCTCATTATTATATTGGTCCCTAGGTGTAACGCGCTTCGGCAAGTTTTGCTACAAAGCCGAAACGTAGCAATAATTCTATGCAGTGATATAGTTTGAATCAATAAAACGTTTGCCAAAAATAGGGGGTAAAAGATGCATAAAGTGACACATGACACTGAAAATGCCATCTTTTGGGTTGATTTAGATAAAGACCACAAAGCAAAAGTGGTTTATAAACTCGACGGAAAAGAGATGCGTATCACTTCAACTCTTATCCCTGAAGAAGCCAGAGGGAAGGGTTATGGCAACGTGATGATGGAAGCGGTATTACCCGAGATTGAAGCGCAAGGCTACTGCGTTGTACCCGTTTGCCCATACGTGATTAAATACATGGCAACACACCCTGAATGGGCACATATACTCGCATAATGGAGTCAATGATTAATCCGCTATATCAAAGCATCGGTGATGAACTCGAACTTGGTTCGCTTGAACGCATTGATGTCATTCAATCGCTGTGGGGTGGTTATGGGGAGTTGGTGCGACTGACTTTTCCAAGCCGTTCTATCATTATTAAACACGTCCAACTTCCTAAACTCTCCGAACACCCTCGAGGCTGGAATACCGATCGCTCACATCAGCGTAAGCTGCATTCATACCAAGTTGAAGTGAGCTGGTATCAGCACTTTAGTCTAACACTGGATGAGCGTTGCCGAATCCCACAAGTTCTGAAGTGCTTTCAGAATGAAAATGAATGGCTGATTGTGATGGAAGATTTGGCTCAGGCGGGTTATGCAAATGTCGCCAAACATGCCAGTAAGGAGCAGCTGAAAGCTTGTTTGACGTGGTTGGCAAACTTTCACGCGCGCTATATTGGTGTCTGCCATGAAGAGTTGTGGCAAATCGGTACCTATTGGCATTTGGATACGCGGCCGGATGAATTGGCTGCGCTACAAGATGATAGGCTCAAGCAATGTGCTGAGTTAATTGATCGCATTTTACGTCAGGCGCATTTCCAAACTTTGGTTCATGGGGACGCTAAGTTAGCCAATTTTTGTTTTAACGATGAAGGTTCAGCTGTCGCTGCGGTAGATTTTCAGTACGTGGGTCATGGCTGTGCAATGAAAGATGTTGCATTGTTTATGAGTAGCGCAGTAGAACCGAGCGAGTGTGCTGAGATGGAATCTTGGGTACTGGATACCTATTTTGCCGCACTAACGAATGCGCTGAATCACTATCAACCACAACTCGATGGTGAAGCCGTTGAGCAAGAATGGCGCCCGTTGTTTGCTGTTGCATGGGCTGACTTTCAACGGTTTGTTAAAGGATGGAGTCCTGGCCACTGGAAAATTAACCCTTATACCGAATCGTTAACGAAACGAGCGTTAGACTATTTGGACTTGAAGCAATAAAAAAACTCCCGCTGGATTTCAATAGCGAATAAGCGGGAGGTTTGTTCTGGTGGATAGCGGTTAGTTTTTCGGTTTTCTGATGCGGGCCATACTGTAGGTGTTAATAAACTCACCGTCTCGGAAAGAGGCATCGACAAGCTCACCTTCAATCTCAAAGCCGTGTTTCTTATACAAGCCTATTGCAGCATCATTATCTGAATTCACTTCAAGATATATGCGTCTTACGTTCAGCCAATTATCTGCTAACTCAATTACGGTACTGATCAGCGCGCTGCCGACGCCTAAGCCGTGGAAGTTGTCATGTACACCAATGCCAAATGAAGCAGTGTGCGAAGTTCTCGGGCGCTGTGAATGATGAAACCCAATATTACCGACTACCTTGCCATCGATTTCTGCGACATAGCTATACACGCCAGCAGGTATGTTTGATAACCGGTCGACCCACATTGCGAGAGATGGCTTAGGGAGTTGCAGGGTTTCACGTTGTGCTTTTGGTTGCGAATAAATTTCGACTAGCGCAGCAGCGTCTTCAACAGTGGTTGGACGGACGATAATTTCCATGCTTCTCTCCTTAGGTTTATTGGAATTAACTTCAATCTAACTAGAGAACGTTACTTTGAATAGCATTTTTTGCCTTTACTCTTCAAATGGCTTTTAAATTAGCATGTTATGAACCTCTAACTTTTACTTTTTCTAGTGAATTATCATTGAAAACACGAATGAGAGTGATTTTTCGTTGAATTTTCGTACTAAGGAACTTCACCTTTATGGAGAATAATGGTGAATTTGTATACCCAAGTAACCTCGAGATGCTTGGTTCAGCGAGAATGACTTGGTTTGTAGACGCGGCGGCGATTTAAAGGTCTAGTTGTTCTAAATCAAGAATCGACAGCAAATTATACAAGCCAAGACCCTTACTATTTGCAAAGAGTGCCCTTCGGGAGCGTGTCATTGACTCGATCTCTGCTTCAAACAACTTGGAAAGAGCTCGCTATTCCACGGCGTTGTTTTCTTTGACCTCGAATCAATGACAACGCTCTGAACTCAGCATCTTGAAGTCACTTGGGTATATTGATCGAAATAAGGCCATTTTTATTAAAGTGCGAAGTTGGTATCTGCAACGAGTTGATTTTAATCAAGGCAGATTGGACTTACCTCTTATGGGGTATGGGGAGCACGTCTTTTTAGCGCTATTTATGCTTAACTTATTTAAGAGCAATTAGAGCGTGTTTGAGGAATATTATAATGAAATCCTCTCAGTCAAAAGTCTCGCAAAGTCGACGTCGATTCTTGCGTGATACTGCCCGCACCGCAGCTGGTGTGGGTGCGGCAGCGTGTGTTCTTGGGTTGCAATCGCTGCAAAGCCAAGCCCGCGAAACCAAAGGGGTGCCAATTCGCCCGCCAGGCGCGTTACCAGAAGGCGACTTTGAATCTGCCTGTATTCGATGCGGCTTGTGTGTTCAGGCATGTCCTTACGACACCTTAAAACTTGCCAGTTTATTATCCCCAGTCGCGACTGGTTCGCCTTACTTCACCGCTCGCGATATTCCATGCGAAATGTGCGAAGACATTCCTTGTGTCGTGGCGTGTCCTAGTGGCGCGTTGGATCATGATTTGACCGACATCGACGATGCGCGCATGGGAACGGCTGTTCTCATCGACCATGAGACGTGCCTTAACTGGCAAGGTTTGCGTTGTGATGTCTGTTACCGCGTTTGTCCGTTAATCGATGAAGCGATTACGTTAGAAAACATTAGAAATGACCGTACGGGTTATCACGCGAAACTGATCCCGACAGTAAACTCCGAAGTGTGTACTGGCTGCGGTAAGTGTGAGCAAGCTTGTGTGTTGGATGTCGCTGCCATCAAAGTGGTGCCTACTGATTTAGCAAAAGGTAAAGTCGGTAGTCATTACAACTTTGGTTGGCAAGAAATCGATAAGCCGTTAGAGAACGTGCTGCCGGAAGAGACCCCCGTTCCAAGTGGCGCGCTTGAGTCGCTGAAAGGAGGTCAATAATGGCCAAGAATTTAGCTCAAGGTGCAGGCAAAGAAGCCATCGAGAAACTGGGCTGGTGGCGAGCACATCGCTTCCTGATTCTACGTCGTTTATGCCAACTGATGATCATTGTGTTGTTTATGGCTGGGCCGACATGGGGCATTCTGCAAGGGAACTTGTCTTCTAGTATGCTTCTTAATACTGTGCCCTTGAGCGATCCTTTGATCGTTCTACAATCCCTTGCGACAGGTCACATTCCAGAGTTCAATGCCTTTCTTGGTGTCGCAATCGTCTTGGTATTCTATGCAATTCTTGCTCCTCGAGCCTTCTGTGCTTGGGTATGTCCATTGAATATTGTTACTGATTTTGCGGCTTGGCTCAGGAGAAAACTCAACCTTAAAGCGAGCTACCGTTGGTCGCCAAATATCCGTTACTGGTTGATCCCTGCTTTGATGTTAGGTAGTGCGATTTCAGGCTCGGTGCTTTGGACATGGTTAGATCCTGTTGCTGCACTCCATCGCGGCTTAGTGTTTGGGATGGGCGCAGGTTGGGTACTGATATTGCTCGTATTTGTATTGGATTTATTGTTGGTAGAGCATGGCTGGTGCGGTCACCTGTGCCCTTTAGGTGCAACCTATGGTGTCATTGGCAGCAAGAGTTTATTGCGTGTCACCGCTGTTCGACGAGAAGACTGCACTAAATGTATGGACTGTTATTACGTTTGCCCTGAGCCAGACATTTTGCGTCAACCACTCAAAGAGGGGGATCGACGTATAATGGACCAAACTTGTATAAGTTGCGGTCGCTGCATAGATGTCTGCCCTGAAAAGGTATTTGAATTCCACAACCGATTGAATGTGAAAAATATCGATTAAGGCATTGGTTTTTCTAGATAGCACTCAGCTTCTTCTTTGCTGGTCAAATAAGTACGCTACAAAATTGTTGCGTACTTTTTGCTCATTAGCAGAGGTAATAATGATATTGCGAATTTGTTACATTTAGCAGTATGATGGCAACTTCATATTCTAAGGACTTGCCATGAATACGCCCACGAAAAGCTGGAGAACGCCGCAAAACTTTCTTCTACTGATATCCATCATTGTCCCGATCGCGTTCTCAACTTGGATGGCGTTGCTAAACAACTTTGTGATTGAAAAAGCCAACTTTGATGGTGCAGACATTGGATTACTGCAAAGTGTTCGAGAGATCCCTGGATTTCTAGCATTTACGGTTGTGTTTGTATTGCTATTCATTAGAGAACAACGATTTATGTTAGTCTCGCTAGCGATGCTAACTCTGGGTACCGCGTTAACTGGATACTTTCCAACTTTATTTGGTTTACTCTTTACCACCTTGCTGATGTCGACGGGTTTTCACTATTTTGAGACCTTAAAACAATCCCTCTCTTTACAGTGGCTTTCTAAAGAAGAAGCACCGGAGATGTTAGGTAAGTTTATCTCGGTTGGGGCGCTTGCTTCTTTAATCACTTATGGTGCTATTTGGGTTTTACTAGAACAGCTTAAACTGGATTTTAAAACTGTCTATTTGTTGGCTGGTGGTGTTGGTTTTATCCTAATCATCGTCATGGCATTTGCTTTCCCTGAATTCAAAACAGAAGTGCCTCAAAACAAAAAACTGGTTCTACGTAAGCGCTACTGGCTTTATTACGCTCTAACCTTTATGAGTGGTGCTCGCCGCCAAATCTTTACGGTTTTTGCTGGCTTCTTGATGGTTGAGAAGTTTGGTTATTCGGCAGCAGATATTACGCTTCTCTTCTTAATCAACTACTTATTCAACTTCCTGTTTGCTAAGCGTATCGGCCGCTTTATTGGGGCTGTCGGTGAACGCAAAGCACTGATGTTTGAATACGTCGGTTTGATTTTTGTTTTCGTTGGTTACGGTTTGGTGCAAACGGCAGAGTGGGCCGCTGCGCTGTATGTGATTGACCACTTGTTCTTTGCTTTAGCCCTCGCGATCAAAACATACTTCCAGAAGATAGCGGATCCTGCCGATATGGCATCAACGGCGGGCGTTGCGTTTACCATCAATCATATTGCAGCTGTGGTGATTCCGGTGACCTTTGGTGTCATTTGGTTAGTCTCACCTTCAAGCGTGTTTTACATCGGGGCTGGTATGGCGGCGATAAGCCTATTGCTGTCGCTAAATATTCCTGCTACGCCAGAGGAGGGTAATGAGACTCGTGTTTTAAGATGGGGTTGATTCCTCGAACTTAAAATGTCGAACCGCGGATGTTATTAGACCTACTTTCATTAAGCCTGCGCCACTTATGATGAAATAAGTGGCGCTTTTTGTTAGTGAAAAGGTGTATTAATTTTGCTGTGTTGATTCATTACACACTTGTTTCTGAACCGCTGGTGGTGCAGGTTCGTAGTGGCTGAGTGTCATGTTAAAGCTGCCTTCACCGCCAGTAATTGATCGTAGACGACGAGCATAATCTTGTAACTCGTTCACTGGAGATTTCGCTCTTAGCATGGTGAAGTTAGCGTCGATTGGCTCTGTTCCTTCAATCAGGCCGCGATTGCCAGATAAGTCGCCGGACACATCACCAACATTCGCGGTTGGAATGTGAAGCTCCATTTGAACAATCGGTTCGAGCACAATAGGATCTGCATTGTTGATCGCATCTAAGAAGGCTTTCTTACCGGCGATGACGAACGCGATTTCTTTTGAGTCGACCGAATGATACTTCCCATCGTAAACCGTGACTTCCACATCTTTGATTGGATTACCAGAAATTGCCCCTTCTTCTAGTGCTTGAACAATACCTTTTTCTACGGCTGGTATCAGTGCAGTCGGAATAGAGCCACCCACTACTTTATTAATAAACTTAAAGCCTGAACCACGCTCAAGTGGACGCACCTTCAACTGAACTTCCCCAAACTGACCAGCGCCGCCACTTTGTTTCTTATGACGGTAGTGCCCTTCAGCTGGCTTGGTAATGGTCTCAAAATATTCCACGCTTGGTTGGCTAGTTTCCACTTCCAGTTTGTAGACCGCAGACATCTTCTCTAGCGCGACTTTTAGATGGAATTCACCCTGTCCGCTGATGATGGTTTCGTTGGTACGTGCACGATGCTCAATACGAAGTGATGGATCTTCACTGGCGATTTTATTCAGCACGTCACCGAGTTTTTGTTCGTCGCCACGTTTAACAGGTTTGAGGCACAGAGAATACATCGAATCCGGGAAGTTGAGGGTTTTGAGTTGCACACCATCTTCTTCGTGGGAGTCATGAACAATAGAGTCAAACTCTAACTCGTCTACTTTGGCGAGCACACAGAAATCGCCAGCAAGTGCTCTTGGGATTTCAGTTCTCTCTTTGCCTTGCAACTGGTAGAGATGGCCGACTTTAAATGCTTTGTTGCTCTCGCCAACATAGAGCTGGCTGCCTGCGTTGATTTCGCCTTGGTAAACGCGTAAATAGGCGAGCTTGCCCATGTAGGGATCGACGCTAATTTTGTACACATGCGCCACGCTGTGCTCTAGAGTTTCACAGTTTACTTTGACCTTCTTACCATTTTTCTCAAGCAGTGGCGGGTTACCTTCATTTGGCATCGGCATGATTTCCGCTAGGGTTCTGAGCAGCAGTTCCACCCCGACGCCTGTCTCGGAAGACACAAAGCAGATTGGGATCACGTGCCCGGTCCTTAATGCTTCTTCAAATGGATCATGCAGCTGCTCCGGTGTCAGTTCGGAACCTTGTTCGAGATACAGTTCCATCAACTCTTCATCGACTTCGATGACTTGGTCAATCAAGGTTTCATGAGCTTCATCGACTTGAGAAAGTAAGGTTTCGCGCTCGATTTCTGGCTCAAAGTAGCAATCTACAACCGATTGACCATCGGCAGCAGGTAAGTTGATTGGTAAGCAGTTATCCCCGAAATGCTCGATGATGTTTTCCATCACAGCCTCGAGTTGGTTACCGTGATTGTCGAGCTTGTTAATGATGATCATCTGGCACTTTTGCTGCTCTTTGGCAAAGGCGAATAAACGGTCAGAAGTTTGGTTGATGGGCATTTGTGGGTCGATGATCAGCGCTGAGGTTTCAACGGCAGGGAACACGCTGAGCGTGCGTCCGAGCAGTTCACTCTGTCCGGGCGTGTCGATGATATTGAGGCGGTGTTTGTTCCAGCTGAGGGTGACTGGAGTGGCTTCGATGCTGTGTTGATATTGGATGGATTGTTGGTCGAAATCGGTGACGGTATCGCCTTTTTCGACACACCCTAAATGGTTAGTGGCTTGGCAGGTGTAGAGCAGTTTTTCTATCAGAGTGGTTTTGCCGGTACCCGTTTGACCGACAAAAGCGACGTTGCGGATCTTATTGATAGGCATAGAGCCTCCTTGCAAATGACTTGCGAAACCGAACATGTCTTTGTAGACATCAACGATTCCAAAGCAAACCTGATATCAGGTCATGAACTGCATTGGAGTAGGGCGGGTTTACCGCCTTTTCGTCTTCCATGTCATTTTTCGGATGACTCTATACATACAACCACCACCTTGCTGAAATAAGATAAGGGGTTACTACAACACTAGCATGCCGTAATAGCAGTATAATTTATGTGACTTATTTCATGCTGGAAGTGATTATTTTTTAATCTGGATCATGAATTAAGAGATGCGTGTTTGGAGTTCTCATTGCTTGTGTGGCAATAGGAGCGGTGGAGCGATCTAGTCAGTATAAAATCACATGTTAGGGTTGTCTTTAGACAAGATGGGCAATTTAGATTTTGGTTTTGTTGTTTGTTAATATTCTGTTTAACAAAGGGCAACTGTAATCTTTAGGCCTTTGTTTTTTCAGAGGGACAATAAATGGAAATCAGCGTAGGTGAGGTAGCAAAGCGTTCTGGAGTGAAGGTATCGGCATTGCACTTTTATGAACAGAAGGGATTGATTTCAAGTTGGCGAAATCAAGGTAATCAACGTCGTTATCATCGCAGCGTGCTTCGCCGTGTTGCAGTGATCAAAGCCGCGCAGCAAGTCGGTTTATCGTTGGAAGAGATCAGACAAGCGTTAGAAGAATTACCCAAGCATCAGGCACCCAACAAGCAGCAGTGGGAAACCATGGCCAGTCATTGGCATAAGCAGTTAGAGCAAAAGATTCAAAAGCTTAAAGCGCTACAAAACGATTTGGGTAGTTGCATTGGTTGTGGGTGTCTCTCACTAGAAACTTGTGCATTAAGAAACCCTGAAGATGTGCTTGGTAAAGATCATGCAGGTTCGAATCTAACTCTCAACGAACAAGAGTCATAACAATCGCCGAGTTGGCTATTCCTTATCGAAGCTATCCACCACAATCGCGCCCATTGAAGCGGGCATGGTAATCACAATCACCCGTTTGAGGGCGATTAGTGGGTCGGTGAATAAAGGAAGTTTGTTGATGCAGAATAGCACTAAAGCCACCACCACAGCGGCAATGAAGTAAGCAATCACAACACGAAAGATGAACACGGCAACGCGCGTTTTTATGTTGCTTTGAAATACGCTTTGATAAGCGAAAAACCCTAAGAAGAGTACTGACAAGCTGAATAGCATCAGCAAATTCAACATCGGCAAGCTTTCACCCAAGCGCCACGCTTCTTCCGAGAAAGAAATAGGGACGGCGAGAGCAAAAGCGCCAACCAAAACTTGGCTGGCATCTTCAAGGTTAAAGTGGCTGCTCATGCTTAAGACTCAGGCGTGCTGCTTGCTAAGAGTTGCTCAAAGCGTTCATGACCGTGAAGCAGCTCGAGATCTTGTTCTTCAGCCAACAAGTCACGAATTGAAGGGCTGGTATCAATCGCACGTTCCAAGTCCTCAATTGCTTGTTCTTCAATCCCTAAACGAGAGTATGCACAAGCTCGTTGATACAAGGCTGGACCGTTGGTGTCATCCACTTCAAGTACGCGGTTACAGAGACTCAATGCCCAGTGATACTCTTTGATCTCCATAGCGGCGTCGGCTTTGTAAGTCAGCGCTTCTAAATCGCCAGGGCGAACAAGCAAAATTTCATCGTAGATATCGATGCGTTGTTCCGGAGTTTGTGAGCTTTGTGCACGAAGCCATAAGTTATGGATTTCGTTGATCTTTTCAATTTCTTTATTGTTTTCGCTGATGATGCGAGTCTTACGCTTTAAGTCGCGTTCTAATGCTAAAAACTTCTTCTCGTACTCTTGGGCTATTTTTTCTAATCGCTTGTCTGCCATCTCTTTGGTGTTGTGTTTAAATTCTCGTAGTGATTGCCAACCTACAAAGGCGATGAGCGAGGCAACACCAGCAATGATGTAGAAGAAGTACGTGACGGTCACATTCGCGTAGTTCAATGATTTGTCAGCGACTGTTAACTCACGATCAGTGATCTCAACGATCATTCGTCGCTCAAGATCTTGTTGTTCCTGACGCAGAGATTTCAGTTCATCGAGGATATAACGCTCCATTAGTGGTCTGTCTAAAAGATCGGATTCTGAATGTTTTCCTTCTGCTGCTAAGGTTGGAAAAGAGAGAAGAGCAGCGAAGAAGATGCCGATGATTAAGCGCATAGAACGTCCTTTTGCGTCGAGAATGGGTGAATCTCTGAAACCATAGCAAATAGAGATGAGGTTTAGCAAAATTCTCATGAAAAATGCTTGTTTTATAACGTGTTCTAATACGCTTTTGCGTTGCTCTTTTTGTGGTGAATAGATACTCTCTTCTCCACTGGAAACCAATGGCAAGCAATATGGACGCAAAATCACAAGCCTACCTCGAACAATACCTTCAAACATTGCCTCAGCAAGAAAAAGACGTAATCCCATCGGTGAGTGCGGATTACTACTGTGCTGATGAGTACAACGCCAACAATTGTGCTGAGTTGGTAAGAATTGGTCAGAAAACCGCATCTTGCAGCATGGAACTTTGGTATAGCCAACAAGGAGAAGTAATGCCGCAAGTAGGTCACTTACAAGTTGTGACAAACTGGGATGGTGAACCTGTGTGCATCATTCGAATCACGGATGTTAGTACTTGTCGATATGCAGACGTGAGTGAGGATTTTGCTCACGCAGAAGGGGAAGGTGACCGCACCATGGCTTGGTGGCGAAACGCACACACTCGGTTTTTCAAAGCCGAGTGTGATGAGTTAGGCATTGAGTGGCACGAACAGCGATTATTGCTGCTAGAGCGGTTTGTAGTGGTTTATCCGAAATTGACATGAACCTGATAAAAAAGGCTTCGTTAAATACTAAGCCTTTTCTTTTATGCACAATGACTTAAGCTAACTGTTCTTGACTATACAGTTGCTGGATCAGCGCTTGCCACTCTTCTCTTAATACACCGTATTTGATCGAGTCGTAGTACTCGCCTTGGTAATAGCGTACCTTACGAATGCGAGCTTCTTGCTGCATGCCAAGCTTTTCAGCACAGCGCATCATTCTTGGATTGCCCGACCAAGTTGTTAACCCGACTCGTTCGATCTCTTGAGTATCAAAGATGTGGCTTATCCAAGGCACTAGCGCGCAAAAGCCCAGACCTTTGTTCCAGTAGTCGGAATCGTAGATGACGATGCCTGCTTCTAACCAACGTGTGCTTTCACATTCCCAATACCAACTGACAGAGCCGACGGGTTTGCCCTCGAACTCAATCAACAACATGTCTTCGCCTTTCATTAGTCGTTGTAAGGTGTTGTTGCGAAAGCCCTCTAGTGTTGGTGTCTGATATGGAAAGTAAGGGCCATTGAACTCAGCCCATCGTTCATCTTCAGTGATCAACTGATAAAGTGCTTTTGCTTCTTCCGGAATCGCTCTTCTTAATGTGACACCTTGAAAATGGTACATAACACTCCTTGTTATAATGCACTAACGTTTAATTGCAGTGATGCTGAACATATGCCAATGCTTTGTACTACCAACGGCTGTGCAGCCATCTTCGTCCCTCTCATAAAAGTGGACGATCTCGTAATCCTCAAATAATGCTTCCACTTCTTCCTTAGTAAACGCACTGATATTTGGATGTGTGTTTGCGCCAACCCAAGAATCGTGAATCCCCAGTAAATCCCCGCAAAATACACCACCCGGCGGTAATGTTTCGTTGATTCTCTGCCACACGCTTTCGAAGCGTTCGCTAGGGCAAAAGAACAAGCTGGCACTGGCAATGAACAAGCTGCATTGCGGGTAATGAAAATCACTAAAGCAAGACTGCGATATGGAAAAGTTAGGATTGTCTTCGAAACGCGTCAAGCAAGTTTCCACCGCATCTTGATGAGTGTCAAACGCGTAAACGGTAAAGCCTTGTTTGAGAAGATAGTTGGAATCTCGACCGATACCGCATCCTGCATCAATGGCGATTTTGGTGTTGAGCGTAAGCAGGTTGGCGGCTCGTTCTACGTTTGGTCGGTGAGGTTGGCTCGCAACCTTCTGATAGTATTCGTTCCATGTTGCTGACATTGCGATTCCTTTCTAGTTATAAAAAACGCGACTCAACCATGAATAGCGCTTTGATTTTTCAAAGGTTAACCAATTTCTTCGAGTAAAGAACTTTTAATTTACCATAGTGTGAGTGACTTAAAGTTGGTCTTCGATTGGAAGAATTCCCGAAAACCAAGCGCCCATTTTTCGCCACACACTCGCTTCTGGCTCTGAATTGAATTCTTCGCCAGTCTCTTTATCTAGCCATGCGATATCACCATCTTTAATGGCTATTTGATAAGCACTTTCTTTGAGTTGCTCAGGCAATAGTGCTAGAGATTTCTCTACGTACTCTGGTTGCTCTATAACCACAGCCATTTCGGTGTTGAGCTCTGCAGAGCGAGGATCCCAGTTCATTGAACCGACAAATAAGGTTTTGCCATCGATCATCATGGCTTTGGCGTGTAGACTTGCTCGGCTGCTGCCCGTTAAGCTCCATTTGCTTTTGATTTTGGCGCTGGCTTTTACTTCCCAAAGTTTAATCCCTGCTTTAACCAAATCTTCACGGTATTTGGCGTACCAGCCATGAACGGCAAACACATCGTTTGATGCCAAGCTGTTAGTGACTATCGTGATATCAACCCCACGTTGGGCGGCTTCTGTCAGTGCTTTGGTTCCCGATTCTGTTGGTACAAAGTAAGGGGAAATTAGTACAAACGAATCTTCAACGCTTTCTAATAGCTCACTTAAGTTGGCAACAAGTTGGCTTTCTTGAGTTTCGATTTTATCGGGTAAGTCAAACCAGACATCACCTTGACCCCAATACAATTTCAGTTGACCCTGTTGTAGTTTTTCGTACAGATCCAACTTTTTGAAGTTATACCGACCGGTTGAGAACTTCGCTTCTAACCCCAACTTTTTAACTTGGGCTTGAATTTCGTCATCATCAACTTTGTTGGAGTTTGGGACAATCCATTCCATTGGAACGGCGTAAAGGCTATTCCAGTAAAGGTCAAATTGGTCTGCTGTTTGTGTGACTACTTCACCAAATAGCATCACATCAAAATCCCCAAACTCTACATTGGATTCAAAAGAAAAGTACTCATTACCAATGTTTCTGCCGCCCACTATGGCAGAGACGCTATCTGAAATTAGAGATTTGTTATGCATGCGTCGATTTAATCGGTCGAAATCGCTTGCGAAGGCAAAGACTCGGGCTTCGCGATAATGATGGGGATTGAATAGACGAATCTCTATGTTTGGATGAGCGTTCAGCTCCGCCATACCTGCATCATTACGTTTTTGCATGTCATCTAATAATAAACGAACTCGGACACCACGCTGAGCGGCTTCATATAAACGCCAAGTGATAAGTTGGCTAGTCTCGTCACTGCGATAGATGTAGTACTGCAGATCTATGCTTTTCTCTGCAGATTCAATCAGTGCGATTCGAGCCAAAAGCGCATCATTTCCTTGATTGAGAGGATAGAAAGCAGTGTCTGAATCAGGAGCTTTATCGTAGCTTTCAAAAAATTCAGCCAGTGCGGAGTCTGCTTGGTAGCCAAACTGAAAGCTGGTGGACTTCTCACTGGGATCTCTTGGCTGGATCGACGAACATGCTGAGATCAGGACAAGCATAGAGCCAAGTAAGGCTTTAGAGAGATAACGTAGCAATACACACTTCCTTGTTAATACACGACGCAACCCTTTGATTATATATCAAGCTTCGAAGACTGGTAACGTGCATGCTTGTCGCAAAGTCGCAGATTTTTCAATAGATCACTGAGTCCGGTTTGGATGATAGCCATTTTGGAAACGATATTATTCGGGCGGACAATATCATGTTTTTGGGTGATGTTTTCGGTGTAATTGGTCAATATCACTAATATCTGGTGGTTATTGCCAACACTGAACTGTGAAAAATAACACTTTCAAAGTAAGTTGTTGATATTTAATGGTTAATTCTTTGGCATGCTCATTGCGTATAAAGAGTGAGCGAGAGAGGCTGTAACTTGCGAAGATGGTTAACTTTTTGTTAATTTTATTAACTTGCCATGGATAGTTTACTTGTGATGGATATTTGCAAAAACAACGCAAGCACGGCTCTCTTATAAAGTTGTCTATTTCAGATGCAAAACCTCACTGTTTGTCCGCGGGGAGTAGGTAGCAAGGTTATTGAGCAATTGGCTTTTTAACTTGGCTTAAGGCAAGGCCTAATGGGGACAAATGGAAGAATACAAAAATAAAAAGGATTTTCGATGTTAGCAAAACCAGTATTACGTTGGCTTTTACCTTTCGCTGTCATTGGTGGCTCTTATGCGGGTTATGCCGCAATCGCTGCAACGGCGCCGGAAAAAGAGTCAATCAAAGACACCATCAGTGAACCGACAGTACAAATATCTTCACTCTTTCCTACCGATCATAAAGTTGTCATTACTAGCCATGGCGAAATGGTTCCGTTTGAAAAGACACACCTAGCTGCCCAAGTTAGCGGTGAGGTGGTGAGTTGGCATCCAAACTTCGTGACGGGTGGTATTGTTAAGCGTGGTGAGGTTCTTTTCACGATAGAGAGTGATAACTACGAGGCGGCTGTTCTACAAGCTGAAGCGGGGT
Source organism: Vibrio sp. WZ-1 (assembly GCF_052037695.1). NCBI lineage: Bacteria > Pseudomonadati > Pseudomonadota > Gammaproteobacteria > Vibrionales > Vibrionaceae > Vibrio > Vibrio sp. WZ-1. The sequence goes on along the minus strand of NZ_JBQEQR010000081.1, from coordinate 163,052 downwards.
TAGCGAGTGCGCGTGCTTCGCTGATTGAAGAGCAGGCAAAAGCGGAAGTGGCAAAGCGTCAGGCGAAGAAACTAAGCGACAAGCAAGTGACCGATCTTTACCTACGTAAGCCGCAAGTACTTAGTGCGCAAGCGCAAGTTAAGTCTGCTCAAGCTGCGTTGAAACGAGCGAAACGCGATCTAGAAAACTGCAAGGTAGTGGCGCCTTATGATGCGCTAGTGGTTGAGCGTGAAATTGGGGTCGGGCAGTTTGTCTCTTCAGGTTCTCGCGTTGCAACGTTGAACAATATCGAAGTGGCAGAGATTCACGTGCCTATCGCAGGCTTTGACAGTGCGTTCTTACCTGAATCATTGAAAGAGCTACATGCTACGGTGACCCAACAAGGGATTCTCTCTACCACTCGTGAAGGTAAAGTCGTTCGAGATCTTGGCATGATCGATAGTGCGACGCGCATGATTAACATGGTGATCCAAGTTAGAGACCCATATGGCCTAGACAACAATCAGCCACCGATTAAGTTTGGTTCGTATGTTGAAGTGAGCTTTACTGGTAAAGAGCTCAAACACATTTACCGCCTTCCTCAAGAGTTAGTGAAAAATCGCACAGTTTGGGTTGTGAACGGTGAAAATGAACTGCAACCAAGAACCGTTAATGTGCTTCGTGCAGAAGGTGAGTTTCTCCTCGTCGGTGAGGGCCTAGAGCAATCGGACAAGCTGGTTCTAACTTTGCCTGAGTATCCACAACAGGGCATGGCAGTTCAAGTCGCAAAAAAGAATGACGACTCCGAAACCGTCGTACAGTAAGTAGGGGTCGATCATGGAAGATAATCAACAAAAGGGCATTATTGCCTATTTTGCCAATAACTCTGTTGCTGCGAACCTAATGATGATGTTCATCATCGTCATGGGTATTGTGAGTTTTATGTTTATTCAACGTCAGATGTTTCCGAACGTTGAAATTAACTACATCAATATCCGGGCTGCTTACCCTGGTGCGTCTCCTCAAGAGATTGAAGAGAGTATTTTGGTTAAAGTCGAAGAATCGATCAAAGACGTTACTGGTATTAAAAAGACCGTTGCACGAGCCTCCCGGGGCAGTGCTTACGTGTCGATTGAAGTTGACGTAAATACAGACATAAAGCGCGTTCTGGACGATGTTAAGCAGCGGGTAGACACTTTATCCAATCTACCAGCGAGCATGGAGCCAATTAATGTCTATCAGGTTGAATGGCGACAAGAAGTAATCGAGATGGGACTGGTGGGTGACAGACCACTAGAAGAGCTCAAGCCCATCGCCAAGCAAGTTGAAGATGAGTTACTACAACTGAAAAACGTTATGCTGGTGGACTTGAATGCACCCGAAGAAGAGATTGCGATTGAAGTCGATCCGCTTGTTTTGCGTAAATACGACCTGACGTTGAACGATGTGAGTAATGCGATTCGTCGTTATTCTGCGAACTATTCTGCTGGTGAAGTAAAAACCAACGCAGGTATGATCGCGGTACGTATTGAGAACCAGTACTACCATGGTGATGAGTTCCGCAATATCCCAGTCAAGCTTGGGGCGAATGGCGCGAAGGTACTCCTACAAGACATAGCAACGATTAAAGACGGCTTCACAGAAGAAGATCGTTACTTCGAATACTCGGGCCAAAACGCAATCTACATGGCGGTTCAAGCCACGCGTGATCAAAACATCATTCCAGTTGCCGAATCGGTTCGTAACTACATCGAAGCGAAGAACAAAACCCTACCTGACGACATTCAGCTCAAGGTGTTGGTTGATATGACCTATTACCTCAATGGTCGTCTCGACATGATGCTGAAAAACCTGCTTCAAGGTGCAGCGCTAGTTGCGATCATGTTGACGGTGTTCCTTCGTTTCCGATTGGCAATGTGGGTAATGCTGGGGCTGCCAGTGTGTTTCTTAGGTGCTGTGATGATGATGCCAATGTTGGGTATCACAGTGAACATTGTTTCCTTGTTCGCCTTTATTATGGTGCTTGGTATCGTGGTGGATGACGCCATCGTGACCGGAGAAAGTGCCTACAGTGAGATCGAAGAAAAGGGAGGTGGTGTTGAGAATGTTGTGACGGGTGTTAAACGTGTCGCGACACCTGCTACCTTTGGTGTTTTAACCACGATTGCGGTATTTGCCCCATTCCTACTCTCAAGCGGTATTGATAGTGCATTTTTCTATGGCATTGCGGGTGTGGTAATCCTGTGTCTTATCTTTAGCTTGATTGAATCTAAGTTGATTCTTCCGGCTCACTTGGCGCACACCAATTTCACACCTATCAAGCCAGGTGGTTGGCGCGATGGCTTCAACAAGCGTTTCTTTGGTTTTGTAAACGGACCTTATCGTAGCTTTGTGAAAGCTTGTACTCATTGGCGCTGGACGGTGTTTGCTTTCTTCTGTGGCTTGCTGTTAATCAGTGCTGCTTTAGTGAGTTCAAACTACGTGCGCGTGATTCCTAATCCGAAAGTACCAACGGATTACCCAGCGATTACGATTGAGATGAATGATACGGTATCGAGTGAGCAAACCATCAATGCGTTAAAAACCATTGAAGGTGTAATGCAAAACATCGAAAACCAGATCATTGATGAACACGGGCAAGGCATGATTCGCGATGTGCTTTCCTATAATCGCAGTCGGACAGAAGGTCGTATTCTCGTGCCACTTGTGGATGAACAGCTCCGTCCATTTAATACCTTTGAACTTGCTCGTCGTTGGCGTGAAGCTATGCCAGTCATTCCGGGAATGAAGAGCTTTAAGATTCGTGAACAAAGCGCAGGTGGCGGTGACCGTGATGAGTTTGGTTACTTGCTATTTGGTTCGGACATCAATGAGCTAAATGAAGCGGGTCGCTACTTGATTGGTCGCTTACAGCAAGAAGAAGGTCTGTACGATATCTCTTCTTCTATCGATTCCGGTAGTAAAGAAGTGTTGCTATCTCTTGCTCCAGTCGCTTATGACTTAGGCTTGGATCTCACCATGATCGCAGAGCAAGTAGGTGGTAGCTTCTATGGTGGTGAAGCGCAGCGCATTATCCGTGACGGTGAAGAAATCAAAGTTATGGTGCGTTACCCACAACTTACTCGTGAAGCGTTCTCTTCTTTGCGCTATGCCGTGATTACGACGCCAGCAGGTAAAAAGGTCATGCTTGGTGACGTGGTTAAGATTAGTGAGCAACCAGGAGTAAGCAGTATTCGCCGTGAGGGTGGCTATCAAACTGTGTATGTGTATGGTTCGATTGATGAGGAATTGGTAGAGCCACAGGAAGTAGTGAAGGTTATCGATGATAACATTCTGCCGGATATGCAGAAAGTCTTCCCAAGTGTGAAAACTGAATTGGGTGGTGACATCGAAGAGCAGGCGGCACAACGTAATGAGCAAATCATGTTCTTTATCGCAGGTATGATTATCGTATACATCTTGCTCGCTGTGCCATTGAAGAGTTACACACAACCACTGATTGTTATGTCGGTAATTCCGTTTAGCTTAACGGGGGCGATTTGGGGACATTTCTGGCTAGACATGGATATCAGCATGATGTCGACCTTTGGCTTAATTGCTGCTGCGGGTGTTGTTATCAATGATTCGTTGGTGATGACGGATTACGTCAATCAAGTGCGTGAAAAAGGCATGAGCATTAAGCAGGCTGTCGTTGACGCTGGATGTGCACGTTTTCGAGCGATCACGCTGACGTCAATTACCACCTTCGCTGGTGTTCTACCTATCATGTTTGAAACCAGCTTGCAGGCTCGTTTTGTTATTCCTATGGCGGTAGCGCTTGGTTTTGCCGTTCTATTTGCAACCGTACTTACCTTGATTTTGGTGCCGTGTTTGTACCTGATGTTAGAAGATATTAAAAATATCTTCCGCATTGTGAAGCGATTCTTTGGTCGCTTGATTGGTCAGTTTAAGTCACAGTCATCAAGCGCTGTTGGTAACGAAAGTACGCAAAGCTAGTTTCATCTAAAGCGAAAATCTAGAGCAGCCTTCGGGCTGCTTTTTTTATGCCTTAAGCGAACTGGAATAGACTCTATACTATAAGTTGAGTGAATGGTTAAATATTCATAAATATCGTTGGTTAATTTAACACTGTGTGTGTGAAATTCGCCATTGAGCAGATGGTAGGAAAATAAATGCACATTTAAGCTGTTGATATTAAAGGCTTAAAAAGTTGGCATTCTATGTGCAATGTATAAAGTGCAACCCAATGAACTGCTAATCCTTAAGGAGCTTATTATGCAAAGCGTATTTCTATCTACTCTAGGTCTTATTGCTGTAATGTCATCACCAATCGCTGCTGCCAACACTCTAGACAAAGAAGAGTGGAGTGCAGATCTACGTCAAGAATTTACAACAATGAAGCATGAGGCAGTAGCGGACATCGAACAAATGAACATGGACGCAATTGATGAACGCGATGACCGTATTGTTAAACACATCAAAGAACAGCAAGCTCAACTGGTAAAGATCAAATGCCAGAAGACAGGGGCAACCAAGTCATAACCTCTGACCACAAAGATTCCGTGTTAGTCACAAGGATGAGTGATTAACCAGAGTGCATCCGATACAAGTGTGGCGCTAGTGAGCAGTCTGCGTCAACCTTGTTGCTCTGTTTGCCAACCTATCAATTGGGTTGGCTTTTTTATGCCTGCTAATTGAAGAAGTTTAGCTAGAAGCTGGGGTAAAGGTTAAGAGAAAATATGGCAGATAGAAAAAAGCCCGCGAAGAATACCTTCACGGGCGAAAAAAGGGCACCAAATTGGTGTCTATTCATTTTGGAGGTGGTCGAACGTCCATATCATACTGACAATAGGCTTGGTGAGAGGCTTACCACCAGTGCGACCAACGGGGCTAAAGTTAACATTGTTGTAATCATTGTTAAAATGTTAATTCTTCAATCAATGATTTCATTATCGTTAGTCCAGATTGTGAATGTGTTGTTTGTGTGTATTTTTACTGTGCCAAATGCCGCTTTTGATAATAAAACTCATCATAAATTCCTTACCTGTCATTTGAATTGGTTATATAAAACTCGACATACTGCATTCTCAATTGTTCATATTTGCACTTAATGCCACATAATAACCATGAGTTTGTTAAGTGTTTGTGTGGTATTTAACGCTTTTACCGCAAACAAAAAAGAGCGGCCGAAGCCGCTCTCGTCCACTTTGATAAGGAAACTTATTCGTCGTTTTAGATTTTTTCGTGCTTATGGACCAATCCGAAGTCGGCCAAAATGGCATACGCCGCTGGGATCATAAACAGGACTAACAGAGTAGAAGCAAAGATACCAAACACGATGGAGATCACCAGAGGTTGGATAACCTGTGCCTGCAAACTGGTTTCTGTGAGTAGTGGGAGCAAACCAGCAGCAGTAGTCATCGATGTAAGGAATACGGCGCGAAAACGCTCTCGACTTGCTTTGACTACCGAGTCGTGAACATTATCCCCTTCATCCACATGATGGCGTATGTACTGAACCAACAGAATTGAATCGTTCACCACAATCCCTGCCAATGACACAAAGCCCATCATACTCGGCATGCTTAAAGAGTGGCCAAGCAGAATGTGTCCCCACACTACGCCAATAAAGGCAAGCGGGATTGCGAGCATCACTACGAACGGCTCTAAGTAACTGCGGAATTGATAACTCAGAATCGCAAACACGCCAAACAAACCAAGTAAGAAGCCTTTGCCCATCGAGGTGCCAGTTTCAGCAGTATCTTTGGCTTCGCCTTCAAAATCGAAGCGAAGACCGGGATACTTTTGCATAAGCTTAGGCGCTTCATCTTGTTGGAATTGACGAATGATGGCGGTTGAGTTGGCTTTCGTGTTGTCGATGTCGCCAAATACGCTCACTGTACGCAAGCCATCAATGCGCTGGATTCGGACGTAATTACGTTGGAAATCCAAAGTCGCAATGGTCGCGAGTGGAATTTGACTGCCATCGGACAAGATAATTGGGAAGTTTGCCAATTGCTGTAAGTCACCGGCTTGTGCTTTATCAAGGCGAACTTCAATAGAAATGTTTTCTACCCCAACTTGGATTTCGTCTGCGGTTTGGCCAAAGAAAGCCGCACGTAATTGATTAGCGATGAGCTGGCCGTTAATCCCATAAGCTTCCGCCCCCGGACGCAGTTTAACCAAGACTTCTTCTTTACCCATACGCATGTCATCCAACACGCCATGCACACCGTCAAACTCATTCAAGTATTGCTGAATGTCGATAGAAGCCGCTTTGAGCGCATCCAGGTCATCATGCTTCGCTCGAATCTCAATAGCTCGTCCACCCGGCCCCATGGTCGGTTGTTTAAATACCAACGAGATAGGATCTGCAAGTTCACCAATGTCTTCGCGCCATGCATCGATAAATTCATCGATGAGTGTGTTACGACTCTCTGCGCCAAGCAAATCCAGACGTACCGTGGCAATATGTGGGCCAGACTCATTTGCGTCGGCGTTAGCATTGAATTGACTGGTGATGTGCAGAACCAATGGATTGCCGTCTTCCACTTTCTCTGTCCATTCTTTATCTAGCTTTTGAGCGGAAGCGACGATCTTATCGACGACAGCTTCCGTTTGAGATAGAGAAGAACCCGGAGGAAGAATAATGCGCGCTTCTGCAATGTCGCCATCCAACTCAGGGAAAGGTTGGAACTTGAGCAAACCACCTACTAACGTTGCGGCGGAGATAAGAAGCAAGGTAATTACACCTCCCATAAAGGCATAGCGATATTCAACTACTTTATCTACCGAATTGACCAATGTGGTGTTGCGGAAGTTTTCAAAAGAAGCGAGCAGCTTTTGTTTGAACTTTGGTGTCGTCTTCTCTTGTTTTTGCTTATGCAGTGAGTGAGAAAGGTGGTTAGGTAAGATCAAGAAGGCTTCCACCAAACTTAAACTCAATACGAGGATCAGAACTTGAGGAACCGCTTTAAGTACCGCCCCCATTTCTCCTTGCAGGAATAACAAGCTACCGAAGATACAGACTGTGGTTAGGAAGGAAGAAATTACCCCCGGCAGTACCTTTTTCACCCCTTTAATCACGGCATCATCGATCTCTTCTCCTCGGTCGAGGTGAGCGGCGATCGATTCGGCAATAACGATGGCATCATCCATCATGATACCGATGGCCATGAGTAGCCCAACCAAAGACATGATGTTGATGGACAGGCCAAGTTGTGCCATCAAAAATAAACCACCTAAGAAGGCAACTGGCAAACCAGCCGCGACCCAAAAAGAGTAGCGAAAACTAAAGAACAACCACATGGTGGCGAAAACCAGAATGATACCTTGCCAACCGTTTTTGACCATCATGGTCAGGCGATCCCAAAGCACGGATGAAAGGTCATTGGTCATTTGTAGCATCACACCGTCTGGCGCGATGGCTTGTTGTTCTTCGACAAATTGAGCAACACGTTCCTTGATACGCAGTGCATCGTCTTCTTTGTTTTTGCTGACTTTTAGTAGGGCAGAAGGGTGACCATCGAAGAGGACTTTCTGTTCGTCCAATTCAAATCGATCGGTAATCGTCGCAATGTCGCTTAGGCGAATGATAGAACCATTTGGTCCAGAGCCAACGACGATAGTCTCAAGTTCCTCAGGCGTAACACGACGCTCATCAAAGCGGATTAGAAAGTTCTTATCTGGCGTTTCTACATTACCACTTGGTAACTTGACGTTTTGACGACCAATCTGCTCAGCAATATCACCAACACTCAAGCCAAGTTGGCGAATGGCTTGAGTGTCTAACTCTACTCTGAATTGGTGGTCTGAGAAGCCGGCCACGTCAACTAAAGATACGTCATAGTCGAGCTTTAACGTGCGCTTAAGCTGTTCAGCATACGCTTTTAACTCCGGCCATGTGGTATCTGCGGTGATGGCGACATCCACAACAGGCTCATTCCAGTCGAGCTCTTGAACCACCGGAGACTCAATTTCTTGTGGGAAATCGTTTATCGAGTTGATCTGCGTTTGAACGTCGACCAGCATACGGCCGATGTCGGCTTCTTCATTCAGTTTTAAGATAAGACGTGCTGAGCCCTCAATTGCTTCACACTGAGTTTCTTCAATGTTAGCAAGGCCATCAACCGCATCTTCCATTCGGACACAGATACTCTCTTCGACTTCTTGAGGGGAAGCGCCAGGGTATACCACACCAGCTAGGATGTAGGGCGGATCAAACTCAGGAAAGGTTTCCCGCTTAATCGTGGAAAGTGAAGAAATCCCCAATATCAGCAGCGTTAGCATCAGCAAATTGGCTGCTGTTGGGTGCTTGGCGAAGAATCGGATCATGAATCAGACTCCTCAATAGTGGCTTCTGACTGTTCAGGTGATTCTTTCAATAGCATGCCGTTAATAGCAGGCAGCAAATCGTTGATGATCAGCTTCTGACCTTGCTCAAGTTCACCATCAATCACCACTTGGTTATTGCGGCGGTATAGCACTTCAACCGTCACGACTTGCAGACGATTATCATCGCCCATCAGGTAAATATTATCGCCATGAAGCGCACGCTCCGGTATGACCCAACTCGGGTTTTCTTGTCCCTCAATCAAGGCTCGAACAAACATGCCGTTAACCAGTGGGGGAACAGAGGTTGGGTTCAATGCTCGGTAGTCTTGTTCAATCTCTAGAATCACACCAGCAGTTGCTTGGCTTGGATCGACGGTTTCACTGATGCGTGCAACTTTAGCAGGCCAGCTTGCAGAAAGATTACCGCTGTTGAGTTCAATGTTAGCGTGAATCGCATTCATATCAGGCTGTGGAATACCGGACTCGTCGCGAACAAACTCACCGATACTCGCTGCCAAGGTTTGCATGTCATGAATGGACAGTTGAGCCTCAACTTCCATGACATCAATGCCATGCCCGGTCACCATGGTTTGTTGGAGATTGACCACTTGGTTTTGTTCAATTTCTACTTCAGCAATACGCAGATCGTAAGGCAGAGTGATGATGGTTTTGTCGAGCGAGCGTTTGGCCTCATCCACTTTTGATGCATTAACCTTTACTAAGGCTTCAGCGACGCGCTTTTCATCTGGCATTAATCCGATTTGGTTTTCAATATCCAGTACTACCTTGCGTTGAGAGAGTGCGCTTTGTTCTTGTTGGTCTACATCTGATTGGGAAGTTAGGCCTTTCTTGCGTAGGTTTTGTTTTCGGTCCAACTCTTTATTGGCGATAACCAGACGATTGGCCTCTATCTTGAGTGTGCTTTTGAGATTCGCTTCTTCTTGGTTCAGCTTAGCCAGAGAAGTTTGGGCAGATTTGAGATCGGCTAGAGCTTGAACCAATTTTAACTCGTAATCGAGTGGATCGATGCGCAAGATTTCCGTTCCTGCTTGCAGCACTTGTCCTTTTTCCAGTTGCGGGTGGCGGTAAACTACTTTACCCGTTACTTCTGCTATCGCTTTCCACTCGACTTTCGGTGCAATTTTGCCAAAACCGATAGCGATAGGAGCAATGGCTTTAAGTTCCAGCGGGATGGTTTCAACCAATCTTGCACGATCACTCGCTGGTTTTACGGGCAAGTCAGGCTTAAGGCTAATAGCCAAAAACAGAATGACGACCCCAACAGCAAGGGCAGGAAAGAAAAGCAATTTTTTATTCATTTTCATATTGGTCGCCCGAGTCTAAAAATCCATGTTTCATCAGTTGTATGTTGTGTTCGAATAATCGGTTCAAGAAGGCTTCTGAGAGTTCGATACCGTGAATGGCTAGGAGTGCAGGTGGTGCCATAAAAGGAAATACCATTAAGCTGATATAAGAGACGCGACAAAGTTGAGGGTCAGCGTCTTTTCGTAAAACGCCGCTTTCGACTAACTTATCAAAGAGAACGCCTTGCATTGGCTGGCTGATATCAGCGAAGACTTTCTCGAGTAATTTACGTTGAGTCTCGGAGGGGGGCATGTGCATGACTTGGGCAATCAAGCGTGGAAACTGTGGCACCTTGATCATTTCGCGGTAGTAAGTCCGCATTAAATCGAAGAAGTTTCGCTCGTTGCTGTCAGCTACCAGTGCTTGCATCTGTTTTTGCATTGGCGACAGGGTTTCGCGCAACATGGTCTCAAACAAGCCTTCTTTGTTGCCGAAGTAGTAGCGAATCATCGCTACATTCACGCCTGCTTTCTGTGCGACTAAGCGAGTTGACACCTTGTCATAAGCCATAATGGTGAAGAGTTCGCGCGCATGGAAAATGAGTTTTTCCCGCGCATCGATTTTGTCTGTGGGTCTTCCCGCCCTGCGATGAGCTTCCGTCACAATCTTCTCTCAAAATATTCAACATTTGATTAATTATAAGACGCTGATTTCTCATGCGACATGCGAAAAATTAATCAGTATTTAATCAAGTGATTAATTTCAACTAAGAAAGTAAACGGTACATTACGAATGATACTTTTTATATGATGCTGTGTGCATATGAGGGGTTGGGGCTTGTTGCCATATATGTCACTGGATCGCAGGCCCAACTCTGAAAGGATTCCCAGCACTAACTACCAACATTGTTTGGGATTTAGGAACGACGGCGACAACTTCACATGTTTCTACGCCTGAAATCTGTGCTGGCCCATTTTGGGCTGCAGAAAAATTTATAAATGACACTTACCCGCTAATCGAGCAGGTTACAGTTTAGGGCAGTGGTGAACAATATGATGGCGATGTTAGATATCTTTGAGTGACTCAGTACGCCCAGAAATCGTTAATGGAACTCGTCAGGATTTCGGCAAAATGATTCAAGATACAAACAATGTAGGGTTTACTCAAACAGAGAAAGCGCTCCTTTTCTTTTTATAATTGCAGTTTACTAGACCCCATGCTTAAACCTTTGTCATCTATCGATAGCCAAAAGGCTGCAATTGTCGAACAAACAGTCCCCCCTCAATGGCTAAAGCTCCTGCACTTTCAAAGGGGAGGAAGTTTGATTGAGTCGGATGCGTTTTTCTTTGTGCCTGAAGATCACGTGAATCCAAAAGTGTGCTGCGTAATCATTCACGTTGCTAAATTGTAAAAAAGACGGCAGCTTGCTTGAAAAACAGTTTATTGAGTGATCTGCTTGGATGAAAATACGCAAGCGACGCCAATCGAACAAATCAGGAGTTTGCTCAATGCCGTTTCCCTGCACGATATCTATGGTTGAAAAAGCAATTAGGATCTCAATAATTTGCGCCTAAAATGGACTTTGATAAGAATTGGTGAGGGTTGTAGCTCATCCATTCCATAATAAAAAACAATTGGCATAGCAATAAACTGCAAAGGTAATATCCATAAAAAACATGGATTATGCATATGAAAAAAATATCGCTACTCGCTCTGCTTGTACTCTCTGGCTGTAACCAGCAAAACACCACGCCTTCAGAGCCAAATCACAATCACCAACATCAGAGTTTTAAAAAAACACCGAAGCTTGTTGAAGAACTTAAAGCTCAGCCTACAATTGATGACCAATTTGCTCTGCTGTATCGAAAATTTGATTACACATTAGATAGAAGCGACGCCCTGACTGGTCGTGATGAAAACAAGGACGGAATACGCGACGATATTGAGGCATTCATCAATGCGTTAGAAGTGTCAGAGCCGGTGCGCAGTGCGCTTAAGCAAAACGCGCGTTACTCTCAAAAGAATCTATATCATGATTGGAGTGAGAAGACTGAGGCTAATATTGACAAAGCCATGGCGATTGGTGACGAATACGATAAAGTCATCGCTTGCAAAGATTTTGTGGGTATCCCAGTAGATGATTTAATCGAAACTTCTAAAACAATCAGAGCATTAACATACAATACAAAAGCCAGAACTATGGCTTATCTGGCTTACAATCATTTGCAAGATGGTGCAGTCAGTACATCGCTTCCAGCTGAGGAAAAGTACTGTGAATAAGCTAACAAATGCCTTTTTACTTTGCATGGTGCTTCCCGTGCATGTTAGTGCGAACTCCTGTGATATTGAAGGATACACAATAAGTTTTTTTAATGGTGTCGCTACATCGCGAGACTCGGCTAAGGAGGGGAAGTACAAAATAGAGTCGACTCTTGGTATCGAACAGTTCAACGGTGAGCCCGTTGAATACCAACTGTTCTATAATGACTCTTACATTGAAAGTAACGGGTTGAATGTTTTAGCTGATTTTGCTGAAACTTTTGACCAAAGAACACTAGAGTTGGGTCAAAAGCAATTTGACCGATGGGAAGCGTTTTGGGAAATTGTTAGCGGACGTCAGGACAGTTCCATTATCCAAAAAATTAGCGCGACTTTTTCATGGTTTAAAGGGTTTGTTTCTGATCTTGTCAGCCAAGGTATGAATACGATGATTCGTGAGTTTTTACAACTCTTGAGTGCTTCGATTGATTCACCTGATACTGAAAAAACTCAGATGCAGCATAAACTCATCAATGATTCCAATACATGGAAAGGCAAAAAGCTAATTTATATTGCTCACTCGCAAGGAAACTTATGGGTGAACCAATCTTACAAGTATGTTGTTTCTCAATTAGGATACGACGCTGATAATATTCACGTGGTTCATATTGCGCCGGCCTCGCCAACATTAACCCCCGATAGTGACTATATTTTATCAACGTCTGACCTTGTTATTAATGGCTTGCAACTAACAGGAATCGGCTCTGTCCCTGTACCAAATACCGTTATAGCACCGAGTACGGCAGATATTGCAGGGCACGGTTTAATTGAAATCTATCTAACTCATCCTGACTCGATTAGCAAAATCAAGAAATCCGTGGGACGAGCGTTTGATTCACTGACCAACCCAGACATGGAAGAGCATCTTTTTGAAGTGACCTATCAATACACGCCTTCTTTTGTCGAAAGTCACGCTGCACCAGAGATTAAATTTGTCGATAATCCAAGTGGGGATTGGTTTGAAAAGGCTATGTATCCACATTACGATGACTCGTACTTTGAATATGATTCTGCCAACTACAACTATAAACTCAAACCGGTTGCAGGCTTGAAATACTTATCTCACCAACACGACAAGAAAGACAGAGAAAACCAAACGTTTACCGTTGTTCAATGCTCAGATATCCCAAACGATGACCCATTTATACTGGGTGAAAAATCCCAGGCATTAATATGGTACGGATATAATGAGCAGCCGGAAAATACAAAAGTTACTGTGACAGTCAGAGATAGGTACGGAAGAAAGCTACAAAGTGGAGAGCAATCAGTGAGTAAGTTGCGTCGTAAAGGGTGGAGTTATCAAGGTATTTTCCTCGACTTAATGGCAACAAGCTCCTGTTTACCGGAAGAGAAGAGTTTCATCGAAAAGCAAAACTTAGAAAAAAAATATGAGCTTTCCTCTCACACGATTGTCCTGCCAACCACTGATTAAAGGGAACCTGTAAATAATTCTGTGTAACTACGGCTTTGTTTCCTAAATCAGGGAACTAAATCAGTAGCCCACGATCTGATCAGCTAAGTTCACTCAAACACTTAGACCAATGACCAAGCCTCGCTACTAGACAACCAGCTGGAAACACTATAACCCAGCTTTAATTAATCGCGGCTCACTGACAATTTGGATTGATGAAGAAGCCATTAAGCTATGGAAGCAAATCAAATAGGGCAACCGCGGAAGACCTCGCTTGTTTAGTGACTTAGCCATTGATGCGACAGGGCTAAAGGTCTACGGTGAGGGCGAGTGGAAAGTCAGAAAGCATGGTATTGACGGGAAGCGCTGTTTCTGGAGAAAGTTGCATTTAGCGGTCGATACCGAAACGTATGAAATCTTGCTGCTGAGTTCAGTTTATCGAATGTGAGCGACGGTGAAGTGTTGCCTAATTTGCTCAAACAGACTTGACGAAAAATCGCAGAGATATCTGGCGATGGTGCTTATGACGCAAGGTCGCGCTACAAAACCATTCGCATCAAGCGAGCCGCTCCGCTCATTCCGCCGAGGGAAGGTGCCGTCTTCTGGGAGCGAGGTCATCCTCGCAATCTAGCAGTTGGGTGTCAGAAACTCTATGGTTCAAATGAGCATTGGAAAAAGAAGTACGGTTACCATAAACGTTCTCTCTCTCAGAGACAGCGATGTTCCGATTGAAGAAACTACTTGGAGGGACATTAAGCTTAAGAAATTACAATGCTCAGGTTGGCAAGGCTTATGAGTGTGTGAGGTATGCTAACGACAAACTGTGACAGTTTCGTTGCACTTTCTCGGACTATCACAAAACTGAGTTTCAATGATTAGGGATGAAGCATTTCTGAGTTGGCGTTAGAGAGCTACAATAGAACTTTCGAATCTAATCTCATTCTTGTGTACTGAATACAGTCACGCTTTTGAGCGATAATAGAGTCACTCGCAAAGCGAACGTTAAGAAAAATACAAAAAGAAACCCCGATATGAACCAGTATGTAAATGATCCATCCAATTATCAGTTGTTAATTAAAAACTTGCTGTTTTCCCCAGTTGCTTTCAACCCCGAGCAAGAAATCGTCTATGCGAACCACCGTCGTCACAGCTACAAAACGTTTCATGACCGTGTGAAACAGTTTGCTAACGCGCTGACCAAAATGGGTGTGAAGAAAGGTGATACGGTAGCGGTCATGGATTATGACTCTCACCGTTATCTTGAATGCTACTTTGCTATCCCAATGATTGGTGCCAAGCTGCACATGATCAACGTGCGCTTGTCTCCAGAACAGATCCTTTACACTATCGACCATGCGGAAGATGACATTCTCCTTATTAACGAAGAGTTTCTGCCAATTCTGGATCAGATCAAAGGCCGCATTGATACGGTCACGCGTTACGTCGTTTTACGTGATAATGATGAGTGTGAGTATGAGCGTCTGCTTGAGCAAGAAAGTACCGAATACAACTTCCCAGATTTTGATGAAAACACCGTAGCCACGACCTTCTATACAACGGGAACGACAGGCTTCCCTAAAGGCGTGTTCTTTACTCATCGCCAGCTAGTTCTGCATACACTTGGCATACTGAGCACAATCGGCACCAATGCGTCGCAAGGTCGATTGCATCAAGGCGATATTTATATGCCGATTACGCCAATGTTCCACGTTCACGCATGGGGACTTCCGTACATGGCAACCATGCTTGGTGTTAAACAGGTTTACCCGGGCAAGTATGTACCTGATGTTCTGCTTAACTTGATTGAGCAGGAGAAGGTGACATTCTCGCACTGTGTGCCAACCATCCTGCATCTGCTATTGAGCTCGCCAAAATCCAAGTCTATTGATTTCTCGGGTTGGAAAGTTGTGATTGGTGGTGCTGCACTGCCAAAAGCATTGTGTAAATCAGCCCTTGAACGCGATATCGACGTGTTTGCGGGTTATGGTATGAGCGAAACAGGACCAATTTTGTCTATTGTTCAACTTACTCCAGAACAGCTTGAACTTGACCTCGATCAGCAAGCGGAATACCGCTCTAAGACTGGTAAGAAAGTCGCGCTGGTGGAAGCTCATATTGTCGATGATGAGATGAACAGGCTTCCTCACGATGGTGAAACCGCAGGGGAAATTGTTGTTCGTGCACCTTGGCTCACGCCAAGCTACTACAAAGATAACAAGAACTCTAAAGCATTGTGGCGTGGTGGCTATCTGCATACGGGCGATGTCGCGCATATCGATAATGAAGGCTTTATCAAGATCACTGACCGCGTAAAAGACATGATTAAGATTTCTGGTGAGTGGGTAAGCTCTCTAGAACTAGAGGACATTCTGCATCAGCACCAAGCAGTGTCTGAAGTCGCTGTGATAGGTATGCCTCATGATAAGTGGGGCGAGGTGCCACTAGCGTTGGTTACGTTGAAAGAAGATGCTGAAGTGACAGAGAAAGAGCTATTAGGCTTTGCGAAAGACTTTATCACGAAAGGCATTCTTGCCAGAGAAGCACTACTACTCAAAGTGAAACTGGTGGATGAGATCGCCAAGACTAGCGTAGGTAAAGTGGATAAGAAAGAGTTACGTAAACTTCATTTGTAAGTAGTGAAGCTTTTCGAATCTAATCCATAATATTCGGCCCCGACACAGGTTATGTGTCGGGGCCGTTTTCTTATCTAATTGAGAGAAAGACTTGGGTTACGTAGTTAAACCAAGCCTTGCTCTCTTGCCATGTGGTTGGCGATGCTTGGCGCTTTCCAAATGCTTGGTAGTAGTATGAAAGACACTGGCACGGCAGTAATCACGATGAAAGACTGCAATGCAGAGATACCGCCTGAGCCCATCGAGATAAGCGCAATAGCCACGATACCCATCATTAAGCCCCAGAATGAGCGAATCACGGCATTGGGTTCAGTAGAACCTGTCATTACCACACTGATGGTGTACGTCATCGAGTCACCGGTTGTTACGATGAAGGTCGTAGTCAGGATCAAGAACAATACCGAAATCACCATTGGGAAAGGCAGCTCAGAAGTAATTGCAAGCAGAACCGCTGGCAGGTTAAAGCCTTCAAATGCGGATGAAATCAAACCTGGGTTTTCTAGCTCGAATGCCAGACCACTACCGCCAACAATACTGAACCAGAAGCAGGTAATCAAAGGCGCAGCGATGCTGATAGACAGGATCAACTGACGAATAGTACGGCCGCGTGAGATACGCGCGATGAAGATTGCCATCATCGGGCCGTAACCAATAAACCAGCCCCAGAAGAACACGGTCCACCAACTTAGCCATTCTGTGTCGCCACGGTAAAGCGCCATCGGGAAGAAGTTGTCCACCATGCGGCCAATACCCTGTACATAACCATCAACAATAAAGCTGGTTGGGCCGAAGAACAGGATGTAACCGATCAGAGCTACAGACAAAATGATGTTGTAACGGCTCACAAGCTGGATGCCTTTGCTCACGCCGCTTAGCGCTGACAAGGTGTACATTAGAATTGCAGCCACAATCACCATGCTTTGAGTGATGAAGGTATCTGGCAAACCGAATAGAGAGTTCAACGCGTAACTGATCTGCAGACCTAAGAAGCCAATTGGACCAATAGTACCAGCGGCTACGGCGATAATGCTGCAGGCGTCAGCCACGTCACCAATCCAACCGTTGATCGCTTTGTCGCCAAACACAGGGTATAGCAGAGTACGTGGTTTAAGTGGTAAGCCCTTATCGTAGTGAAGGTGCATCAAAACCACAGAAGAAAGACAACCTAAGATTGCCCAAGCAAGGAAGCCCCAGTGCATGAAAGACTGAGAAAGTGCATTGATTGCAGAAGCTTTTGGTGAAGCTTCACCATATAGCGGTGGCGCAGAAACAAAGTGCGCGATAGGCTCAGCTGCAGCCCAGAAAACACCGCCCCCCGCGAGTAGGGTACAAAGTACGATCGACAACCATTTAAAGGTATCGATATCTGGTCTCGCTAAACCACCCAAGCGCACGTAACCCGTACGACCTAGCGCAATAGCCAAACCAATAAGGAAATTCAGAAGGAGTAATACTTGCCAGAAGGCACCGAAGTATTGAGTCGCAAACCCGAAGCCTGCGTTAACCATTGCGGTCAGAGAGTCTGTATTCGTCAGAGCAAGTAATACAAACACGGTGAGGAAGCTACCACTTAGCCAGAATACTGGGTTAGTGAGTTCAAGGCGCTTTAGAAGGGAAGGAGGATGGATCGCAGAATAGTCTGCCTCCTGAATAGGAGCATGAGAGGCGGCGTTCGTCATATTTGACATAATTACTTCGCTTTTTAGGGCTCGGAAGCCGTGCATTTCCCTCACACCAATAGCTCGAAAAGTGTGAGGATGATCAAAAAGCCGCTGATACTAGCACGTTGAGAACCTCAATATAACCGCAGAGCGCGATTAATTGTCGATCTCTAAAGTAAATAACTGATTTATGGAATGAGATTATTTGCGTGAAGTGCGCCGCATTTCATACGTAAATGACATTTCCCTTATTCTTGTAAGGACACCTCAGGATTACATTGAGCCAACCTGTTCTAATAAAAATTAAAGGTCTTACCCTATGGCTCAAATCGAACTCAACGGGACGTGGCAGCTTACCTCGCCACATCGTCCAGATATCGATATTCCTATGACTTTGCCCGGTGACAATGTATCCGCATTATTGCAAGCAGAGCTCATCCCGAATCCCTATTTTGCTGATAATGAAGCGAAAGTTCGTTGGATTGAAACTTGCGATTGGCACATTTCACGCGAGTTTGATGTCGATGGTTCTGTGCTCTCTGCCAAACAAGTGTGGATGACGCTCACCCGTGTAGACACCTTAGCGAACTTTTATATCAATGGTGAGCAAGCACTAACTAGCAGCAACATGTTTGCCCAGCAACGTATTGATATCAAACCTTACTTAAAACAAGGCACTAACACGATTCGAGTTGAGTTTGCCCGTGTGGATATAGAAGGGCTAGAACGTGCGAAGAAATTACCATTCCCTATTCCTTCGGCGATGGGGAACAACCAGATCCCGCACATGAACTTGATTCGCAAAACACAATGTCACTCGGGATGGGACTGGGGCATTTGTTTGATGGTGTCTGGCATTTATGACCTGATTCAAATTGATGTAATAAACGATGTGTGGCTCAAAGGATTCTCTACAGAGCAACAATGGCAAGCTGATGGTAGCGTGCTAGTTGATGTATTAACCGAAGTAGAAACCGATACTCAACCTCATGAAATCACGATTGAATTTGATGGTCAGCGCCAATCGATTCAAACCGAAGGAAGTGGTCACTATCACTGCCAGTTCCATATTACCGAGCCAAAACGCTGGTGGCCTGCGGGCTATGGTGAAGCTTACCTTTACCCAATGACAGTATCTTGTGGTGATCAATCGCTATCACGCAAGATTGGTCTGAGAGAGTTGAGCTTAAATAACCAAGCTGATGAGCATGGTTCGGCGATGGAGTTTGTTGTCAACGGCACACCAATCAATGCCAAAGGCGCAAACTGGATTCCGGTGGACGCTATGCCAGGGCGTGAGTGTGAAAGCCGCTATCGTGCGTTATTGCAAAGTGCTGTCGATGCCAATATGAACATGATTCGTGTCTGGGGTGGCGGCCAATATGAGAGCGAAACTTTCTACAACCTTTGTGATGAATTGGGTCTGTTGGTTTGGCAAGACATGATGTTCGCTTGCTCGCTGTATCCATCTGATGATGATTTCTTAAAAGATGTGGAACAAGAGTTGCGATTCCAAATCCCGCGTCTAAAAGAGCATCCTTCCATTGCGCTGTGGTGTGGTGATAACGAAGTGATTGGTGCAATTGGTTGGTACGACGAATCCAAGCACAACAAAGTCAAATATACGGTGAACTACGATCGTCTGAATCGAATGATCGAACAAGTCATTGGTCAGCAGGACGATTCACGTCGATTTTGGCCAAGCTCGCCTTGTAACGGCGAGCTGGATTTTGGCGATGCGTGGCACGATGACAGTAAAGGCGACATGCATTTCTGGGATGTTTGGCACTCAGGAAAATCGTTTAATGCTTATCTAAACATCAACCCACGATTCTGTTCCGAGTTCGGTTTCCAATCTTGGCCTTCGTTTGCTGAAGCAAAACAGTTCGTACCAGAGCAGGACTGGAATGTTACCTCACCAACGTTTGAGCAGCACCAAAAGAACCCACGCGGTAACAGCATCATCACAGAGATGTTTACTCGCTACTTCCGTTTCCCTTCCGGCTTTGAACAAATGTTGTACCTCAGCCAAGTGCAACAGGCGATGGCAATCAAAACCGCTTGTGACCATTGGCGCGCGATCTCTCCAGTATGTCGTGGCATGTTGTACTGGCAATTAAACGATAATTGGCCAGTGAGTTCATGGTCTAGCTTGGAGTACAGCGGCCGTTGGAAGCAATTGCATTACCATGCGAAACGCTTCTTTGCGCCGCAGTACTTGGTGTTCTCGGAGCATACTGGCAAGTTGAGTCTTCACTTGTTAAATGACGCCAAAGAATCAGTTGGTGTCAGTGCGCAATTGAATTGGGTGAGCTGGCAAGGTGAAGTGAAACAAACTTGGTCGTTAGAGCGCACCGTTTCCAATGACAGCAACACCGTTGTTTGGCAGTTGGATGAGGCATTTGATTCATCTGAATTGAAATCGGGTTTCTTCTACGTAGACGGGCAAGTAAGGCAAGAGAGAATCACCAACACTTGGTTTAGTACTCACGAGCTAAAAACATTGCCAATGGAAAGCGCCAAGATTGACGTAACGATTGAAGCTAACAAAGTCACGCTCGTTGCCGATAAGCCAGCGTTCTTTGTTCATCTTGAATGTGATACAGCTGGACGCTTTGACGACTCAAGCATCACGCTATTGGCGAACCAACCTGTCACCGTGGAGTTCTTTGGTGAAGATTTAGCAATGATGGCGGAATCGCTACGCGTCTACCATCTAATGCAATAGCGTTGATTCAGAACCAAATAAGGGGCGCAGTGTCGCGCCCCTTATCATACATTTTTAAATATATTCACGGTTTCGAATTCTAGGCTGCATGAACTCATTGCCGACTTGATGGAATCGATATAGAACCAAATCGAGTAGCCAAAAATTAGAGCTATGATGATTAGCTTTTGATTCGGGGAGATGTTCAAGGCTCGCCCAAACCAAATATACAAGCTGCAGAGAAATGCTGATAGCAGGTAAGGAATGTAAGTTATAGTCGGTTCATTCCTATAAACACTCACCACTAAGGTAACAACAATCCCCAAGCTCGTTAAGCAAACATAGTAAAACGCAAATACCCTATCTAAGGAAGTTCTTTCCATACAAACATCTCTGAGGAGCAACGAAGGCGAAGTAGAGGTCGATTTTTATCTGGTATCGATGTTTGTTTTTTTCCAATGAAACAAGAAAATACGCTGGGAATTCTATCTTTAAGGGTAGCCAAAGGTTTGTATTAACACTTCATTTTCCCAAGCACACTACACCGACCTTTATAGAATTACTCGATACAAACCGCCGTTTTTATAAACCATTTTATTGTTCGAAGTTGCATAAAACTATTCGGTTTTCGGGAAAATGGCTCGATCTCAATATGCTTATTGAAAAAGTGAGCGGCTATTCAGATACCAATGTAGCCTTGAACAAGGCCCCGAGTGTCTTTAGGAAGGAGATGGCGGCTGTTTTAAAGCCACTATCTTTAGTTAGGTGTAGATATATGGGGGAGGTGCTTATCTTATCTTGTGGAAAATACGAGACCCGATGGCGTATCCAATATAGAAAAGGGCTGCTAGGGTGATAAAAGCAGAAATATAGGCAAAGACGTGATTTAAACCCAACCCAAAAGCTAGGGTGAAGGCAATGCCATTCACAGCTTCCAACGGAATTTTGTACCATGCCGAATGCACAGTAGAACCGAATAGAATAAGAGTGCCGATTAGAAAGAGCGTGCCAACCACGAGGCCTGCCCATTTGCTGCTGTTCATGTGTTTTCTCAAAGGTGTTCGAGTACGTAACAAAATATTTCAGAATAGCTATTATACAACTGAGTTAGGGGCAAGGTGGTAGTGATATTTATTCGGATTAGGTAAGAGACCACCAAAGCGGCCTCTTTTTAACCGTTTAGCGTTTTAATTAGCCAATCCATTTAATGAAGTAAGGAATAATGAGTGCGTTCGCTAAGTCGATAAAGAATGCACACACTAAAGGCACGATGATAAACGCTTGGTGTGAGTTACCGTACTTTTGCGCGACTGCCGACATGTTTGCCATGGCGGTTGGTGTGGAGCCAAGAGAAATGCCGCCAAAACCGGAACATACTACCGCTGCGTCGTAGTTTTTCCCCATCAATGGGAACACAACGAAGATTGCGATGCAGATTGCCACCAAAAATTGTGCACCAAGAATAATAAAAATAGGGCCTGCGAGGTCGACTAACGCCCATAACTGCATACTCATTAGTGACATCGCAAGGAAGGCTCCCAAAGCCATGTCCGCAATGAGTGCAACAGCAGGTTTTCGTGCCGGCCAGCGAGTGCCTGTTAGACGAGGGTACGATGCAGGGATCAGGTTGGAAATCAAAATACCCGCAAACAAACAAGACACAAATAGTGGCAACTCCAATCCTAAGCTGTTGACTCCTTCATTCAAAATCGCACCCAATATGATACAAACATGAATCGCAAGCATGGCATCTAAGAAGTCATAAGCACTGATGGATGGTTGAGGCTCATCTTGCGCGGTACCCACATCCATTTCTTCGACTTTTTCTGGCTTAAGGTTGTGTTTGTTAATCAGGTATTTAGCAATTGGGCCACCCATTAAACTTGCTAAAATTAGACCAAATGTTGCGCTGGCAATACCGATTTCCATTGCGGTATTAAGATCGAAGATCTCAGCAATTCTTGGTGACCAAGCTATGGCTGTTCCATGGCCACCAATTAACGATACAGTACCACTTAACAAGCCGACTGCTTCTGGTTGTCCAAGCATGGTGGCAATACCAATACCTGTTAGGTTCTGAACTAGCATATAGCCGATGGTCACCGAAAGCAGAATCAATAAAGGCTTACCACCTTTGAACAAGTCTTGCAGACTGGCGTTGATGCCGATAGTGGTAAAGAAGTAAACCAAAAGTAAGTCACGAGTTGCTAGATCGAACTGTACATCTATCTGAGTGACGTAGTGGAGAATAGTGAATAGCACAGAGACCAAAATGCCTCCGGATACAGGTTCTGGAATGCTAAACTCTTTGAGAAATGAGCTTGCCTGAGTTAAGCGCCTGCCCAAAAATAAAACGACGATCCCAAGGGTCACCGCGAGAAAAGATTCGACTTGTAATACGCCGTCGACAAAATTCATAATCACTCCTGTTGAGGTGAATACACACGATATGAAAATCAATCCGTATGCTCATCTTTTAAACATACTGACATGTTTGCATTTCATCCAGTTACATAGCGACGAATTTGAACTTAGTCGGATTGCTATGGATAAAAAAGGGGAGCGGTTGAATTCTTGGTCCCCTATGAATTCGTAACTCGCTCCCCAAAATCAAAAACTGTTCATTTAATTTTGTTGAATTGTCGTTTTTTCCAACTCCCAATCACCACCAAGCGACTTGTAGAGCGCAACCGTGACTTGAGCTGTTTGCAACTTGGCCGCGACCTGTCTGTCTTGCATCATGCGTTGTTGACGCTGAGCATCGAGCACTGACAAGTGGTCAATCAACCCAGCACGGTAGAGCGACTTGGCTTTACTCACGGCTTTGTCTGTGGCTACCAGTGCATCATCAATTCGACGCTGGTTTTCTTGACTTCTGCCATAAGCAAACAAGGTTGAATCTACTTCGGAAAAGGCCGAATCTACGGCATGTTGGTAAGTCAGCGTTGCTGCATCAAAACGAGCTTGGTTGAGCTCTTCAAGCGCATCGCCGCGACCACCATCGAAGACATTCCAACTGATACCAGCCGCACCAACCCAACCGAAAGAATCACTGCTGAATAGATCATCAAAGCTAGAAGCGGACACGCCCGGCGCTCCCGTTAGGAAGAACTTCGGATATTGATTGGCGATACTTGCCGCGAGTTCTTCATTGATGGCTGCCATTTCACGTTCTGCAATACGAATATCAGGACGACGTTGTAACAAGTCAGAAGGTAATCCCACTGGTACCATGTTCTGCATCGCTGGCACTCCCTGAGTGTCTGCAAGTCTGGTCTCGACTTTCGACAGCGGCTCACCAATTAGTACCGCGATGCGATGTTTATGAACTTGCTGTGCGATTTCCAGTTG
Organism: Vibrio sp. WZ-1; assembly: GCF_052037695.1. NCBI lineage: Bacteria > Pseudomonadati > Pseudomonadota > Gammaproteobacteria > Vibrionales > Vibrionaceae > Vibrio > Vibrio sp. WZ-1. The sequence continues at coordinate 139,352 of NZ_JBQEQR010000081.1, read as the reverse complement.
CGGGATAATCGATTCCATCGCTGCCAACGTTGCCTTAGCTTGGGCTAAATCGAGCTCAGAGCCATAACCACTGCGAACCACCTTCTCGACCAACGCCATGGTTTTCTGTTGGTCTTCAAGGTTCGATTTGGCTAAGTCGAGACGCTCGGTTGCCCCTTGATACTGCAAGTAGTTATGAATCAAGTCTGCGGTGAGCAAAGTCGTCAGTCCGCTTTGATAGATCTCTGCTTGCTCAACTCGAATTTTTGCAGCATTGGACTGGCGGTCAATACGACCAAATAAGTCCAATTCCCATGCGATGCTCGCCCCTGCGAATACGCCGTCATGCTGGTTGTCCAACAGTGTCGTGTTGCCAATCTGCGGTGGTAAGCCTGCTGCCGAGTCGCCAATAGGATTGAGCGCAGGACCAAGCAGGGAGTCGTTCTTACTTAATTGGTAATTGAAGTAACCTGCACCTACATTGATGGTCGGCACTTTGAATGACTCTACGACGGTTTTGTAGCTGTCAGCCATCTTGATACGCTCTGCCGCTACCTTGAGCGGGATGTTTTGGCTTTGCATATCGAGAACTAAATCATTCAGTGTTGGGTCATTAAACTCTGTCCACCAAAAGGTTTCCTTCTCACTGTTTTGGCTAACACCACCTTGCTCAACATGCAGATAGGTCTCTGCCATGCTGGTGGTCGGTGCTTGGTAATCTGGACCAACCGCACAACCAGATAAACTCATTGCCAATACTAGTGGCGCAATAACGAATTTTTTCATGATTACGCCTCCTTCATTTCAGCGTCTGTTTGGGTCGTTTGTGGTTTGTCTTTGTATGCCAAGCGATAAAGCGCAGGCATGATGAACAGTGACAATACGGTTGCCGCTGCTAACCCGCCGATAATAGTTGCGGCCATTTGGTCGAACAGTAGGTCCGACAGCAAAGGGATCATGCCAAGAGCCGTTGTCAAAGCACCCATCGATATCGCCATGGTGCGGTTAACGGTTGCTTCTTTGATGGCATCTGCCAACGGGCGCCCATTTGCTCGTTCAAGCTCGATTTGATCCATCAGTACAATGCCGTTTTTAATGATCATCCCCGTAAGTGTTACTGCACCGATTAACGCCATGAAACCAAATGGTTTATCAAAACCAAGTAGCGCAAAGGTGGCGCCCGTCGCGGCTAATGGCAAAGTCGCAAAGATGATGATTGGCTGTTTAAAGCCGTTAAACATCGCCACCAAAATGATCACCATGATCAACATTGCTTTCGGTAGCTGCTTGAAGATATCTGTGACCGCTTTGTGCTCGTCGTAGAACTCGCCACCCCATTCCATGCTGTAACCCGCAGGAAGGTGAATCGCTTCAATCTGTTCTTTGACAGCATTTCTTACCGTTGCTGGCGTCGAGTGACGCGCTACACCCGCTTGTGCAGTGATGGTTTTGACTCGGTCTCGACGCCAAATCATGCTCTCTTCCGTTACGAGTTCAAAGCCGTCAACCACTTGCCCGAGAGGCACACTGTGCATGCCAAGCAGCGAACGCACTGGCAGGGTTTCTAGCGAGGCCATGTTTTGAGACGTGGCACGCAGCTGAATCGGAATCAGCTCATCATTGAGGTTCATCTGACCTAGTGGCATGCCATCAGAGGCGCGCTTTAAAGCAAAGGCGATGTCCGCACGGTTAATGCCAGCTTGACGCATCTTGTCTTGGTTGATGATAGGTTGAAGCACCTTGCTTTCTTGACGCCAGTCATCACGAACGTACTTTGCATCTGGGTGAGTAGCTAAGATGGCTTTAGCTTGATCCGCCAACTGGTGCAATACCACTTCATCTGGACCGGAGAAGCGAGCTTCTACCGCGTACTTGTCTGACGTCGCCAGTTTTAGTGCTCTAAAGCGTGGCTCTGCATCTGGGAACTGGTTTTGCAACCATTTGTCTCCACGTTCAACGAGCTTGTTGATGCCTGTGTAGTCTTTGGTATTAATCAAGATCTGGCCATATGCAGGATCAAACGGCTCTGGTTCTACAGTGACCGAGAATCGAGGTGCACTTGCGCCCATGTAACTAGAAATACTTTCTACTTCAGGTTGCTTGATCAGCCACTCTTCAACTTTGCGCATGTCCGCTGAGGTCTGTTCAATCTTGGCACCATTCGGTAGCCAGTAATCAAGGAACACGATAGGGCGATCAGATTGCGGGATAAAGTTCACCGCCACGTAAGGCACGGCCACGGCAGTCACTAAAAGCAGGGGAATCAATGCTGTCAGTGCTTTCATTGGGTTATCAACTGTCCAAAACACCAACTGCTTGTAGCGGCTTGGCTTTGCGTCTTCATCGACAGGTGTTGGTTTGATGAACATCCAACACATCAGCACGGTAAAGGTCATCGCGACCAACCAAGACAGTAGTAACGATGAAGCAACAATGTAGAATACCGAACTTGCGAACTCGGCAGAGTCAGTTTTGGAGAACAATACAGGGCTTGCCCCCATGATGGCGATAATGGTCGCACCAAGCAGTGGTACCGCCGTTTCCTTGACCGAATCAATAGCAGCACGAGTGCGTTCCATACCTTTGCTCAGCTTTACAATCATCATGTCAGTGATCACGATGGCATTGTCCACCAACATGCCCAGAGCAAGGATGAAGGTGCCTAACGAAACGCGGTGTAAGTCAATGCCTGCGATGTTCATGTAAATCAGTGTGAGTAAGATAGTTAGCAGCAAGCTAGAACCAACAATCGTCGCACTCTTAAAGCCCATGAAGACCAATAGCACGACAAATACAATGGCGACACTTTCCAGCAGGTTGCCGACAAAGTTATCAATCGCTTTTTGTACTTCTTCAGGCTGGTAAGCCACGGTAGAAACATCTACACCAAGCGGAAGCGTCTGCTCGTAGTTATGGATAATGTCACGAATGGTATCGCCCAATGACACTACATTAATGCCCTCTACTGGACTCACAGCTAGCGTCACCGCAGCTTCACCGTTAAATCGGCTTTCTGTCAGCGCCGGCGTTTGATAGCCCATAGATACGTCAGCAATGTCGCCTAAGCGAATCAAACCAGTTCCTAGTTCACTTACGCCACCTTTGATCACCAAGTTTCGAATATCGTCTAATGATTGAAACTCACTGGTTTGTGTGACGCGAATACGCTCTGTCCCAGCATCGAATTTGCCCGCTTCAAAGGTCATGTTTTGTGTGCTGAGCTGGTTCCACACTTGTGCAACAGATAAGCCGTATTGTGCTAAACGCTCATCAGGCATATCGATATGTACGACACGTGGCTGTACACCGTGAAGTTCGATCTTTTTGATGCCTTTTACCGCCTTAATTTGGCGTTGAAGCTCCTCTGCGTAACGGCGTAGTTCTTCTGGAGCAGCATCGTTACTGTGGATAGAGAAAAGCATGCCGTATACTTCAGAGAATTCATCTTGCACAATACTTATTTGTGCAGTGGAAGGTAGTTGTAGCTTCACGTCATCGACTTTGCGGCGCAGCAAATCCCACTGTTGAGGCAATGCCTTGGAGTTGAGGCTTTCCTTTAAGTCGACAAATACTATCGACATGCCCGGGCGAGACAATGAACGTAAGCGGTTCAGCTCGGCCATTTCCTGCAGCTTGGTTTCAATGGTATCTGTAACTTGGTGTTCAACCTCTTGGGCTGACGCCCCCGGATACAAGGTGACGACTACTGCTGTTTTTACGGTGAAACTTGGGTCTTCTAACTTACCCAAATCGAAGTAAGAGTAGATACCCGCCACCACACTTAAGGCGATGAAAAACAGCACGAAAGTACGCTGCCTAATCGCGAATTCAGCTAAATTGAGCATGGTTCAGACCTATAGCGTTTTGATGGTTAGGTTTGGCGTGTTGTCGCCAGGTTTGAGGTAATGCGTTCCGCTGATCACGACATAGTCACCTTGGCGGAAAGTGCCAGACACGCAAGCTTGATGAGCATCGATGGATTCCAAACTCACTGGCTCGGTATGGACAACCGCATCGCGCACGACGTTAACGTGAAGCGTTTTCTTCTCGCCCAAAATTGCAGAGTACGGGAAGCAATGGCTAGATTGGTTAGGTTGGAATGAAGTCGTCACTGTCACTGCTTTGCCATTGAATAACTCAGTAGAAAGCGAGTCGATCGCTAGGGTGACAGGATATGTTTGTTTGAGTAGATGCTTTTTCGGCGCAATTTCAGTCACTTTCGCGTCATAAGCGTATTCCGAAGCATACCAAGAAAGTGCTGCAGACTGACCAAGACTGAACTGGCGAATCATGTTTTCAGGCACGTCGATATCGACTTCCCATTGACCATCTTGTTGGATGGTAGCAACACTCACTCCTGGCAGAGTTTGCTCAAATGAATCAATGCGAATTTCACCAATGGTGCCAGTGAATGGTGCCCGTAGTGTGGTGTATGCCAGAGCGTCTTCCGCGCGTTGGATATTTTTCTCGACCACTTTCACTGCGGACAAGCTGCGTTCATAACCGCTGATGGCACGATCTAAATTAACGCTGGCAATCGCGTCGTCTGCCGTCGCTTGTTTCACGCGTTTTAGCTCAGCCTTTGCAAGTTTATGTGCGGACTTTGCTTCCAACATTCGCGCTTGCAGTTCTTCCAAAGAAACTTGGTAATCGTGAGGGTCAAGCGTAGCAATGATCTCTCCCTTCTCGACATGATCGCCTTTCTTTACCAAAACACTCTCAACGGTGCCAGGGACACGGAAAGAAAGAGATGCGCTCTCTTTAGCTTGAACAATGCCGCTGAAAGATTTGTTCAATGCAGCGTTTTCAGCAGAAACCTCGACCACTTGAATCGGGCGTGAAGATTTTGGCTTTTCTAGAGTGGCTTGACTTTGATTGCAACCCAATAGGGCAAATGTCGCAGCACTCAAAGTGGTGATTTTGAATAGACGATTCATACGTTGGCTCCATAAATTTGGTGCCATCATACAATCGAACGTCGTTCAGATAATTACTCAACGTTGTGACTCACTGTCTCATAAAGCGAGACAATGCTTTGGGCTAAACAAGTTTTGGTATTTCTTGAATTAGGTGTTCAATAAGTAGTCTACTTGCTTGGCTGAGGGTTTTAGGTTGAGGGTAAAGCAGCCAGCCCGACTCTTCTGTTACTGAATACTGTGACAATAGCTGCACTAAACTGCCAGCTTCCAGTTCTCTTTGCACCAATAACTTAGGCATAAATGTAATGCCGCGATCTAAGATTGTGGCATGCTTAATAAAGCCGATGTTATTGGAGATAAGCTTCGGGTTGAGCCGTACGCTTTGTTCTTGAAAGTGCCATACATTATCGATGTCACCATTTGGCCAGCGAAAACACACGCATTTATGCTCGGTTAGTTGTTCGAGAGTCTCCGGCGTACCGTGGGCTTGCAGGTAACTTGGGGAAGCGACTAAGCAGCGGTCGAGCGTCAGTAACTTGCGTGCGACGATATCGGAATCAAACAAAGCACCGCCATGAAAAGCGATGTCTAGCCCTTGCTGGAACATGTCATGAAAGCCGTTGTTGATGTTGCGAATATCTAACTCAACATGAGGGTATTGGTCATGGAAATCGAACAAAATTGGACGAACCAGTTCGTCAGTTTCTGGTAGCAATCCAAGCTTGATACGACCACGAACCTCGTTGGTGTCGTTGCTAACTTGTTCGTTCGCCGAGTCGAGCATCGTCAGCGCTTTTTGTAGGTTCTCATAATAGGCTTCGCCGTTGTTGGTCAGCGATAAACTGCGCGTGGTGCGATGGAAAAGCTGAGCACCAAGGGATTGCTCTAAATCGCCGATTCGTCGGCTGACATTCGCACGAGGTAAATCCAACGCATTGGCTGCGGCGGTAAAGCTACCTAACTCCACCACCTTGATGAATAGTTTGAGATCGTCGATTTTCACTCTGGCACTCCATGCTTATTGAACACTGTACTAAACCGTGACACTCTAAAGCATCACAACGTTATGCACAAAATATAACGTCAATTTTGATAAAAGAAGAATAGGGTATTAATGTGCTTAGAGTCATTCAACGTCGTCGAATTAAGAAGGTCATAAAGCTGCTCTCCGCCCGATTAATTAAGGGCTATGGCAGCCGCGAGTATTTCTCTATCGGACAAGTGCAAAGCAGCACAAGCGAGTTGAGCAAGCGCCAACAACAAATCGCTTTAGCGCTTTATGCTAATCCTGAAGAACTTAACGTGGAAGAAAATACTCAAATTCAGTCTCTGCGTGCTGATGTTGCCAACGATTTCTTCGACGGTGGTGACTACAATGCACAAGATGTATTGAATCTACTAGGCTCCGGCGGCTGGAAAGGTGGACGTATGGATGATGATATGTCACACCGATTCGGAATGAATAGCCGATACTAAACAGGGTTGTACTAGGGAACGAATCACGATGAAGCAATTGGATCTCAACTTACTTCGCATCTTTCTGGTGTTACTCGAAACCAAGAACACGCGTATTGCTGGGGATCGACTGGCACTTAGCCAACCTGCAGTCAGTAAAGCGTTAGGGAGGCTGCGTGATTACTTTAATGATGAGTTGTTTACCCGTGTTCACTCGGGCCTGAAGCCAACACCACGTGCGCTTGAACTGGGAGAGAAACTTCCCATGATCATGGAAAGCTTGGATGAGGTCATTCTGGATTCCCCAAGCTTTAACCCTTCTGATTATCAAGGCAACATTACCATTGCGATTAACGGTTTTATCTCCAACTGGCTAGGTGCACGCTTGTGTCTCGCGGTGATTGAAGAGGCACCAAGCGCACAAGTAAACATCGTGAATTGGGGTTCTCAAACACTCAAAAAGCTACTCGATGGTGAGATTCAAGCAGCCATCAACTATTCGCCAATTGAAACCAGTAAGCAGTTTACCCACCAAGTCATTGGTGAAGATGATTTTGTTGGTTTAGTGAAAACTAACCATTCATTGGCAGGAAAGACTCTGTCTCAATCTGAAATCAATCAAGCAGAATACGCCAGTTTGGTGGTGCCGGGATGGAACGATACCCAGCCCTTTATTGCCAAGCACCTTTCAAGTGAAACGTTAAAGGTAAAAGCACGAAGTTCCTATCTGCATACCTTGCTCGATGTGATCAAGCAGAGCGATATTATTTTACCTTGCTCTAAACAGCTTGCTCATTATTTGCGCGGTGAGTTTGAATATGTCTCTTTCCCTAATCACACCCCAGATGAGCTAAAAAATATTGTGCTGGTGGAATCGCACAATAAGCGAATGCACCCGATGCATCAGTGGCTCAAACGAAAAATCATCACAACTTCTCAAGCCATCATCGAAGAAAAAAATAAGCCTCTCGGTTGAGAGGCTTGTTCTTAGAGGTTTGTTCTCAGAGGCTTGGTCTGAGGAGATTAAGCCTGTTCTGCGTTACTTTGCCGTCACATTCGGGAAGTTATGCATCTCTTTGATAACTTTTGCTTTGTTATTTGGGCGATAAGCTCGCGTTACAAATTTCCATTCAGCGTCATTAACCTCAATGACATTGTTAGCATCACCACATGTCTCGCCTTGTGGCGCGAATTGAATGGTATAAGAGCCATCTTTATTTGGAACGGCGGAGGTTGAATTCATACTGTTATTGTTGGTCATCAACCAGCCTTCACCAGAGTATGCGGTAATAGACCAATAACCACCTTTCTCGTAGCTTAGCGATGGTTTGTCAAAGGTAACGCTAGCACATTGGACTTTCCCTGAGCCTGCTCGTGAAGAGTACACGGCGTAGTCTGCCGGTAAACCCGCCCAGCCGGATGCAGTGCCAATCATAAAGTCTTTATTGTTTGAAGTTGCAGTAATGCCAGTAGTGAAGGCCTCTTCAGTCTTAATTGTATTGACTTGCTTCTCCCATTTCGCACGCACCGCGTCGCGAGAGGCGCTGTCCCAATCTTGCGCTGGCTTAAATGGTTTTGCGGATTTTGCATCAATCTCGGCGGCATCTTGTAAGCGATGTGCCTCTTCCATGCCTGCTGTCGTAGCGGTACGCATTAGGATGTAAATGTAATCCGAGCCTGCAATTTTCGAATCAATGTAGATCTCGTCACCACCGTAAATGGCCATATGGTTGTCGTGATTGTTGTTGAAGAAATGCATGATTTGGTAAGCATCACCTTTCGCTAAACGGAAAGTGGCCCCTTTCGACACATCGACCACGGCTGTCGAGTAGAGCAAGTCGGTGTTTGAGCGAATGATCATCTGATTATCAACGGTGACGCTGTCTCGGTTGTGGTCAAACACATTGATTGGTTGGCGCTCTAGTTGTTGAGTGAAGTACAGATCAGTTTCTGCGCGGGCGAAGTTTTCGTCGGTCACTTTAACGGCTGCCATGGTCTGAATAGAGGTGATGGCAATAAGAGTCGCTAAGATGGTCTTTTTCATGTCGCTTACCTTGAGGTCGTCATTAAGAGATGACCTGACTTTATCGATATGCCTGTGATGACAGAAATGAATTGATGTAATTCAGGTAATAACCAAATCGAATTGCAAGCTTGGATTGCTAGCCGTCATACGCAATGCTGTTTTCGATATTGCAAAGGTGTGGTGCCATTGGTGCGTTTGAACTGGCGGATAAAAGAATCGGCAGAAGCGTAGCAAAGCATGTCAGCAATAGTGCGGATTGGATATTCGCTGTTGGTGAGCAGCTTCTTACTCTCGGTGTCGCGGACTGAATTCACGATATCTCGGTAGGTGAGGTCATTTTTGTTCAACAAGTTCTGCAACGTTCTCGGGTGGATGCCGAGCATTTTGCTGACCAAGGTTTTGCTGATATCACCGAGAGGAAGCAATAACAGAATCGAGTTGGTGGTGATTTCCAATAGCGTGTTGTGATGTTGAAGACCGTGAGAGACTTTGCGTCGCATTTGATTGGTAATGGTCATCTCCAAGTCGGGCTTTTCTGCGAGTAGGGCTTTGGGGAACTCAAAACCATCGAACTGACTACCCAATATCACTTTGCATCCAAAGAAGCGTTCAAGACGTTCTATCTGTGTTTGCTGCTGTGCTCCTGATTCACCTTGGTAGTGCGCTTTAAAATGCACTCGATGCAACTTCAACTGTTCGCCCAAGACCATCTTGAATGTCGTAATGATACCTCCAATGGAAAGCAAAGCGTGTTGGCTTGTATCGACATTGGGTTCGAATAAGAACTGAGTAAAGTGGCGAGCAATGTCGTCACGAATATCAAGTTGATGGCGAGAAGCACGTTGCTGATAGCTGTACAGACCAAACAAAACCGGATAGATGTTTGCGAGAGATTCCTGACTGGCAATCAGCAACATAGCGATGTCCAAAGACTGGTAGTCAATCAAGGTACTGAGCTCTAGGGCGAACAGTGGGTCTTTGGTCTCTTTGGCGGCCAAGTTCAGCAGTTCTGCAAATTGCTGATGGCTAAGCTCTTGGTTTTCATCGTGTAAGGTTGAGATTTGAATATTGAGCTTTGAGGTTAAGGTTTGAGGCTCAACACCATATCGTCTGCACAATCTAGGGAAAGCAGAGAGATATAACGCACTCAATCGATATTCGTTTTTCACTCAAATATTCTCAAAATGTCAATTTTCAGTCTTGACTTGTTTTTATACTGCGCCACATTGAGTTGGTCAAGAAATGACTGATTTCAACTTCATCCTCCCGATACCGCCTGAAACGATGAGTAGAGAATAGACATGAACAAAGTAACGAAAAACCTTATCTCTGGTTTGATATTTGCTGCTTTAACCAGTAGCGCATACGCAGACAACATCAAGATTGAAAACATGCACACCCGCTCTGGTGATTTTGCTTTTGAAACCAGCGTGCTCAACGGCATTCCAACAGAGGAAAGCTCAAAGAAACTGTTTAATCTGATGGATTTTCAGCGCGCGACACAAGCTTACATTTGGTCTATTCCGCTGACGTCTAACTACGCGTGGAAGGCAGCGTATGAAAAAATGGGCTCAGAAGATGGCCAAATTACTTATGTGGCATCGCATCAATCCAAATTGGGCGGCCTAACTTACAACACTTCAACGCCTTACGCGATTACATGGTTTAACGTAGAGAAAGAGCCCGTAGTGGTGAACATCCCGACCGATGAACTGCGTGGTGCGGTGCATACCATGTGGCAGATTGGCATTGCACAAATGACCAAGCCAGGCACATACGTGATAAAAGCTAAGGGCAGCGAAACACCAAAGAACCTACCAAAAGATGCGGTGGTACTTGAATCGGATACCAACTATGTCTTCTTTGGTGTGCGCTTAATGGCGAAAACAGAGAAACAACGCATGACGGACTTGGAGTCGATGTCAATCACGCATCTGGATGGCAAACCACTCAGCGATCGAGGCGTTAATTTCCCGAAAAAAGGTCTCGATGCGAAACATCCACGTGGTATGGAGTTTTGGCAAGTGCTCAACGAAGCTATTCAAACAGAACCTGTTGCAGAGCGCGATCGCATGATGCATGACATGTTGCGTCCATTGGGTATTGAGAAGGGTAAACCTTTCGAACCAAATGCCGAACAAGTGAAGATCATGCAAGAAGCGGTAGTACTTGGTGAGGCCATGACTAAGAATATCGACTTCAACAAAACAGGTCGTTTACCTCAATCAGAATATGGCCCTGAAGGGAACCGATGGGAAGTCGCAACAGCATCAACACCAAACCAAGATCGCGCTTATGGTATGGATCTCGATGGTCGCGCGGCATGGTTTTATGAAGCAGTAACGAACGACATTGCGATGCATGGTTTTGAAAATGGTGGCTGGGGGCAGATTTATCTAGATAACTACCGTGATGGTGAAGGTTATGGCCTAAATGGCAGCAATCACTACACGTTAACTTTAGATGGCGATGTGAATTACGCCGATTTGTTCTGGACCATTACGGTGTACAACGTGGAAAACCGCGCCATCATCGATAACGATATTCAACGTGCCGATGTGGGATCTAACGTTCCGGGCACAGTGAAAGACGCCAACGGTAACTACACGTTCCATTTCTCACCCACTAAGCCAGAAGGTGTGAATGAAGCAAACTGGGTACAAACTCGACCGGATGAAAACTGGTTTGTGTATTTCCGCGCTTACTCACCAAGCAAAGCGTTTGTTGAGCAGAAACCAGAAACGATTCTGCCAAACTTTAAACACGTGAAGTAACCTCAAAAGCCACTATGATGCAAATTGTCGTGGTGGCTTTTTATTTGTCCGGATACTTACCTGAGAGATTCAGATTTCGTAATCAAACACGATGACGTCTTTAAGCAGTGGTCTAAATACTTCTTTCAATGCATCGTGCTCTGGGTGAGGCAGATAATTCTGACGACCCGCTTCATTGGCAAACGTCATCATTACAGCGTGTGTGTAGTCTTTGTTTTTGCCTTCTGGGCTGTTGTTTAAGCCCCACTCAACGTCGGTTATGCCTTCCACTTTCGTTGGCATGGCTTCGAATAGCTCTCGCAGGTGTTGGATTTTTTCGCTGGTGGCAGATGCTTTAAATTTGATGAGTAGAATGTGTCTGATCATGGTTTTGTGCTGTTGTTATATTTTGTTGTATTTGAAGAACAGCACTATAACGGGCATCCACCCTAAAGTTAGCTTTTGGCTTCACAAAATTGGGAAACAAAAACGCGAGCACTTTGGCTCGCGTTTTAGTTGCTCTAGCTAGGTCGGAGGTAGTTAGATGGGAACAGTTAACCCTCGACGCGTTTCACCAAGTAGAAGTGCTTTTTACCGCGTTGAAGCAACCAGTACTGATCGAACAACGGGAAGTTCAAACTTGGGTGTTCTGCATCGACTTTCTCGCCGTTTACACTGATGGCGTTGTTGCCAATTAGCTCACGAGCAATGCGCTTTGAATTGGCTAAGCCCGATTCAACCAGTAGTTCTACTAAGTCTTGCTCAGCACTTTGCATGCTCGGTAAGCCATCGAGCTCCAACTGTTTTAGTTCGCTCAAACTTAGTTGCTGCACATTGCCGCTAAATAGCGCTTGAGTGATTCGCTCTGCACTTGCTAAGCCTTCTTCTCCATGGACAAAGCGCGTCATTTGCTCTGCTAGGATACGCTGTGCTTGCGGTTTGCCTTTGCTGTCTTTGTCTTGTGCCTCAATCGCAGCAATCTCATCGCAACTCAAGAAGGTGTAGTAGCGTAGGAAGTGGTAAACATCGGCATCTTCCGCGGATAACCAGAATTGGTAGAAAGCGTAAGGCGACGTCTTACTTGGATCTAACCAAACTGCGCCACCTTCGGTTTTACCAAATTTAGTGCCATCGGATTTGGTGATCAAAGGTAAGGTTAGGCCAAATACTTGCTCACCATTTTGACGGCGAGTAAGGTCAATGCCGCTAACAATGTTGCCCCACTGGTCATTACCACCGATTTGTAGGCGACAGCCGTACTGACGGTTTAATTCTGCGAAGTCGTAAGATTGTAGCAGTGCGTAACTGAACTCGGTGAATGAGATACCTTGATCTGGACGTTGTAAGCGTTGTTTAACGGACTCGCGGCTGATCATGGTATTCACGGAGAAATGCTTACCTACATCACGGAAGAAGTCGATCACATTAATCTGCTTCACCCAATCCGCATTGTTTACCATGATCATTGGTTTGCTGACTTGGTTATTCATCAACTGTTGAATTTGGTTCGACAGATCTTGTACCCAGCCCGTTACGGTTTCTTCTGAGTTTAAACTTCGCTCTGTGGCTTTAAAGCTGGGGTCGCCGATCATACCCGTTGCACCACCAATCAGGGCGATGGCTTGGTGTCCGACATCTTGGAAGCGCTTGAGCATAATCAGTGGCACAAGGTGACCGATGTGCAAGCTACCTGCGGTTGGATCGAAACCGCAGTACAAGGTTTGTGGCTCAGATAGCAGTTGTTGAACTTGGTCTAAATCGCTCGCTTGGGCAATCAAACCGCGAGCTTGTAAATCTTCTATCAGTGTCATCGTCTTATCTTTATCTGGTTTGGTTGTATTCAGATTAAAAGGCGATGCGGAATCGAGATATATCCCTAAAGGGACAGTTTGTTATCTTGATTGAGTGATCAGGTGGTTGAGAAACAACTGAAAGAACTCGCTTAAAGACGCCACATTCAGCTGCGCGTAGATGCGTTTACGATGGTTCTTCACTGTGCCTTCCGTAACATCTAGGTGTGTTGCAATCTCTTTGCTGTCATAGCCCTGCGCGATCAATGTGGCGATTTCTTGTTCTCGTTTGGTGAGGATGGTTTGGCCAAAAGATGCGAGTGCAGATTCAATTGCTGCACGCATTTGTCCTGAATAAGCGTTAGGGCTGAACACTGGCTCGGCGAGTGTAAACTCGGTCTGTTTCCAGTGCTGCTGGCACAAAGATTGGATGATGGCAAAGTGAGATTTTAGCTTGGTCACTTGAGGCTTAGCGAAGCGTTTGTCGTCTTGCATAAAACCGAAGTAGAGCATCACCCAACGCGTCGGTTCAATTTCGATCAGCATGCTGAGTTCATCCTTCCAGCCCGTTTGATGGTAAAACTGCTCACAGTAGGCTTGGTAATCGAGATCGTTGCGCGCGACGTCTTTACCTACGACATCTTTGAGCGTGAAGATGCCTTGCTCTTTGCTGGCGTTGAGCTTCTGGTAAAACGGGTCGTTTTGAAAAGAGGTGGTGAGATAACGCTGGAACAAAAGCTCGCGTTCATTCTCAATCGAATCATACAGGTAGATAGGGTGTTTGCCTTCGCGGTAGCCGAGGATCACCGCGCAATCAAAACTCAGCAATGAAGCAATAACGCGCATGAGTTTAGGCGTAAAGCTTGGTGAGTTAAGGGCAGAAATTGTCTCTGCAAGTTGAGTGTTGAATGCGTCGTTCGGCATGGGGATTCGAGAGTTCGATAAAGGTTGAGGTAAGCATAACGCAACGGGCTGGCATTCCCAAGTTATCTGCTATTTTGTTGTTCATGCGATGTTGTGGGTTTAGAAACGTGCTGCATGAGACTCCTAGTCTCGCTTCGGCTCGCTGGAGTGACGGCATGAGGATTGTTGTGTGGTTCGTACGACGTTTTGGGTTTATAAACGTGCTGCATGAGACTCCTAGTCTCGCTTCGGCTCGCTGGAGTGACGGTATGAGGATTGTTGTGTGGTTCGTACGACGTTGTGGGTTTAGAAACGTGCTGCATGAGACTCCTAGTCTTGCTTCGGCTCGCTGGAGTGACGGTATGAGGATTGTTGTGTGGTTCGTACGATGTTGTGGGTTTAGAAACGTGCTGCATGAGACTCCTAGTCTCGCTTCGGCTCGCTGGAGTGACGGTATGAGGATTGTTGTGTGGTTCGTACGACGTTGTGGGTTTAGAAACGTGCAGCATGAGACTCCTAGTCTCGCTTCGGCTCGCTGGAGTGACGATGTGAGGATTGTTGTGTGGTTCATGCGACATTGTGGGTTTAGAAACGTGCTGCATGAGACTCCTAGTCTCGCTTCGGCTCGCTGGAGTGACGATGTGAGGATTGTTGTGTGGTTCATGCGACATTGTGGGTTTAGAAACGTGCTGAATGAGACTCCTAGTCTCGCTTCGGCTCGCTGGAGTTACGGTATGAGGATTGTTGTGTGGTTCGTGCGACGTTGTGGGTTTAGAAACGTGCTGCATGAAACTCCTAGTCTCGCTTCGGCTCGCTGGAGTTACGGTATGAGGATTGTTGTGTGGTTCGTGCGACGTTGTGGGTTTAGCAACGTGCTGCAGAGACTCCTAGTCTCGCTTCGGCTCGCTGGAGTGACGGTATGAGGACTGTTGTGTGGTTCATGCGACATCGTGGGTTCATAAGCACGCTGGGTTCATGCTCTCATCGAAATACGCTGGAATGCCAGTGATGGGGCGAGTGTTGAGATAAACAAAAAGGGAGCGTTGTGCTCCCCATCAATAAATCATTGTAACCAAGAGATTACTGCGAGTCGGTTAGCTCTTTATTCACCCAGTATTTTGAGCCAGAAACGTTCGCATCAACCAGTAAGCCAGTAGTGTTTAGCTGATACACAGCCACGCCGCTGTTGAACTGGGCTGTCATTTCTTCTCCATCCTCACCAGCGACTAAAGAAGCTTCGCTTGATGCTTCCCAGCCTTCTTCGACAAAGGTGTTGAAGTCTTTTTCTTCCTCAAACAGCACGACTTGTTGGTAGAACTTACCGCCAACACCAAGGGCGACGCCGGCACCAAACATGTTCATATAAGTGCGCTTGTCGGTCGATTTGTTGACCGCAACACCGGAGCCTGAGTTAGTGTGGAACATCAATGACAGTTTGCGTGAATCAAACACGGCATAGCCGTAAGCTTTGTCGTAAAGCACTTTGGCTTCAGGTTTTTCGTTAAACAGTTTAAGTAGGGTACTGTCAGCCATCAAGTCAATCGCTTGGCGAGCTTCTTCTGGTGTATCGCCTTCCATTAACTCGTCGATTTTCTTGTCTGCTGCATCAATCCATTCTTTACTTGTTTCAATACTTGCATCAGTCCATTCTCCGGCAGTATTAATCGCCTCTTCTGACCAGTTTGTAAAATCTTGCCAAGCTTGTTTAGAGAATTCCTTGGTGCTATCCCAAGCATCTTTAGCCCCTTCAGATACAGATTCACCGATATCTGAAAGCTTGTTGGAAAACTCATCCCAATCGGCATAAGTAGGGGTGGCGAGCAAAGCTAAGGCTGAGATAAGAGCAAGAGGCTTTTTCATACATCCGTTCTTCTATGAAATGGTGTTGTTTTAATTTTAGGTGAAAAAGAGAGGTGGGAGAATGAAAGGTATATATGGCTTGAGATTGGCGTCACGAACTTACTGTGCTTTGACGTGATAGACATAGAAAAAGCCCTCAAACTAAGGAGCTTGAGGGCTATGTTATGGGCTAGGGGGGAGGAATTACTTGCTCACGTTACCTAGCTGCAACCAAGTATCGATAACGGTGTCTGGGTTGAGTGAAACAGAGCTGATACCTTGCTCCATAAGCCATTCAGCAAGATCTTCATGATCTGATGGTCCCTGACCACAGATCCCAACGTATTTGCCAGCTTTAGTAGCGGCATCAATAGCCATCTTGAGCATGATTTTTACTGCTGGATTACGTTCATCAAACAGGTGTGCCACATCGCCAGAGTCACGGTCAAGACCAAGCGTAAGCTGAGTCATATCGTTAGAACCGATAGAGAAGCCATCGAAGTACTTCAAGAACTCATCTGCAAGCACTGCGTTTGACGGCAGCTCGCACATCATGATCACTTTCAGACCTTGGTCGCCACGGCGCAGATCGAATTTCGCAAGTAAGTCGATAACCGATGCCGCTTCGCTTGGTGTACGAACAAATGGGATCATGACTTCAACGTTCTTCAGTCCCATTTCATTACGTACTCGTTTGATTGCTTGGGTTTCAAGCTCGAAGCATTCTTCAAACACTGGAGAAATGTAACGAGAGGCTCCGCGGAAGCCCAGCATTGGGTTCTCTTCATGTGGTTCGTAAGCACTACCGCCAACCAAGTTGCTGTATTCATTTGATTTGAAATCAGACATACGAACGATGACACGTTTTGGCCAGAATGCAGACGCAATGGTCGCAATGCCTTCTGTTAATTTGCTGACGTAGAAATCGATTGGGTCTTTGTAACCACGAATACGCTCAGCGATTTCTGCTTTTAGCTCATCGCTTTGTGCATCGAAGTTCAGCAGCGCTTTCGGGTGAATACCAATCATCTTGTTTATGATAAATTCAAGACGCGCAAGACCAACACCTTCATTCGGAATTTGAGCGAAGTCGAATGCACGGTCTGGGTTACCCACGTTCATCATCACTTTGGTTGGTAGCATTGGCAGTTCATCAACCGCAGAGCGTTTGATTTCGAACTCTAATTCGCCTTGATAGACGTAGCCCGTTTCACCTTCTGCACAAGATACGGTCACTGTCTCACCGTCAGTCAGCTTGCTGGTGGCATCACCACAACCTACGATAGC
Source organism: Vibrio sp. WZ-1 (assembly GCF_052037695.1). Taxonomy (NCBI): domain Bacteria; kingdom Pseudomonadati; phylum Pseudomonadota; class Gammaproteobacteria; order Vibrionales; family Vibrionaceae; genus Vibrio; species Vibrio sp. WZ-1. The sequence goes on along the minus strand of NZ_JBQEQR010000081.1, from coordinate 122,401 downwards.
TGGAATGCCAAGCTCACGTGCGATGATGGCTGCGTGACAAGTACGGCCGCCACGGTTCGTAACAATCGCAGACGCCTTTTTCATCACTGGTTCCCAATCTGGGTCAGTCATGTCAGTAACCAGCACATCGCCTTCTTGCACTAATGACATTTGGTCTAGAGAGTCCACCAAACGCACTGGGCCTTTACCGATACGCTGACCGATTGCACGACCTTCAACCAAAACGTCTGCTTTGTTGTTTAGCTCGTAGCGTTCAATCACGTTTTGCTCGCTTTGAGAACAGACGGTCTCTGGGCGTGCTTGTACGATGTAAAGTTTGCCGTCGATACCATCTTTTGCCCACTCAATGTCCATCGGACGTTGGTAGTGCTTCTCGATGATCATCGCCTGTTTAGCAAGCTCTTTGATCTCTTCATCGTTCAGAGAGAAGGCATTGCGCTCTTCTACAGAGGTATCGATGATCTCAACTTGCTTGCCGATCTCTTGGCTGTTTGAGTAGATCATCTTGATCTGCTTAGAGCCGAAAGTCTTCTTAACAATCGGGTGTTGACCTGCTTCTAGCATTGGCTTGTGAACGTAGAATTCATCAGGGTTAACCGCGCCTTGAACCACCATTTCACCCAAGCCCCAAGAAGAGGTGATGAATACCACTTGGTCGAAACCAGATTCCGTATCTAGGGTGAACATTACACCAGAGGATGCAATATCCGAGCGCACCATGCGTTGAATACCCGCCGATAGCGAGATGCCGCGGTGGTCAAAGCCTTGGTGTACACGATATGAGATAGCACGATCATTGAACAGGGAAGCGTACACGTGCTTAGTCGCTTCTAGTACTGCGTCAATGCCTTTTACGTTTAGGAACGTCTCTTGCTGACCAGCAAATGACGCGTCCGGCAGATCCTCTGCAGTTGCAGAAGAGCGAACGGCAACAGAAATCTCAGAATGATTGTCTGTCAGTTCTTTGTAGTTATCACGGATGTCTTGTTCAAGATCCGCTGGGAACGGGGCTTCTAATACCCATTGACGAATGGTGGCACCTGTCTTACGCAGGGCTTCTACATCATCAACGTCCAGTTCATCAAGTAGTTGGTGAATGCGCTCGTCCAAACCTTCGTAGTCAAGGAATTGATTAAACGCATATGAGGTTGTCGCAAAACCGTTCGGTACGGATACACCAACATTGGCTAGGTTAGACACCATTTCACCAAGTGAAGCATTTTTACCGCCGACCTTGTCGACATCATCCATGGATAGTCCATTGAACCAGAGGGTGTTCTTTTGCATGTCTTTCTCCAGAAACATTGCAGCTTTGTAGGGGATTAATACCAACCTCGAACAGTGGGTGTTCATCCTTGCAGGTCAATGTCATCGAAGACGCAGTATCGGGCTGAAAGCAGCCATTGTAGGTAAGGGATATTAACTACAACTTCCCAACTAGGGCTTAAACGAATTTTCCGACGCAAACATGTACCAACCATTTTTCTTAGTTGATAGTTAAGGCAAACGATTACGTCTCAGCTCAAAAAAAACTTCGAAGAATCTTCAAAGCTGTGGGGTACGTAATTGCAAGCCAAACTCTTTTATTAATATTATGTAAGTCATCCTACTCAAATGAATTTGAAAAAATAAACAAAAATGCAAATAAAAAGCCAAAGTCGTGATGTGTTCTATGTTTCTGATGGAACCGCCATAACATGTGAGACTTTGGGACATGTTGTCCTGGGGCAGTTTTCGTTCATTCCTAATGAAAAAACCTTTCCTTTTGTCGAAAGTGAAGACAAAGTTGCTGATGTCATCAGAGAAATCGAGATTTCCTATCAGCGTGATGGCGTGAAGCCTTTGGTTTTCTTCTCGATTGTCGTGCCAGAAATTCGCGAAATGCTGTTACAAGCACCAGCGTACAGCTACGATGTATTGGAAAGTATAGTGCAGAAGGTGCAGGATGATATTCAGATTGCGCCTCAACCCAAAATGCAGCGTTCACGAAGTGTGAGCAAAGATTCAGATACTTACTTTGACCGTATCGCGGCGATTGAATACACACTTGCTCATGATGATGGTATTACGCTCAAAGGCTTGGAGGAGGCTGACATTATTTTGCTTGGCGTCTCACGCAGCGGCAAAACCCCAACCAGTCTTTACATGGCGATGCAGTTTGGTTTACGTGTGGTGAACTACCCGTTTATTGCAGAAGACGTCAAGATGATGCGTTTATTGCCGGAGTTTGAAATTCATCGACACAAGCTGTTTGGTTTAACCATCAACCCAGAACGGTTGAATGAGATCCGTGAGAACCGTTTATCAGGCAGTGAATACGCGAGCACAGAGCAATGTAAGTTGGAGCTTGATACGGTAGAAGCGCTGTTTAGACGGGAAGCAATTCCTTACATCAACACTTCGTCTTTGTCGGTGGAAGAGATCACTACGCGAATTCTCGAAAGGGCAGGGATGAAGCGTCGTTTGTTCGGTTGATCTAATGAGCGTTCAAAAGAGTGCATTGTGTGCTCTTATCAGACTTACCTGATGTTCCTACTGTTTCGTTATGCTCTACAAACGCTAGAAATTCATCGTGCGGGGTAGACTTAGAGAAATAGAAGTCTTGGATATTGTAAAAGCCTAATTGGCGCAAAATCATTAGTTTCAAACTCAAGTATTTTGCATGAAGAACGTGAGCTTGTCTTCATGAAATATATTGCTATGTATTTGACAGCTATAAAAAAAGCGGCTTTACCCCGGAAAAGATAAAAGCCGCTTGCCAATAGACGTGTTATTCCACGTCTTAGCGCATAATCATTTGTTCACGACCAGGACCAACCGATACCATTTTCACTGGTACACCCATCAGTTCTTCAATACGTAGAACGTATTTTTGTGCCGCGACTGGTAGATCTTCAAATTTACGACAACCAGTAATGTCTTCGCTCCAGCTTTCCATCTTCTCGTAGATTGGTGCTAGTGCAGCCGTTTGAGGCCAAATTGGGTTTTCGCTGTGCTCGCCTTCGTAGCCAACACAGATTTTTAGATCTTTAAGGCCAGTCAGACAGTCCACTTTTGTCAGCGCGATTTCAGTCGCTGCTTGAAGTTCAACACCGTTCTTCGTTGCAACAGCATCGAAGTAACCCATGTCACGTGGACGACCGGTTGTTGCACCGAACTCACCCGCTAGTTCACGGAATGCATCTTGCTCTTCCATTGCTGTGATCAGCGTACCTGTACCTACTGATGAGCTGAACGCTTTTGCTACTGCGATAACACGCTCTGGACGCAGAGCAGGAAGGCCACTACCGATACCAGCGTACATAGACACAACGTTTGAAGAGGTTGTCCATGGGTACTCACCGTAAACAAGGTCACGGCCCGCACCTAGCTGTGCTTCGAATAGTAGAGTTTGATCTTTTGCTTGCAGCTCTTTTAGCGGAAGCGTTACGTTGCAGATAGCATCACGCCAAGGTGCTGACACTTCTAGTAACCAGTTCGCCATCTCTTCAGCGGTTTGTTCGAATTCGAACGTTGGGTAAAGTGCACGTAGTTGTGGAAGTTTCCAGTCCATCCAGAACTTGATACGTTCTACTAGAACTTCTGGTTGTTTCAACCAACCAACTAGGATGCCTTTTTTCATCACACGGTCACCGTATGCAGGGGCAATACCCTGACGAGTTGAACCGTATGCGTTGTCGCCTAAGCGTTGTTCTTCTAGCGTATCTTCTAGTGCGTGTAGAGGTAGACACAGTGTTGCGCGATCAGAGATGCACATTTTCACTTTCACGCCCGCTTCTTCAACTTCCGCAATCTCCTGAGACAGCGACGCAGGGCTGATAACCATACCCGGACCTAAAACTGCCAAACAGTCAGGGTTGAAAACGCCACTTGGTAGCTGGTGCAGCTTGAACGTACCTAGGTCGTTAACTACGGTGTGACCCGCGTTGTTACCACCTTGGAAACGAATGCTTGCAGAAGCTTGCTCTGCCAAAAAGTCAACGATGCGGCCTTTGCCTTCATCACCCCAGTTTGCACCCACAACAACGATAGACGACATAATTCATTCTCCAAAAACAGACCGGAAAATCTTAGGATGCTCGCATGAATAAGAGAAATTAATTATACTCATTAACTTGATAAGAAACTCATATCGGGTAATTTTCTATGTTAGATTTGAACTGGTTACGTACGTTTGTCACCTTGGCAGAAGTAAAACATTTCGGCAAAACAGCGATTGAACTGCATATGACACAGCCAAATGTGAGCTTACACATCAAACAACTTGAGCAAGCGACGCGCGCGAAATTGATCGAACGTAACCCTGTGCAATTGACTCAAGCGGGTAAGCGATTATTGGACACTGCTCAGCATATGTTGAATGAGTTACAAATCTGCCAATCCGATCTCAATGCGATCAATGACTTAACACAAGGCACGCTCTCAATTGCGGCGAGTGATATTGTCTCGCGTTTGTTACTTATCAAGCCATTCCAACAATTTAAAAACGAGTATCCTGGTATCGATTTAGCGCTGTTCAATACCACCTCATCACAAGCGGTGGATTTGGTAAAAAGTGCTCGAGCAGACATTGGTTTTGTTATTGCACAGAAAGAGAGTCAACCACTGCACTTTACTCCGCTCACACAAATTCATTGGTGCGCTTTTGGCGATAATATTTTTAAATGGAAAGAGAACTCAGAAGAAAACCAAACCTTGATTCTACTTGGGCACGATACCCGAACGCGTGAACTGATTGATGCGTCTCTGCCAGAGCTAAACCTGCCAAAACATAGAGTCATGGAAGTCGGCAGTGTTGAAGCGCAAATAGATTGGGCAGAAGCCGGTTTTGGCACTGCGATTGTGCCAGATTTCTCGCTCGACCCAAGATTAAAACTCTCACGAGAAGTAACACCGCTGCCTAGTTTCCCCAACACCGATTTTGGTTACATCGTGCGTCAGAATCAGGTGCTATCCAGAGCCGCCAAACAGTTGTTGAAGTGGGTGGGTGAGAATGTATCGGTGGTAGAGGTGTAATACATTGAAAGACACAACCATTACTATCCCTCTACCATCGTTAATACACCGAATTGGTGGTGATAATGCTAAGCGGGCTAAAGCAATTGCGGTGGAGAAGAAGTGCGAACTAAAACGCATTCGACGTTCACGTAATTGGCAAATCGCTGGTGAAGCTTTGGACGTGAAAGCCTTTTTAAATCATATCAAGGCCGAAGAGCCCGAGCCGATGCGATTTATGATCAGCAAAATAGAAGTTGGTCTCACCAAACACAGCGATAAGCTCGAACCTCTGGAAGCCAAGCTCGTTAGATTGGTATCAGAAAACCCAAATATTACTTTGGCAGAGTTGATGTCAGAAACAAACTGTACCATCGCGCAAGCGCGAACGGCGCGCTTTGAGGCGGAGATGCTTTGAAAGAGCACATTGAACACGTTTACGGTGCTGGTAGTCATTTATCTTGGCTTATTTAGTGAGGAAATCCGTTATTGTGATCAGCAGTAGTGCAATGTTGCTCACGAACTTATAAAGTCATACCTGTTTAAGCAATTACGTGAATATTTTAGAAATATCAATAGCTTTAGAGGATGAGATAGAGTGATGAGGAAGTTGGTATTAGCTCTGTTGCTTGTGTTGCCGTTACATGTAATGGCTTCAGAAGAAACCAAATTAGAAAAACTCAGTGAACTGCTAGAGATTATGGACATGGATGCGATTGTTGAAACAATTCATGCCCAGGTGAATGAGGTCACTATTCAAGCCTCCAAAGAGCTCAACGTCTCAGAGTCGAAGCAAGCCATCATTGAGCAGTACTACCAAGATGTTAACCAGATGCTTAGAGAGGAAGTGAGTTGGGCTAAACTTAAGCCTATGACAATGGATGTCTACATGAGACAGTTTACTGAAGCTGAGATTTCAGCAATGCTGGCTTTCTATCAAACGGACGAGGGTCAGAGCATTTTGAAGAAGATGCCTCAAGTGACTCAGGAGTCGATGATTTTAAGCCAAACTATGATGCAGAATTTAGCACCAAGGCTTCAAGCAAGAATCAAGCAACTTCATGCTGATATTGAAGAGCAGTAAAGACACTGTTTTTAGATTTTAATGCATCTCGGGAAGAAAAAAGGCCGCTTAGACAGCGGCCTTTCTTATTATAAATTGAGGTACTCTTACCACATCAAATCGTCTGGTACGACGAAATCTGCGTACGGGTCATCTTCTGCAGGGATGTCTGCTTCTGGTTCTTTCTGTTCGATGATCACAGATTCATCACGTTGAGCAATCTTGTTTGCTACACCACGTGGGATGACAACGTAGCTTTCACCAACAATCGCGATTGCCAAGATGCCTTTGATAAGCTGTTCGCGGATCTCTGACTCAACGTACAAAGACTTCACAAGCGTACCGTGTGTGAAGTTGTACTTGATATCGCCATCTTTCAAATCAACCTTGTTCATTTCAATCAGTTGGTTGATTTGTGCTTTAATTTCTTTGTTCAAGCGTTCTGCGTTTTGTTGCTCGCTCAATTGCTTGTCACGCTCTAACTGCTGACGTTTGTTCTCTTCAACCGCCGCTTTTACTTCGCGAGCTTGAACGCGTGATTTTTTAGAGCCTTTTTTCGCTTTCTTCAGTTTTTTCTCGTTAACCAAGCCTGCTTTTAGCATTTGCTCTTGAAGGGTAAGTTTTGCCATGTTCTATCCAGTTAGTGCGCAATTTTGTGCATTTTAACCAGTCATCCGCCGCAAAGAAAGAGGGATATACTCAAGTGACTTCAAGGTGCTGGATTCAGAGCGTTGTCACTGACTCTCTGTTTATCGAAAGTAAGCAAGGAAAACAACGAAGCGGAATAGTTAGCTCTTTCCAAGATAAACACAAGGCAGGATATGACTCGGCGCTTTGTTGAGTAAAAAAACGAAAAATAAATCCAGAAAGTGAGCGTCTTATTGCAACTTTCAGCGTCTTAAGTACATTAGGTTAAAAAAATATGAAGTGCAGCTATGAGTACCTTAGACAAACAAATCATCCCGCAACAAGTGATTGAAGAAGCATGTGAATGGGCAATCATGCACGGCGTGGCATTTCGTCAAGCAGATAACAGCGCAAGACACTGCCCGTTTAGCTTTGCGCCAATGACGATAGAGCGTGATACGTTCGCATACTTGAAGAAAGTGACGCCATTGATCGCCAAGCTGATCAGTCATGTGTCTGAGGATTATGAATTCCTTCAAGCCTCCTTAGCCGAGCTAGGCAAAGCGGACGCTTTCTTTGAGCGTTTATTGGAACTGCACAAAGAGGTCCACCACGAAGCTGCGCGCCAACCACTGTTGTTAATGCGAACCGACTTTATGGATGACCGTCAACACGGCGCGAAAGTGATCGAGTTTAATGGCATTGCAGCTGGGATGGCGCCTTTTGGTCAGCGTGCCACAGAGCTGCATCAATTCTTAAGCTCCCAGTGGGGCAGCGTCTACCAACAATGGCTAGAAGATAGAACAGCAACACCAGCAGATAACCAAGGCATGCAGCAACTCGCGCTTGGCATTGCCACCGCCGCGAGAAAAGTTAAAGCGCATTTTAATGAAGAAGGTGCGCCGACGTTTTTGATGGTGGTGCAGAAAAACGAAGACAACGTGTATGACCAACACTTACTCGAAGTTGAATTGCAGAAGCTTGGCGTTCGCACAGTAAGACGCACCTTCGAGCAGTTGAGTACCCAGTTATCGAGCGGAGAGAACCAGCGCCTCTTGTTAGAACACATTGGTGGTCTTGACGTAGTCTATTTGCGGGCTGGTTATCAATACATTGACTACTTCTCGCCAAATCTGAATGAGCCAGTTTGTTGCCACACTTTGAGTCAAACTCGTTTGTTCATGGAAAAGCACTACGTGGCGATGAATGCAACCATCAGCCAACAATTGGCGACCAGCAAATCGATGCAAATGTTGTTAACTATGATGCCAGCAAGTGAGTATCAGCGCTGGGGGCTAGACCTTGAAGAAGCCGAGTTGGTCAAAAGCGTATTGGCAGAGATGAAGCCAATTAACACTGACACGATTCAATGGTTTGCAGCTTCTGGCAACAAAGACGAATGGGTATTGAAAAACCAGGGTGAAGGCGGGGGACACTGTATCTTTGGTGACGATATTGCAGAGCAGTTGAATCGATTACCGCAACAACAATATAACGCTTGGGCTTTGATGCAGCGTTTGTATCCGCATGAAAGAGAGACACCGACGATTGCAGTACGTGATGCACAGCAGAGCGTGGTGACGGACCTTGTGAGTGAAATTGGTTTATTCACGGCGCACTACCAAGGTGAATCTGTAACGCAATTCGAAGGTTATGCGGGCTATTTGATTCGCAGTAAACCAGCCAGTGAAAATGAAGGTGGCATCCACAGTGGTAAAGGCATCTTAGATTCTTTAGTGCTGGTGGATTAAAAAGAAACACTCTCCATGAGTAAAGCATGGAGAGTGTTTTTATCTGTGGATTAGTCGGTTACATGTGACCTATACCGTGGAACATCCCCCCGAACAGGGCTCCTAGAATACTAAAAATAATACCTAGGATGATCATCGCTGGGATGGAAGCGATGGCGAACTTAACCATAAAGATCACCATCGACATAAATGGCATCTTAATATCAACAACCGTCACTTCTTGTTTTGTAGTTTCATCAGACACGAGCGTTCTCCTAAATTTGCATTCTGAATATGCAGCCAGTTTATTACACTCAAACTGAAGAAAACGTTGAGCTGCGTTGCGCTTTTCCCTTTATGGGATAACAACTGATTAATTTGAGAAATACGGCACGCTATGAATCGCTATCAGAAGCGGCTAAAGCCTCTCAACCAAGTGCCGGATAATCCGTATAGCCGTGTTCATCACCACCAAATAGTGTTGAGCCATCCAGTTCTGCCAGAGGTTGTTGGTGCTGTAAGCGCGCCACCAAATCTGGGTTAGAAACAAACGGGCGTCCAAACGCCACTAAATCCGCATAACCTTTCTCAAGTACCTCGTCAGCACGCTCTTGGGTGTAACTGCCCGCGACGATAATCGTGTTGGTGAAGTATTCGCGCAGCTCGATGCGGAAGCTTTCTGGAATCACTGGTGCGTCGTCCCAATCCGCTTCAGACAGGTGTAAGTACGCAATATCCCTAGCTTGAAGTTGTTTCGATGCATCGAGAATGGTCGGAACAATGTCTGGGCAGTCCATGTCCTTGAAAGTGATGAAAGGTGCGAGTCGTACTCCCACTTTGTTGGTACCAATGGCTTCGCTCACCGCATCGACCACTTCTAACAAAAAGCGAAGTCGGTTTTCGCGAGTACCGCCGTAGTTGTCGGTTCTGTGATTTGAGTTGGTACGTAGGAACTGGTCAATCAGGTAACCATTACCGCCGTGGATTTCAACGCCATCGAAGCCAGCTTCAATCGCCCGTTTCGCGGCATGAGCAAAATCACTCACTACACGGTCAATATCCGCTTGAGTCATGGCTCGTGGCTCTACACAATCGACCATGTTGCCATTACCTTGTTCGTCGGCAATCCACACTTGGGTTTCTACAGGTTTTAGTGCTGATGGGGCAATAGGCTGTTCGCCTTTTTGGAATGTCGGGTGTGATACACGACCAACATGCCATAACTGACAAAACATCGCTGCGCCTTGCTCTTTTGCTGCTTGAGTGACGGTTTTCCAGCCTGCCACTTGCTCATCAGTGTAGACGCCTGGTGTGAATGAGTAACCCTGCGAATCGTCTGAAATCTGGGTGGCTTCAGAGATGATTAAGCCTGCGGTAGCACGCTGCTTGTAGTAAGTCGCCATCATTTGGTTTGGAATGTTTCCCGGTTGGCTGGTGCGCGCTCGGGTCATTGGAGCCATGGCTACGCGGTTTTGCAGAGTTAGTTGTTTCAGCTGTGTTGGTTCAAATAGTTTGCTCATGATCGATTCCTTACTTAAGTAGTGGTACTTGGGTTTTGCTGCTTACCGATTCCATCCAATCTTTCACGGCGTTGTCCCATTGGATTTCTGCGGCGCTGAAGAACCCGCGCAAAATAGAAAATAGGATTGCTTCGTCTACCAAAGTCACATGCTGATAAGAGTCGAGATTCAACACGCTTTTCGCACGTTCGATGAGCGCTTCGACCTCTTTGGCAATGTTTGGTGTGTCCTGCAGGAGTGCATCAAAATTGAGTGAGTCAGTTTCCTTTTTAGCGCGCCAAGCTTGTTGTGCAGACTGAGTGGCAAACTCTGGTAAATCAATGTTTGACCAACGTGGGTAACCCACTTTTTGCAGCGGAAGAAAAGCGATTTTTTGCCAATCCAACACGGGTTGCGACGGTTGGCTTGTTTCATTTGATGTTGCCAGTTCAAGGAAGTAAGCGATGATATCTAGGCTTTCTGCCAATACTTCACCGTTGTCTTTGATAAGAAGTGGTACTTGTTTGGTTCCAATCAGGTCTGTTGTGGTTTTGTCGTCGTCATAAGCAAGATTGATGACGTCGAGTTGGATATTCAGCATACCCGCAACGTAGCGGACGCGAGCACTGAATGGGCAATGTTCGTAAATGTAGAGTTTCATAGTGTTTTCCTATCGATTCGTATTGTGTAGCCCCGCTTGCACGGGAGGCGTTGAGTCAGGGCTACCAGTAGGGATGAAATTAGTTGTTGAAGCTCGGAGCTAACTCAGCCTGTTTGCTTTCTTTGCGGTTCGCCTTGGCGATGAATAGCAAACCAAACAGTGGAACAATGATGGCTGCGTAAGGGATCATGCCTGCGCCCATTTGGCTATCGAGTACCATGCCGCCTAAGAAACCGCCAAAGGCATTGGCTAAGTTGAAGGCTGAGATGTTTGCCGTCGCTGCTAACTCCTGACCTTCACCACCGTGGTTCATTACTCGAAGTTGCATTGCTGGCACGTTAGCGAATGATGCAATACCAAATACAAAGGCGGTGGCAATAAACAGAACTTTGCTGTCGACAGTTAGGCCGACCAGTACCAGTGACACAATCATCGCGATAGCCCAGAACATGGACGCTTTTTGTAGGTTTTTATCTGATGAACGACCACCCATGGTGTTGCCGACAATCAGACCGACACCAACGATAACCAGAATCCAAGTTACGGCACCTTCACCAAAGCCAGTGATGTGCATGGCGATAGGGGCGATGTAGCCATACAAAGTCATAAACCCCGACCAAGCAAATACGGTGATTGCAAGGCTGATAAGTAGCATTGGGTTTTTGAACGCAACCAATTGCGCTTTGACATCTTTTGCTTCGCCATGACCAGTCGATTTGATCACTGAAGTGATGAAGAACAGAGCCACTAAACCAAAAGCGGCAACGGTTAAGAAAGTGGTGTGCCAGCCGAATTGCAAGCCAATCCAAGTACCGCCAGGCACACCTAAAACGTTAGCCAGTGTTAGGCCCGCGAACATCTGTCCGACCGCACGACCTGCCATTTTTTCTGAAACCAAATTGGTCGCTACCACGGCTCCGATGCCGTAGAAAGGACCTTGAACCAAGCCAGTTACCACTCGGCTGACCATCAATACAAAGTAGTTTGGTGCGAAAGCGGACAATACGTTGCCGAGAATAAACAACACCATTAGCCCAGCCAGTACGACTTTTTTGTTAAAGCGTGCTAAGTAAATCGTAAGTAGCGGGCCGCCAAACACAATGGCAAGCGCGTAGGCACTGATTAGGTAACCCGCTTGCCCTTCCGTGATGGACAAAGAGTTGGCGACTTGAGGAAGGATTCCTGCAATAACAAATTCCGCGGTACCGATAGCAAAAGCGGCAAGCGTTAAGATCCATACCTGCAGCGGCATTTTTTCTTTATTCATGGGGGAGTCTCTTTTTTTTATTTCGTTTGAACCCATTGGTGCCATGCTTTTTTCTTGCTCTAGCACCTTGTTTTTATTTGCGGTTAGCTAAGCGTGCGTTGTTAGCCAAGCAGTGCGCCACCATCAACATCAATCACGGCGCCAGTCATGTAGCTGTTTTCAATCAGAAGTCGGTAAGCTTTTGCAACGTCACTGGCTTCGCCAACTTTGCCTACGGGCAAGCTATTTTGTGTGCGTTTGAACATGGCATTCCTGTCGTCTTCGTTCATGCCTTGATACGCCTCAGTTTTAGTCAAACCAGGGCTGACCGCGTTCACTCTGATCGGAGCCAATTCTTTCGCCAGTACTTTCGTGGTCGCTTCAATGGCCGCGTTGATGGCAGTTTTGACGTAGGTGTTAGCAACAACTTTGCGCGATAACATGCCGGAAGTTAGCGTGATTGAGCCGCCTTTCTTGATGTAGCGTGCGCCATGTTTCGCTGCGTTGATGGCGCCCCAAAACTTGGTATCGAAGGCGTATTTTGCTTGGGAAACTTCTACATCCACCACTTTGCCTGCCGGAGCATAAGAGCCTGCTGTGACGATCAGGTGGTCAAAAGCACCAATGGTTTCGAAGTAGTGGTAAACCGACTGTTCATCGCTGATGTCTAGCCCTGTTTTGCGGCTTGCTACGTGGACAACCGCATTGTCGCTCGCAAGTTGTTGGCTAAGTTCAGCGCCAATACCTGATGTGCCACCGAGTACGACGTAAACGGTTTTTTCTGTTTTCATGATTTGTTTCTCCAATCTCGTTTCGTTGGAGCCAGTATATTGATTGGAATAAATTTGATAATTGAGTAATATTTGAATTGATTATTCAGCTCAGTCGAATAATGAGGTTTCGGGAGGGAATGTGGACAAGTTTTCGGATATGACGCTGTTTGTCAGCATAGTGAAGAACCAAGGGCTGGCGGCGGCTGGTAGAGAGCTCGGCTTATCGCCGGCAACAGTAACGGCAAGATTACAGTCGCTGGAAGACCGTTATGGGGTGAAATTACTTAATCGCAGTACAAGGCATATTTCACTGACGGACTCTGGTGCTCTGTACCATCAGGCGTGTTTGGAAATCATCGACAGCGTTAAAGAGACGGAGAACTTACTCCAAACTGGCACTAAAGAAGTGCGCGGCACACTTAAAATCTCGGCTCCTCGTGATATTGGTAAGCAATACATTTCGCCAATACTGTCGGAATTTAGTCAGCTCTATCCCGATGTGATCCCTTATCTGTATTTGAACGATAACTTATCCAACTTAGCTGAGTCCGGTTTGGACATCGTTATCCGATATGGGGAGCTAGCCGACAGCAACCTTATCTCTCGCAAGCTGGCGTCCAGTCGCCGAGTGCTTTGCGCTTCTCCTCAGTATTTGGCAAAGAAAGGCACGCCGATCACGCCACAAGATTTAGCGCAGCACGATTGTTTAGCCATGGTTCGCAGCAATGAAGAGTTGAAAACATGGCATTTCCAAGATGAAGAGCAGCACAATGTTGTTACTGTCGTACCGAAGCGTTTTTCTGATGATGGCGAAGTGATTCGTCAATGGGCGCTAGATGGCGCGGGAATTGCGTTGAAATCGATTCTCGATGTGCAAGAAGACATCAAACAGCAGCGTTTAGTGACGGTGTTAAATGGCTATATGAAGAACTTCAACGCATCGACCTCTTCTGCAGGTGCAGATTTGAACGTGATTTACCTGAGCCGCCAGTATCAACCCAAGCGACTTCGTTTGTTTTTGGACTTCTTGATTGAGCGCTTCCATAGTCAGTTTCCTGAATAAGCAAGACTTAGACGGCAACCTGCAATTGAGGCCATGTAATGAGCCAGTCTTTAGACTCAACCCTTGATTCAAATAGCGTCATAGTTCGCTTAGGGTTGTAGGTGATGTGGCCATCAAATAGGGACGTAAACCCAAACGCTGAAATGCACTCTATTTGGTTGTTCTCGTTCAATCGAGCAGCGACAGCGGTTTCTTTCTCTGGCCAGTAACTCATCGCATCCAAGGTATTTTGATATGGCTTATCACCATTCCTTAGGTGCATGTTTGCTTGATTGCGCACTTGCCAGTTAAGGTCTGGCATTAAGGCGTTTAGTTGAGCTTCGTATTTGAGGTAGGCTTGTTCGTCCAACTCATTCGGATCGAAATAAACAACATCTAGATCGTTTAATGGTGTTGGATTTTGCTTCTGGTGAAGGTGATCCCAAACTAAGTTTCGCACAAAGCCCGCAGCAATGTAGCAATCTGGCAAAGCCAGTGATCGAACACACTCCAATGCTTGAATGCGAAGTGGATCCTCTGCCAACAACTGGGCAAGTTTTTCTTCAAACATCGGTATTACTTCGCTGGTGGCAGTTCAATGCCTAGTTCATCGCGTTTTCGCTTACTCAAGCCAAGTGCAACCAAACGATAAGATTCTGATAAATAGTACTTTAGATCTTCGTCTAGGCGTCCGGAGGTTTCCGTTTGTTGAATCCATTTCATACCACGGTTGGCAAAATACGGGGCAGGAATATAGCCCTCGTAATCACTTAAAAAATCGAAGTTTAAAGGTGAGGTCTTAAACGTAAACGCAGGTTGCTTGTCTTTACCCCAACCTCCGATAGCAAATACCTTTCCACCCACTTTCCAAACGTGCGCGTCGCCCCACTGGACTACATGGGAGGTCGCAGAAAATGAACCACAAAACTGATTAAACTCTTCGTATGTCATTGGGGTTACCTCATGAGTGGCTAAATCAAACTCTGTGCTAGCTTAGTTATTCTTTCTATCAATGTTAAGTGAGATTCCGATGTTTCCCTTCTGTGTCGATAGATTCCAACTGTTCCTGATTTAGGCGTTTTTTCCATGGTTAGTTTCTGCAAGCCGAATGAGTTTAAATAATCACTAAGATGGCTGGTATATGACATGACAGCAACACTGTTTTTGAGAGTGTCAATGCTGGCGAGTAATGAATCAATTTCGTAAGTAGGCCGATCATCCAGATGTTGACGCTCTCTTTCATTCTGTTTTGGAATGGGATTATCAATGATATGGCTGAACTTCTTGGAGTCGTAAGTAACTGAGAGTGCAGGGTACTCATGCAGCATTTGTTCAGTAACGACTTGACCAAGAAGAGGATGGTTAGGCGAAACAAAGAAGTCATCGACGGTTTGAAACAAAGGAATAAATGTGACATCACATTTTTCTGATAGACCGACAATCTCATGGCCAATAAAGAACTCTATTTGTTCGTTGATTAACGAATCCATCAATGCAAGATGATTACCAAATTCTACGTGAGTAGAAGCGGAAGGAGATTGAGCAAGGTGCTCGTCGAGTGCACGCTTGGCAAATAAAGGCCACCAAGCATCGCCCGTTCCCATTTTAATTTTACCGACTTGGTATTGTTTCCTCTCGCCAATGCTTTGCATCATCTGGTTGTATTCGTGCTGCATAGTATTGCTATGACGATAGAGAATACGCCCATACTCGGTTAGCTCCATACCATTCGCATGTCGTTCAAATAACATGACGCCAAGATTATCTTCTAGCTTTTTTAGATTGTAGGTGACCGTAGGTTGGCTTAACCCTGCCAATCTTGCCGCTGCACTGATACTTTTGCTCCGTGCGACAAGTAAGAATTGCTGAAGTGATTTATCCATACCTTTTACCCATAGTTTTAGTGGGAGCATTTTGCACAATAATATTTATAAATCACAAATTTAAAACGTCATTTATTTGAAGATAAATGCCTTTCATAGATCTCAGTCACGTTCGGGTTGGAGGATATAGAAGTTATCTATACCTGTTGATGGTTAACCTATTTTTCGTCAAACCAATGGTTTTTTAGACTATCGCCCAAAATAACAATCTAAGGGATAACTATGAAACCAAGTATTATTGCGCTTGCTGTCGCGTCATGTATCGGTTTATCAGGCTGTGGATCGGACTCAGATAGCCCGGAAGTCGTGGATAAACCAATTATTTCTGCTGATCTTTACTTGCGTGGCTTAAATGGCGATTGGGGAACCGCCGAACACGCAAAGCTTAACTATTTAGGCAATAATGAGTATGAGACGGTTCTGCGCGTCGCTCGTGGTAGTAACCAGTTCAAGATTGCTGATCCGGGTTGGCAAATTGAATACACACACTTTTCCGATCCTGCGGTATTTGACCAGCCTCAAGACTATCTGCCTAAACCAGAGACGAATGAAGAGTGCATGAACAATGACTGTAACTCTGAAATTACGTTTGCTGATAAAGGCTACTACAAGTTCTCAGTGAACTTTGCCAGTGAAAGTAGCGCAACGATGACGGTCACCAAAGCGACGCAGGCCGAAGCCGAGAAATACTATTCTGATGCCATTATTGACCCTGCCATGGTGCACGAAGGTCACCAAGTAAAAGAAGTCAAACTCTTCGCTAATTACGACGGTAGCAACGAAACGGTGACTTTCTCAGTCAACGATCCAAAAGCGGCACAACGTGAGTTTGGTATATCAACGACAACTGAGTTAAGAGATGCTCTCGATCAAGGTATGGTGATTACCGAGCAGGAGGGCCCACGAGTTGTGTCTGGGGATACCGCATTTGACGCGTTGTTTGCGCTAACTCTTAAAGAACTGGATCAACTCGCTGTCTCTGAAATCAAAGATGGCAACTATAACTACAACAAACCAATTAAAGCAGAAGTGTTCGAAACAGGCGCTAAATGGCACTATGTTTGGACGCGCGATCTTGCCTATGCGGCTGATTTGTCTTTGGCGTTGATGAACCCTACTCGTGTTGAAAATGGTTTGGAATTCAAGTTATCTGCTTTCCGTGATTCAACCGATAAGCAATATGATGGCGAGCAAATTGTTCAAGATACAGGGACAGGTGGTAGCTGGCCAATCAGTACTGACCGAACAACTTGGGCGCTGGGCGCAGAACGTTTGCTATCTGCTCTTGATGGGGAGGCCTACAACCAATTTGCTGAGCGCGCTTACAATGCGGTCAGCAATACACTAGAGGCTGATCGATTAGCGGCGTTTGATAAAGACTCAGGTTTATACACTGGCGAACAGTCTTTCTTAGATTGGCGTGAACAGACATATTCTACCTGGACGCCGGATGATGTTAATGCGATTGGTAGCAGCAAGGCGCTATCAACAAACGTTGCTCACTATCGAGCAATGCGCTTAGCAGCGAAGTTGGCAGAGCAGTTTGACTCAAAAAATGCAGTAAAATATACCGATTGGGCGAATCAGTTAAAGCAATCAATCAATACGCACTTTTGGAATGAGCAGCGTGGCATGTACGTGAGTTACTTGTTCGACAATGGGCAAGACATTGCGGTCGATAAATATGACATGCTAGGTGAAGCACTTGCAATAATAAGTGGCATTGCAAGTGATGCTCAGGCGAAGCAAATTATGGAAAACTATCCTCATAGTGAGTTTGGTGTGCCAGTTTATTTCCCTCAACAGCCAGGTGTTCCGGTTTATCACAACCGCGCGATTTGGCCATTTGTGACCGCATATAGCTTACGCGCTGCGCATCAAACTCAAAACGTGGCAGCGGCTAACAATGCTATCCAGTCTCTCGTTCGCGGTACCGCAACGAACCTTTCAAATATGGAAAACTTAGAATGGCTGTCTGGCAAATCGTTCATTATTCACAGTGATCATGGTGCTGATGCTTCTCTTGATGGTCCAGTAATTAACTCTCAGCGCCAGCTATGGTCGGTAGGTGGCTATCTCAATATGGTGGTCGAGACGATCTTTGGTATTCACACTGAAACAGGACAGTTGGAAGTTAAACCATTCATTACCGGATGGGTTCGCAATCAACTTTTCGCTCAGTCTGAACAAATCACATTAGAGAACTTTAGTTTCAAGGGTAAGAATTACTCCGTTACGGTCCACCTGCCAGAAGTTCAAGGTGAGTTAAACGGTTACTACCCAGTGGAAGAGGTAACGGTTGATGATAATGGTCACTATCAAGTTACCTTGGGTAGCCTTGTCGCTGATGACAGTAGTATAAAAGTGGTGGATGGTGTTAAACCTTACACAACGGAAAGCGCAAAAGTCTTTTCTCCAAAAGAGCCTAAGCTCGATGTCGCTCGCGCTAACAATAATGTGACGATTGGTGTAACCAGTGACTACAACATCAACTTGTACCGCAATGGTCAACTGATCCAAAGCAATGTTAATGGAAAAGAGTACAGCGATACCTTAAGCGGCTTTGCGTGTTATTTGGCTGAGAGTATTAATGAACAAGGCTTCCGTTCTAACCCAAGTGAGCCTGTTTGTGTTGGCGAAGATATTCGCGTCAAACTCGAGGGTGAGTACCAACCGTTAAAAGACGAAGTATCGGTAGTCACTGTGAGCAAAGATAGTGGTGATGTAAATGGTCTGAGTGCTTTCACCGTTCCTACTAACGGGCGATACCAGCTGGCGGCGTGGTATAACAATAACCTAGGCCAACTAAATACCGGTATTACCAACGCAGTGAAAGAGCTCGAAGTTCTCGACGAATCTGGTCAGTCAGTTGGTAAAGGTTACATTCAAATGGGCCATATTGGTGAGAACAAAGGTATGCGTTACTCAACACCAATAGAAGTCTCTTTGGAGCAAGGCAAATCATACCGACTGGTTCTCAAAGATCATTTCAATATGAGTTACTTGAAATCTAATGAAACCTACATTTACTCAGGTGGCGTAGATGGCGAAATGAATGAAGCGCAAATTGCTGATATCCGCATCACACCGCTTCAATAACGTAAATTGAAGTTCTAAGAAAAAGCCGCTGATTTATCCAGCGGCTTTGTTGTTTTAACAAAGTAAAGAGTGACTACGCAGTTTGTGGACGTGGCTTTCGACGTTGTCCTGATGGCTTATTGCCTGAAGGCTTACCGTTTGATGGCTTTGCGCCTGCTGGTTTGCCGCTGTTAGGCTTGCGGTTACCTGATGGTTTACCACTGTTACCGTTTTTATTTGCGCCCGGTTTGTTTGCACCAGACTGGTTGTTATTCGGTTTGTTACCGCTTGGCTTGCCGTTTGAGCGAGCTTGACCGTCACGGTTGCCTCTTGGTTTGCCAGCGCCAGCTTTACCTGGTTTGTTTTCGCCTTTGCCGTTTTTGTTGTCACTGTTGAAACGACGCTTTGGTTTGTTGTTACTGCTGCTGTTTTTCTTCTCAGCTGCTTGGCCGTTTTCACCGTCTGCTTTTGGCTTCTTAGGTTTTTTCGGTTTCTTAGGCTTGATAGGACGAGTATCTAGCTTCGACTCTGGTAATACGTTAGTTGGTGCGTAACCTGCAAGCTCTTTACGAGGCAGTAACTCTTGAATCAAACGTTCAATCGCGAACAGCTCTGATGCTTCAAGTGCGCACACTAAAGAAATCGCCTTACCTACTTCGCCAGCACGACCAGTACGTCCGATACGGTGAACGTAGTCTTCTGCCACTTTTGGTAGCTCAAAGTTAACTACTTGAGGAAGCTGAGGAATATCGATACCGCGTGCCGCAATGTCGGTGGCAACCAGAACGCGAACTTCACCAGATTTAAAATCAGCTAGTGCTTTAGTACGTGCGCCTTGGCTCTTGTTACCGTGAATAGCCGCTGCGGTGATGTCTTGGTCAATTAGAAACTTCGCTAAGCGGTTAGCGCCGTGCTTCGTTTTGGTAAATACCAGTACTTGCTTCCAGTCACCATCTTTGATCAGCTTCACCAACATCGGTGCTTTTTTCTTCACGTCTGCAGGGTAGATACATTGTTCAACGGTACGTGCTGTTGAGTTTGCAGGGCTTACTGAAATCTCAACCGGGTTGTTTACCAAGCCTTTTGCTAGGTCGCGAATTTCGTTAGAGAACGTTGCGGAGAACAGTAGGTTCTGACGTTCCTTAGGTAGGAGGTCAAGGATCTTACGAATGTCGCGAATAAAACCCATGTCTAGCATGCGGTCTGCTTCATCCAGCACTAGCATTTCTAGTTGGTCAAATTTCACTGCGTTCTGGTTGTACAAATCCATAAGACGGCCAGGTGTCGCAACCAGTACGTCAGCACCTTTACGAAGGCGAAGCATTTGTGGGTTGATCTTCACGCCACCAAATACCACAGCACTTGTTAGTGGTAGATGACGGCTGTACATGAATACGTTTTCTTGTACCTGTGCTGCTAGCTCACGAGTTGGCGTTAGCACAAGGGCACGAATGTGGTTACCACGAACGCGAGGACCGTTAGACAGACGTTCAAGAATCGGCAGCGTAAAGCCAGCTGTTTTACCTGTACCAGTCTGCGCTGCTGCCATTACGTCTTTCCCTTCCAAAACAGCTGGAATTGCTTGTGCCTGAATTGGCGAAGGGGTGTCGTAGCCTTTTTCCTGAATAGCTTTAAGGATTGGAGCAGATAGACCTAACGAGGTAAAACCCATATGTATGATTCTCAATTGTCGTTTTAAATAACAGGCGCGTCGAATTTATGCTCGACACGAAAAGTGCGCCATTCTGAGGCTTTTAGGCGTTGGCTTCAACTATTTCCGTCGTGTATGGATATTTGATGTGGATCTCATTTCTTATCGCGGTGTCAAAATTAGCGCTTTACCTAAAGTTAGCTTGAGGTTTTAGAGTGTTTAACAAGCCAAAGGAAGACCCAAGTAAATAAGGAACAACGTTATGAAAAGCTATGTTGAACACGCCAATATTTCCGTCGTCGACGCACGCAAAACCATTGAGTTTCTGACGACAGCAGTCCCTGAGTGGACGATTCGCGGCAGCGGCAAAATTGATGATTGGTTTGGGCGTCCAATTGAATGGTTCCACGTCGGAGATGAACACTCTTATATAGCTATTTCGGATGGCGGGAATGGTGATGCTGGACATTGGACAACACATTTTACTGGAATGAAGCACCTTGGCATTGTCGTGCCAGATGTAGAATCGTTAATCGCTCGACTAAAAGAAGTTGGCTATGAACTTGACCACTGGGGAGCCGAACACCCATTTCGTAAGAACGTCTACTACCTAGAAGATCATGGTATGCAGTTTGAGTTTATTGAGTATTTATCTGATATAGATAACGAGCGAAACGATTACGCTTTGTGATTGAAAAATAAAAGTTAATAGATTGGTTACTATTTGTGTGAGGTAAAGTTATTAATATTGATAATCCCGTCTTAACTATGAGACGGGGTTGTATGATTAAATGCTGATCATCAAGGATGTGTTTTTAAAAAATATAGTGGTTATTAAAGGAATTATATACCAAATAAATAATAATAAATTCAGCTTCTTAATAAAGGTTCCTCAATGCTTCCGTGTAGTCATATTAACTTAAAATATACATCAACATTCCTATCAATGTGGTTTGGTTTCATTCCTCTCGTCATTAATTGAACCATAAGGGTATCAGTGCGAAATCTCTGCTCTGTGGCTCTTGATTTGACACTTTAAAAATTAACTACTGTTGTGCCTGATTATGTTATTTCAGGTCCCCAGCATTTCGCACGTTTCCGTCGATTAAATAATAGTAATTTTCTATATTTTAAATGACGGGAGCGTTAAAGCATTTGTGTGAGTAATTATTATGTTAATTGAGAATGAAACGTTCTATTGGATTGGCGATAAACCAACAGAATATGAACTGGAAAATGTTATATATATTAATGATGTAGAATCGCTTCCGTTTGGTATGGGAGGCATGTTTTGTATAAATGTGTTGGAACCAAAGCAAGTTGATGGAATTCTTAACGCTTTTTACCAAAATGCAGGACGATGGAGTTGGTCTGTCTATACAACGATTGAAACGCCTTATTCTCGAAGTGTTAGTGATGGCATTTTTGATACAGCGACTTCTGTAAAAATATGGCAGAGCTCGCGAAGCCGTCTTGAATCGGTACCACAGGTAACATCGTTAGACCCTCTCATTGGTTGGCTTGGTATAAATAGAAACCGCAGATTAACGGCTATGAAGAGCCTTGAGTCATCTTCAATTTATACGTATCCACTGATAGAAGCGTTTTACCCTGATATTTACTCAACTTATCGCTATGTACTATCCGAAAAGACGCGAGATATATTAGAAAGTGAACAACTGATGGATCGTATTCGTGTCTGTACGCATTGCAACAGCGGTCACTTGAATTACGTAGAAGTTTGCCCTCAATGCAGCAGTATCGACATTGAATCTCAGAGTTCGCTCCATTGCTTTACTTGTGGTCACGTTGGGGAGCAACAGTCATTTCAACGCCGCGGTAAGTTGGAATGCCCAAAGTGTTTAACGCAATTAAGACACATTGGTGTGGACTACGACCGTCCTCTAGAGAATCACGTCTGTAATCAGTGCTCTAATCTTTTTGTTGAAGCTGCAACGATGAGCCAATGCCTGAGTTGTGATGAGAAGATGAAGGTTGATGATCTCGTTGTACGCAAGCTGTACCAATATCGTTTAGGTGAGGCTGGGGAATACATATTCCAGCACGGAAAGTCCGCTCAAGCTCCTGAACTCTCGATCAAAGGTAAGGTTGAGATCAGTTTCTTCCAGAACTTACTCGCGTGGCTAAATAAAGTCGCGATGCGCCATAAAGAACATCATCTGCTTTTGGGGTTACATCTCCCATCGTTAGATGAGTACGGAAAGCAGCACGGTGACGCCAAGCTTTTCTCCTTGATGGATCAATTGACTAAGCGTCTTAGTGAGATATTTAGAGATACGGATATCTGCTGCCAATTTAAGCAAGATGTGTTGCTGGTGCTCATGCCGAATACTGAAACGTCTAGCTTATCGGTATTGCAGAAGAAGCTCTCTGCTCTGGGAAGCCAAATTGAAGATGAAGAATTTGAACTCAATGTGTTCTCATGGGCACTGCCTCAAGCGAGCATTGAAGATGGCGTAGCCGTATGGTTAGAAACACTGGTCGGTGATGTTTATGCTGCAAGATAGTCTTGTTCTGCTCGATTATCTTCGTGGAATGCTACTTCACAATGAAGAGCTGTGGCTACTGCTATTTCCGGTCATGATTATTATCGAACTGCCCTTGTACCTGCTGGTATTAACGGGCATTTTTCGTTGGTCTTATAATCTGGAAGACGTTGAGTTGACGCAGTTTCCATCGATCAGTTTTGTCATTACTTGTTATGGCGAAGGGGATGCGATTGGAATCACCATCGACACTTTAGTTGAGCAAGTGTATCCGGGTCACATAGAAATTCTCGCCGTTGTAGATGGCGCGGTACAGAACCAAGATACTTACAAAGCTGCGTTGAACGGTGAACTACGTCACGCTGGAGTTCGCAACCGTAAAGTGCGTGTTATTCCGAAGTGGCAACGTGGCGGGCGAGTGTCGACTCTTAACGCCGGTTTATCCGTTGCTCAAGGCGAGATCGTGATTAACGTCGATGGCGATACCTCCTTTGATAACGACATGGTCTTTACCATGATGAAGCAGTTTACATCGAAAGATGTGATTGCAAGCGGAGGCGCGTTACGGGTTAGAAACCATGATGCCAATATTCTGACAAAAATGCAGTCCTTGGAATACATGTTGTCCATGCAAGCAGGCAAAACTGGGATGGCAAAATGGGGCGTATTAAATAATATTTCAGGCGCATTTGGGGCTTTTAGAAAAAATCTACTCAAACAAGTAGGTGGCTGGGATACGCATACAGCGGAAGATTTGGACTTAACCATGCGTTTAAAACAATATAAGCGACGTTACCCAAACAATAAGCTTGCTTTTGCTACCCATGCGATTGGTCATACAGATGTTCCTGACACTTTAAAGGGACTGGTAATGCAACGACTAAGATGGGATGGGGATTTACTTTTCTTATTTTTACGTAAGCACAATGAAGGGCTATCTCCGTCACTTTTAGGGTGGGGAAACTTCTTATTTACTCTAGCTTATGGTGTGGTTCAAAACGTCTTATTACCATTATTAGTTGTTATTTTTACGGTGTATATGCTCGTTGCATATCCGTTTAAATTTGTTTTAGCTCTAATGTTGTTGCTGTACTTAACGTATTTATTTCTCTCTCTAATCATATTTATTGTTTATATCGGGCTGGTGTCTGAGAGAAGAAAAGAAGACTTAAAATTTACGAAATGGCTATTTATATACCCCGTTTATCAGTTTTTCATGCGCCTAATAACGGCGTTTTCGATGGTGAATGAGGTAGTAAGACGCAGCCACGAAGAATCTAGTATGGCACCTTGGTGGGTATTGAAGCGAGGCAAAAAGTTTTAGTATGAAAGTTAACTTTCACTTAGATAAAAAGAACAAGCCACAATCTGAGAGTGGCATGAAAGTCGCCTACGGTCAGGCTAAGCGTGGAGGCTACCGACTTCGCTGGTATCTGATTTTGGCAATCGTCATCAGCCCGCTGCTATTCATGGCTTATTACTTGTTTAAGACGCAGATTTTAGTGACTGCGCCCGGTATCGTGACCTCTTATCCATTAACGATAACGGCAACGCAAGCTGCGATTGTTGGTCCTATTCCGGCGAATGTTGGTGATGAGGTCGATACAGGGCAATCTCTGGTTCTATTGGATGACAGAGCGCTGAACAAAGAAGTAGAGTTTTTACAAAAAGAGCTGGTTTTGTTATCGAATAACAAGGTGCAGAGTTCGGATGAGTTGCACCAACAAGCGATAGCCAATACGAAAACAAGCCTTGCTAAGGTGCAACAGATCCAGCAAAAGTATGACCAATTTAGAAAGAAAGGCCAGGTATCAGAAGTAGATTACGCTGCGGTGGTTAACGTAAGCAATGCCATTGATAGCCAATTAAGCGACCAAGAAATTGCTTACATTAATGCTAAACGTGATAGAGAGCAATTGGCGTTGGCGGGTCCGGTTGCACAGCAGTATCGAGCGTTAATGCAAGAGCTTGTCGTAAAGCGTGCCCAGCAAGAGAGCTTGACGTTTAGAGCACCGTTTAGTGGTCGAGTTTTGGATATTCATGTTCATGAAGGTCAGCGCGTTACAGAAAATGCACCATTATTGACGGTAGCTCAGAACGTAACGCCAGATATCACCGCGTTTTTAAACCCTAAGTATCTGGATTACAGTCAAAAAGGAACCAAAGCGAAGGTCATCTTCCCTGACGGTAAAAAGTTATCTGCGACAGTTTCAAGACCGGTCGAAGTGGTTAACAAGCTACCCCAAGAGCTGCAAAGCCCGTTTGAAGGTCAACCAGCGTACCTGAAAGTCACATTATCTTTTGACGAACCCGTAGAGCAAACGAGATGGATTGAGGGCGTTGAAGTGGAAGTTCGTTTTTAATTTAATGAGTTTGATAAGTGACAAAAGGGAGCAAATGCTCCCTTTTTCGATGAATATCGCGGAGAGACTCAACGCTTCGCGTAATCCAAAAATGCTTGAGTTAGCGATTGAAACAATGTATCAACAGTTGGTTTTTGTTCTATATGGTCGAATAGGGGAGTATGAACGTTGCCAAGAATATTATCGTTATGCCCGCACAGGCGATTACATAACTTTACTGGTTCAACGATTTTTTCTACGTCAGCATCAATGAGAATACAAGCTTGAGAGAGCACCACTTGTCCGCCACCTTTTTTCAACAATACACGCTGAGCCGTGCCCACCACTTTTTGCTTATTGATATTCAAGTTGTACTCACCATCACAGTAGGAGTTTGGCGTAGCGTGCACATCGACTTTCACTCCGAGTTGGTCGAAGAACATAGTCAACACTGAACACAAATCAAGATACGCTTTTTTGATGTCATAAGGCTGACCTTCTGGCCAGTGATAGATATGAGAGAGGTTAATGATCCCCGCTACTTGAGGAACAGGTGCGCCGCCAGTCTTTCTTGAAAATAGCTTCCAATTTGAGTCTGCGAGCCCTTCTTCCAGAGCCTCTGAAATCGCCCATTTTTTACCAGCTGGGAGCACTAAGGTTGGGCTTTTTACCTGCCATAGCATCAATACTTGTGACAGTTGACCCGATTGAACAAGTTTGATCAGTTCGTCTTCTTTACTAAAGACATCTGCGACTTCAATTGATTGGTAGCGAATCAGTTTGTTTTTGGAAGCCAAATTCAGTCCCTCTTTCTATCTACTCTTCAGTTTTACTCCCATCTGGCCAAAAAGCCAATCGCTAGACCATTTTTATTTCTTCTTAAATTACCACTTAAAACAGAAAGTTAACTTAAATAGTTTCAATCATACTTAGTATTACAATATTTACTTTTAATGCAAATGTTGCGTAAGCAATGATTGTTGTGTAATCTTTTGTCTGTACCGCACGACGCCTTATGCTTAACAAGAGAATATCGCTATGAAAAAGAAACTCAGTTTGCTTCATCGAATCAGTTCTATTAGTGCTTATCTGCTTATTATGAGCTTTTTCACCAGTACCGTATTGGTTGAGCTCTTTGGCGATCAGCATGCAATATTGGCAGTGAAAATCTATATATTTTACGCAATATGGGCGGTTGTGCCTTTGATGGCAACGGCTGGTATTACTGGTGCAAAGATGGCGCCTAATGCGACAAAAGGCCCACTAGCGGCAAAGAAAAAGCGCATGCCCTTCGTAGCGATGAACGGTGTTTTAGTTTTAATTCCAGCGGCGATTTACTTGCAGAGCTTAGCTGCAAGTGGACAGTTTGATACGACTTTCTATATCGTTCAGATAGTCGAGCTAATAGCGGGTTTCACTAACTTAACGTTGATGACCCTAAATATTCGTGATGCGAGAGCATTAAAGAGGCCAAGAAAAGTCACTAAACCGTCAGTTATGTAAAGCATAAAAATAATTTGTTGGTCATCGTCTGAGCGATAAATAGAATCCGCAGACTATTTAATTCTAAGGCGATGAAATTATGAAAAAGTTAATGACTGCTACAGCATTAGCAACGTTATTAACTGGCTGTGTGACTTTCCCAACACAAGAGTCCGAGCAAGTGAAAGTGATTTGGGATGATGCAAGTGCAATTGCGAACTGCCAACACCTAGGTACAGTAATGGGCTCTGAGGGTCACTTCTACGATTACTGGCTACACGCAGATAAAGACATGGTATGGGGGACGTTGAACCAGATGCGTATCAAAGCCGCTGACCTTGGTGCAGACACATTATACCTGTACCAACCGCTGGGTTTCTCTAGCTCAGTGACCATGTTCGCTAATGCGTATCAATGCCATAACTAATAAAAGCAGACCTTGAGGTCTGCTTTAGTTTTTGTGCAATCATCAATTTGTTATTTAATTCAAGCCTGCTGTTGCCATTGCGATTGCGTCAGTAAATGACACCGAGAATGCCTCATCGGTGTTTAACACTTTCGCTGGAAATTTCAGGCTAAGCTTCATTTCGGATGCGACTTCCGACTCGATACTGGTAATAAAAGTTCGTGTTTCTCCCGGACCAATCACCAGATCAGTTTCACTTTCTGGACCGAGTTCAGCGATCCCAACGGTTGCTAGGCCATTTCCTTCGCTGTCAACCAAGCTCAACATGGATTCTGATTTGTAGATAAGCTCACCTTTGTCTGTTTGGTATGCTCTAAACGTATTGAAGTTTGGCTGTAGTTCACCATCAGAGGTAAGGTTAGTCACAGAGAAGGTGACGTTAGATCCATCAAACTTCTCCACCCTTACCAGTACGTTAGCATCTTGATAACGTGCGGCCGCCGCTGCAGCTGCCATTTCTCTTTGTCTTTCTTTCTCACGTTCGATTTCTGCCGCACGTGCTTTTTCGGCCTCAATGCGTGCTTCTGCCATTGCGTACGACTTATCAACCATGGCTAATAGAGCAGGGATAGAGTAAGTGGATAGACCTTCTAAGTGATCAAAATCAATCTTGGCGTTGGTCGTCAGCTTATTGGTCGAGAACTGGCAATGTCCGTCGATAAGGCTGACAAACGCGACTTCAAACGTGTTTTGTAACTTGCTTACCTCAACGCCGGCTTTTTTGATGTTTGCCCGAACTGTGCTGATATCCTCCAACGACTTACTAGGTAGCAAACCATTTGGTGATACATCGTTTGAGACAGAGACAAGCTCTTCGGTGACAAATGGATTGTTCTCGGCTGGGACAACTGTTGTCACTAAGTTAGATTTGGTGATGTCCTCACCTAATAACACCGTCATTTTCTGTGAAACGGCGGTTTTGTTACCTGCTAGAACGTCACTACAGTTTGGTGAGTTGTTCGCGTGTGCGGTTTGCATAGTCGTGAGTGAAAGTACGGCGGACAGGCCTGCGATGACGAGTCCTTTCGATGGTTGATTGTTCATCCTGATAAACCCCTCTGTAATATGATGCGCTAAGCCGACGTGTACAAAACCAATCGTGATTGGTATAGCGACATTCAGAATGGTTGTCGTTAAGTCCTCGCTACAGTCATTTTTATAGAGAATGACTTGGATATCCGCCTTTTGACTTCTCGTCAGTAATAAGCCGTTCTGAGCGAAAAGTGTTTGAATTCACAGATCATGCTGCAAGGGCGATGTCTTTTTTTGAAAGATAGACGCAACTTTTCGAAGCTTCAAATTTGTGATCGAACTCAATTTTTTGCAACAGGGCGAGGATCAAAGCGAAAACAGACACTTAAGCTAGAGAGTTGATTTTGAGAGAAAAAAATATATTTTTTCGGGAACTTTTTGAAATGCTGCCTTTGAGACTTAATTCGCATCTCAAAGGCAGATATTTGGAAATGAAGAGGTTTTACAATGCCTTGAGCACCTCGGCTAAACGGTTCACGGCAATCGTCAGCTCTTCAGGTGTCGCATTAGTAAAGTTAAGGCGCAATGCCGCTTTTACTTCTGAGCCCTCAGGGTAGAACACTGGGCTCGGTACAACGGCAACACCATTCGCAAGCAGTGATTTTGCCAGTTCGAAGGTATCGCATTCTGGGATCTCCACCCACACGAACATACCGCCATCAACGGGCTTGAGGACGCAGCTTGCTGGAAGCTGTTTTTCTAGCTCTGCATACATCACATCGTAGCGAGACTTGTACAGTTCACAAATAGTGCTGATGTGGGTTTCAAAGTTGTCGTGCTGGAGTAGTCCATGTAGGAGCGCTTGCATTGGTACACTAGAGTGCAGATCTGCACCTTGCTTGATTTTTATTAGTGGTTCTAGATAACTGCTTTTGCCTGTTACCACACCGATGCGAAGACCCGGAGAGGCGATCTTAGAGGACGAACGCAGTACGATAGAGTTCTGTGGACAGAAATCAGAGACTAGTGGCAGTGCTTCACCAGAGAAACGAAGCTCTCGATAAGGGGCATCTTCAATAAATGCCACCTCGTATTGAATACAAAGTTCTGCTACTTTTTGACGCGTTTCTAGCGCCCAGCAAACCCCTGTTGGGTTATGGAAATCAGGCACCGCATAGAACATTTTCGGCTTTTGTTCAGCGAAGCATTGCTCTAGTTCTTCTAGGTTTGGACCGAATTCAGTTTGAGAAACGGTAACGATGTTCGCTTGAACCAAACCGAACACCTGCATTGCACCCAAGTAGCTTGGTGCTTCCATTACAACTTTGTCACCAGGATTAACATAAGCGCGTGCGATCAAATCTAACCCTTGTTGAGAGCCAGTGGTGATCATTGCGCTATGTGTTTCTGGCAACTGAAAGTAATCGTTTAAAAAGTTCAGAAGTGGAGCGTAACCTGCTGTCGAACCGTATTGGAAAACCTCTGGCATGTTCGCAAGGTTCTCTAATGTCGGTTTCATCAAATCGATTGGAAAAGTCTTTTCATCTGGCAAACCGCCAGCAAGCGAGATGACGTTTTTATCGCTAGCGGCTGCGAGGATCTCTCGAATATAGGATGACTTTACTTGTTGTAGTGACTGTGCGATTTCCATGTGTTGTGCTTCTCGTAATTCTCATTGTTATTCGAGAAATAGTACATGGTAATTGCCAATCTTGGTGTGTCCATTTATGCTGTTAAATATGTCCATTTATGCTATTTGAGTGAAATGCAAACTTATGAGTCAGCAACAGGTTTCCAGAATCAATGACGTACTGTTCTACATTCACCAAGACATTAGTAGAGAGTTATCCGCTAAAGAGCTGGCTGAGGTAGCGGCGTATTCTGAACAGCATTTCCACCGTATTTTTAAAGAGGTGGTGGGGGAGTCCATTCATCAATACATACGTCGTACGCGCATGGAGTACGCAGCAAACCAGTTAATGTTCGATACTAAGTCATCTGTGCTGGATATCGCTAACAAGTGTGGTTTCAGTTCGGTGTCTTCATTCAGTCGTGCTTTTAAAGCAACATTTGAACTGTCCCCCGGAGCTTGGCGTAAACATGATTTGCATGTCGCGGAAAAGCCGTATCTTAAAGACCCAGAAGTGGCGGCGGGTTACCATCGAGTGGCGAAGCGTGCTTTGCCTGAACCAAAGATCACCGAAGTGCCACAACGCTTTGCTGCTTATGTCCGTCATGAAGGTTATAACCGTTCCATCCGTAATGCATGGTTGGTACTAAAGGCGTGGGCGAACTCAGAGAATCGAGACTTTTCTACTCAATACGGCTTGCATCATTCTAACCCGGCGTGGGTAGAGCTCGATAAGTGCCGCTACGTAGCATGCATGGCGATTGATAAACCCCTTAAGTATCGCGGTGTT
The DNA here is from genome assembly GCF_052037695.1 of Vibrio sp. WZ-1. Classification (NCBI taxonomy): domain Bacteria; kingdom Pseudomonadati; phylum Pseudomonadota; class Gammaproteobacteria; order Vibrionales; family Vibrionaceae; genus Vibrio; species Vibrio sp. WZ-1. The sequence goes on along the minus strand of NZ_JBQEQR010000081.1, from coordinate 91,964 downwards.
GTGAACCAGATGATCATTCCTGGAGGTTTACATGCGGTATTTCGCTTAACAGGCGTGTACGGTGAGTTACTACCGCAAATCAGTATGGTGCTAGAGAAATGGTTGCCAGATTCGGGCTTTAAGCAGCGCTCAACACCGGCGTATGTGCATTATCATAAAAATCATTTTCTGAATCACGAAGAAGCATTCGAGTTAGATTTTTATTTACCGATCAGTTTTTTCTGACGAGGAACAGCAAAGCCATATTGCTGGCTTTGCTGTTTGAGGATAGCTGCTTTATAGGTCAGCGTTAGTATCGCTACCTTCAGTAACATTTAACCCACTTTCGGATGTATAGATACTGAATGTTTCACCATCCACAATGCCTTCTTCTGAGTCATCGTTAGCGGTACAGGTGTAACCAATCGAGTAAGTGCCAGGTTCTACATAACCAAACTCATATTGATAAGTGGCACCTTCATCTTCTGTGGTCACATTCGCAGAAGCGATAGGGGCTTGAGACTCACTTGGGGCAAAAGACCCCATGTCTGCTTGCGCAATATCACCTTCGTAAAGATATACAGCGTGGGCGTAATCATTTCCTGAAGGGGTATCCGACATACAGTTATCATAAGTATTAATATCAACATTGCCACCGAGGTTACCAGTCGTAATCGTGTTGATTAGGCTGATTGACGTTCTTTGAATTGTATAACCTTCGTCTTTACCCGTTGCATCTTTTAAGCCTCGACGTAAATCGAACTCCACCACGTAATCGTTGTTGTCTGGATTGACTGCAAATTGGTTATTGAAAAAGAGTACGCCAGAATTAGGCTCATCGCTGACACCTTGTGGGCACTTACCGTTACCCTTTACCGTTAATGGCATTTGGTTTCCTGTGCCTTCTTCAACGACGTAAGATGGGTATTCAGGGTGGTCACCGTCGTTTGCAAAAACACACAGTTGGTAGTTACCAGTAGGGATCACTTCGTTATCAACGAGCTCCTGAGCATCACTGCCTTGGAAGTCTAATAAGTTCACACTCAATGGCAGCGGATCTTCTCCGTCCGGAAGAAGATTACCTTCTTCATCAGCGTAGTTGCCATCTTCATCAGTTTTGTAGACGTTGAAGATTTGAGGCTCGCCCTCACCAACAGGAAGAAACGCCACTTTGCTGTAGGTTACTACGACTTCAGAAACATCATCTATGGGCGCATCTGATACTGAAAGGGTAACGGGAGTAGTTGCGCTAACTGAACTGCTATCTGAGTTACATCCTGTCAGTGCAAATACCACAGCTGCGCTGACCAGGCTAATTTTAAAAGTGTTCATTTGTATTTCCTTTTTAATACAAAACTTATTAAATGTAGCTGAAATTTAGCAATAAACAGCGCTTTAATTGCTAGGTTATTGCAAGACAATGTCAGTATTAAGAATGAGAATATGTCGTTTGAACGAGTTAAGTAAAAATGTGCTCAAGTCGACGATTTGATGGCGGATGAAATGCTATGGTTATGAATAAGCGTTGCTCAATAAATGAGCAGCTTCTTTAACAAAAATACGCTCAGCCAAAGAGGTCTTTATGTTAGGCGAAAATCACTCACTAACTCATGAATTTCCGGAACATTTGGATACAATCACTCAACTTACGGCGAATGACGCTGACTTCGCTGAAAATGCTAAAAATTACAATACGCTTGATAAGGAAATCCGAGAACTCGAATTGCAAGGGAACCCTATTGACGATCATCAAATGAACACACTCAAACACAACCGTTCAGAGCTGAAAGATTGGCTTTACTCAAAAATTATGAGCGTGTAGTGATAACCTAGTACTGCATTAATGGCGGCTCGAACATTCGGGCCGTTTGTGTTTCTGAGTTTTAACCAACGGGTAGATGTCCAGTTTTTACCCAGATAACCGTTTCTTGAATAACAAAAGGAAAGTGCTCACTCATATGTGGGCTGCGCAGCCACGTGTGTTTTGGATAATTACCAAACTCATCATTGAACTCCCCGGATAGTACGAGGATCTCCTCGCCACCAAAATGACGGTGTGGTTGAAACTTTTCACCTTTTGGCCACTTTACCAATGCAACGTGCTCGTGCTCAAAGTTGTGCAGTGGCATGACTTGCAGTCCACCAATCCCCGGCAACCATTCAGCTTGACTGGTATTAATACGCACCGTTTCGAGATCGTTGGGATCAAACTGGTTCAGTTTTACTAAGAGCACGCAGCCTTTCTTGCTAAAAGGTGCGTGTTTACTTCCTGGAGGGTTACGTAGGTAAGTACCTGCCGGATAGTCCCCATACTCGTCAGAAAATACGCCCTCAAGTACCAATATCTCCTCTCCACATGGGTGAGGGTGCGTAGCAAACTTCGAGTTTGGTTCGTACTTCACCAAGCTGGTGGTATGCCCTGACTCTTTCGCCTCTCGCTCTAATGGTTTGCGCCATACACCCGCCGCAGGGCTGGCTACCCAATCTTGATCAGAGGCTCTGATAACCAGTCTTTTTGAAAAGTCCATATTTAACATATTGAAATACCGAGTGATTATGAAGAGTGAGTCCAAGTGGGATTCATAATGATATTGAATGAATTGTAGATAACGCTTTCACAAGAGGAAATGTATTTTTCTGTTACATTTTCTTACATTCTCCTTGTTGAATACGAATTGTTATATTATAACATTGCGAAAATCTAAACGTTATAACATAACAATAAACAAGGAAAATGCAGTGAATAAAAAATTGGTCTCTCTAGCGGTTGGTAGTTTGTTTGTCTCCCCAGTGTTTGCAGATACACTTTCGAATCCTCAGATTGGAGTGGTACTAGACGGTTACTATCAAGATGGTCAGCGTCATAACTCAGAGCGCGAAGAGGGTTTTGGTCTTGGCCATACTGAATTAAATATGTCAGCAAACATTGATGACAAGTTTCATGGTGCACTGACGGCAGTACTAGAAAGCCATGGTGATGAGACAGAGTTTGTTTTAGAAGAAGCATTCATCGAAACACTCGCACTTCCTTACGGTTTGAATGTGCGTGCTGGTCGATTCCTGTCTGACTTTGGTTACCTGAATAATCAACACATGCATACCGACAGCTTTGTTGAGCGCCCAATCGCTTACCGCACGTTCCTAGGTTCGCATTATTACGATGATGGTGTTCGCGCAAACATCGTGTTGCCAACGGATCTATACGTAAAGTTTGGTGCTGAGGCGCTAAGCGGTAGCAAGATGTCTTCAGTTGAAGATGGCTCTGAAGTTGGCGTTTACACGACGACGCTGAAGCTAGGTAGTGATTTCTCTGAATCATCTAGTTGGCAGTTTGGCTTGAGCTACTTGTACAACAAAAATGGTAAAGTGAAAGAGTTCGAAGATCACGACCACGGTCATGAAGAAGAGCATGGTCACGACCATAGCCATGCAGCAGCAATAACGGGTGAGAACCTTTACGGCGCTGACTTTGTATGGAAATGGGCACCAGATGGTAACTACAAGTACAGCAACTTCACGCTATCTGCAGAATACATGTTGCTTGACGGTGTGGTAGACAGCAAGTTCAAAGATGACGCGGAATCTCCAGACAACCTTACCGCATACTACGTATCGGGTGTTTACCGCTTTAATCCAAGCTGGTCAGCAGGCCTGCGTTACGGTGAAGCAGAAAGCTACGACGGCCACGCACACGGTGACCACATGCATTTCACGGCACTAAACGATAAAGAGATGGATGCGATGATCGCATGGGATTCGTCTCACTTCGGTACTATCCGTGCGCAATACTCTCGTATTGATAACCAAGACAGCGAAACAGACAACGTATTCACACTGCAATACGTGATGACGTTTGGAGCGCACGGTGCACATGCGTTCTAAGCTGACGTTAAGAAAATGCAGTTTAGCAATGATGGCGGCGGGGGCTGCCATCATTGCTTCACCTGCTTTGGCTCTCAACATCTTCGTTTGTGAGCCAGAATGGAAAGCCTTTCTGGAAAGCCATGCGCCAGACGCCAGCATTTATTCAGCGACAACGGCTAAGCAAGACCCACATTACGTACAAGCTCGCCCTTCATTGATTGCCAAGATGCGCCAAGCGAACATGGCTATGTGCTCGGGGGCAGAATTAGAAGTCGGGTGGTTACCGATGCTGCAAGTTCGTAGCAGCAATGCAGCGGTGCAAAATGGTGCGCCGAGCATGATCTATGCGACGGATTTCGTGCGCATGCTAGATACTTATGATCACGTTGACCGTAGCATGGGAGATATACACGCTCACGGTAATCCACACGTCCAATTTGCAGCTAACGATATGATTCCGCTCTCACGTGCGATCACTGAGCGATTGAAAACCATCGATCCAGACAACGCCCACACGTACCAATTTAATGGCATGAAGTTCCGCGCTCATTGGCGTAAAAAGCTCGATGAATGGAATGAGAAAGCTGCTGTTTTGAAAGGTAAGCAAGTTGTCGGCTATCACGCGACGTATCGTTACTTGTACGATTGGCTCGGAATGAAGCAGATTGCCGATCTCGAACCTAAACCGGGCATTTCACCGACCACATCTCACCTGCAATCACTCACCAAGTTAAATGCCGACAGCTTTGATGCGATTGTTTACTCATCTCATCAGGATCAGCGCCCTGCGAACTGGTTGCAGCAGCACACTAACAAGCCTGTGATTCAACTGCCATTGACCGTTTCTAAGGGGGAGAGCTTGGATGAAATGTACGATCAAGTCATTGGCGATTTACTGGATGTGTTAGTGCAGCCTGTACCAGTGAAGATCTAAGCCATGGCAGATTATGCATGGCTTTTACCTGCGGTGTTGTGTGGTTTAATTGCGTTAGTCGGCAACATCGTACTGGGGCAGCAAGTTCTTAATCGTCAGATCATCTTTATTGATTTGGCGGTGGCGCAAGTCGCGGCATTGGGGGCTGCACTAAGTCATTATTGGTTGAGCCAATACGCGCTGTTCTCAGGTTCATTCTTTGGTGAAATGATTGGCCCTTGGGTGATGTCTTTGATGCTTTGTGGACTGATTGCTTTGATGGAGAAACGATACCAACAGCATTTGGAACCCATGATAGGTAGCTTGTTTGTGGTGTCTGCATCGCTGGCGATACTGCTGGTGAGCAAAGACCCGCATGGCGGAGACTTTATTCAAGGTATCCTTAATGGGCAGCTGTTATGGGCGACTTGGGCTGACGTTTGGCCTTTGGCATTGATTACCGCTGCGATGTTGCTGTTGGTATGGTTAAAACCTGCGTTTATGCTGGGCAGTGGTTTCTATCTGATCTTTGCTATCTTGATGCCTATTACGGTCAAGTTAACTGGTATCTATTTGGAGTTTGCCTTGTTGGTGATTCCAGCTTTATGTGCGGCTGCATTAAAGGGAACTCGTTTCTTTGTCGCCAGTATCAGCATCGGTATGGTTGGGATCATATCTGGCATTGCAGCATCGGCTCGTTACGACTTACCAAGTGGGGCGAGTATCGTGATCACCCTGTTTATCGCGGGTATGTTGTTTAATCTCTTGCTTCAGCCTTGGTTGCAAAAAGCGCAATCTGAGTGTGAAGAGCGAGAAGAAATCGCACAATGATAAAAAGGCTCCGCGTTAACGGAGCCTTTTGTTTAGCACTGCTTTTTCTTATTAGTAACTGCATGATGCGTTACTTGATTGCCTGATAACTCAGCTCTAAAACCCGAATTACTCTACTTCTTGCTATCTTAGCAAGGTTTGAAGATAGGGAGCGTCTGAGGCTTGATGGAATCTGTCAAAGTGTTATCCAGCGCAGGGAATAATTGGTTTATCCCTATTTCAGACAGTCCTAACCACGCCATTAAGCTCGCATGAAGTTGGTCTGAAGATATGGTTGGAATCACTCGCCCACGGGAGAGTAGATAAGGGCTCTCGTCAGATAAATCTGGGTACTCACCTACAATCGCTTTTCCTGCCACACTGCCACCCATCACTAATGCATGGCTTGCCCAACCGTGGTCAGTGCCATCGGTGCCATTTGGGATTAGGGTTCGGCCAAACTCTGAATGGGTGAAGGTCGTGACTTGATCAAATAAGCTGTGATTCTCTAAAGCTAATTGAAATGCCGCCATCGCTTCTGCCAACTCTTTCAATAGGCCAGTTTGGCGGCTGATCTGTGCAGAGTGGGTATCGAATCCGCCCAACTTGCAACTGAAGTACTGAGCAGGATGTTGGAACTGATCTTTGTGTAGAATCAGCTTAAACACCGCTTTCAATTGTTGACCAATTCGGGTCTCAGGGAAGACATCGGCGATCTCTGAATTTAGAATTGCACTGAACTGCTCATACATTCTGGTTGAATCCACCGCGACGCCAGCATAATGAGACTGAAAAACGTTACCGTAGTTGCCCCCGCTTTGCAGCCGATCAAACAGATCTCTTGAGCGCTGATCATTGAAGATATCGCTTGGTGGTTTAGATCCCACCGAGTTAGATTGTGCCTCAATACAGTTGGTCCAAACTTGTGTACCACCAATATCAAACATGGGTGACAAGTCGTTTAAGTTACGTAGCATCGAGCCTAGTTCAGTGGATGTTTTTGCACCGAAGCCATCTTTTGATAGTGACTTGGTGGCATGGGATTGAACCATGGTGGATTGATGTGAGTGGCTGAACAGGTGAGCCGGGCGCGTACTTTCGTCATAAAGCATGTTGTTCACGCGTTGTGTCAACGGACCTAGGTTAATCACAGGCACTAGGTTCGAGCTGTCCCAATAGGGCTTAAGGGCCGCCATAGCGGGGTTGAGTGCCAACTTAGCAGCATCGTTGACTGCGTCTAAGTAGATACAACTGGTTTCATCCAAAGCCAAATTGCCACGCAGCGCGCGATACTGGCTGTTGGCATTAGAAGCCGTCGGGATCAGCATGTTGTAGCCATCATTGCCGCCAGCAAGGTCAATACCGACCACGGCACGATAACCGCTTTGGCATTGGTTAAATGAGTCAGCAAAAGCAGGAAACGCAGTAAGGTTAAGCGCAGAGATCCCCACACCAGCGGAACTTGCTTGTAAAAATCGACGTCGAGTTAAGTTCATGATGATTACCCCTGTGTGATGAATTCTGGTGAAAGCAGTGCGTTCATAACGAGATTCTTAATCTCCTTGCGCCATTTAGATTGACGACTTGGGCACAGAGCGAGGTAATCGAGATAGCATTGGCGCGCTTGCTCACTCATTTGGTAAGCAAACAAGTGTTGGTTAAGGTAATCCACGACACCTTCATCATCGAATGCAAGGTATAGGGTGAACAGTTTTTCATCCATGTACCAATCTTTGGCTTCTTCCTCAAAACGAGCAACAAGCTCACGGAACTGAATCCCGTATTGATAGATGTCGTGCCATTGATACACATTGAATTCTGGCGCAACCAAACCAGTAAAATTAGGATGGTTTGGCGCATCATCAGGTTGGTAGTAATAGAACACCGATGGGGCTGACAGGGGTAAGGTGCGATTATACCAGTTGAACTGTTTTGGCCACATTATCACACCATCGCGTCGTTTGACTTGCAGAGCACGCATAGCATGAGTAAACACAGAAAGTGGGTCACGCAATTTACCCACAGAATTACCGGAGCGAAGGGCATCTTTGTCGGTCAAAATTGCAATAATCAAGGTTTGCATGTCACCATCTGAGCGCTTGAATGCACGACGGACACGACGAATATAACCCGCTCTAGGGTTGCTAGTTACAAGCTTGTTGATGAAGAACTTGGTCACAAAAGTATACAGAGTACTTTGATTCATCAAATGCTCAATGACCGCTTCCAGTTCGGCTTCTGCACCCACACCGGCAGGGAAGGTTTTACCAAGAATGTGCTTCTCGCCCATATCGTGTTCACCACGAGGCTCCATCGGTTGGCTATATTTGTCGTTACCGCGAATATCGATGAACTTCCAACCAGTAAATACGCGCGCTAATTCTTCGATGTCTTCTTGGGTATAGGTCGCGATTTCATTACCTTCTGCATCCAAACGGACATCACCGTTGTTCTGCAATTTGACTGGCCCAAGAGTAAAAAGCTGAAGCAGCTCTCGTGCGTAGTTTTCATCTGGCGCCGTGAGCTCATTAGAAACGTTGTTCACGAAGGTTAGGTACTCACCCATGATTGGGGATTTCGATACAAAACGAATCACATCACGGAAGTTAGCGAAGGCATTATCGAGCAGTCCATCGAAGTAATTGCACATGTAACGGCGCTTAGACGCGGCACTAAACGCAGGGTCCTTCACACTGACCACAAACAGCTGAGAAAGCGTGTAAGCAATGCGTTGGCGCAGAATGTCTTTTCCTTCCACCGTCATACGCGTCCAACTGCTCGCGTAATACAAGCCTTGGCCTAAGTCGGGTACGTTGAGTTCATCTTGCTCAAAGTGAGTGAGCCAAGAAGAGGGGGGAATAAGCGTTTGTTGAGCAACCCAGTTTTCAATGCTTCCTGATTGAACAAGGTCATTAATGTCACGTTGGGATGGCCCGAACGTGCATTGTTGCAGCGTTCTTGCTGCATCTATGTAAGCCTGATTCATTTTATCTCCCGTAGGTATTCTTATCATTGTCAGGTACGGTGTGTTTTCTTACGTCCTGTTTAAAAACACGCTGTATCTTTAAAATCGTAATCCAGAATGTTGATAACAAAAATGTAATACCGATAGGTTTACTGTGACTTTGCTGCACAATATAGGAATTAGTCCGGTGAGCTTTTAAAGAAAGGAAAGTAAATCCACGTTCGAGTTATGAATTGACTGAGAAACATAACCAGAACGGTGACACAAACGTGCTATTTGGCAAACCATCATCAAGTTGTCTTGATTAGTTCACATCCGACTCCCAGACTGTTTCTATAGTTTTTATAAGATATGAAAGACCCTGCGTACGAGAAGCACAGCTGTAACGCGACTATGCATAAAAACAACAAACGCTAGGGATTAAAGCGAATTTGTAATCTCAACATTTAAGGAAGACCAAGATGAAACCGGAAAAAGTAGCAGTAGTCACTGGTGCGGCGCGTGGTATTGGCCAAGCTATTTGTGAGCAATTACTGGAGGATGGATTCCACGTTGTCGGGCTAGACATATCGCCTGTGGAATGGAGACAGTCGGCGCAGTTAAGCAGTTATCAAGTCAACTTGTGCGATGCCGCGGCCGTTAGTGAAGTGGTAGACAGTATTGTAGAGCAGCATGGAAGAATCGATGCGTTGGTTAACAATGCAGGCATCACTCGCGATGCACTGTTGCCAGACATGTTAGAGCAAGATTGGGACAGCGTAATTGATGTGAACTTAAAAGCGGTGTTCTTACTCACTCAACGCGTTGCTCCTGTGATGTTAGAGCAGGGCGCAGGTAGCATTGTCAGCATTTCTTCTATCGTGGGTACGGATGGCAACATCGGCCAGAGTAACTACGGCGCAAGTAAAGGCGGCGTAATCTCGATGAGCAAAGGTTGGGCGAAAGAGCTATCAAGAAAGGGCGCACAGATCCGCGTCAACTGTGTTGCGCCAGGCTTTATCGCCACCGACATGACCAAGAACCTGCCAGAAAAAGTGATTCAAATGATGGAGGGTAAAACCCCATTGGGCCGAATGGGCTCAGTGCAAGACATTGCTAATGGCGTCTCCTTCTTAACCTCCGACAAGAGCGCCTACATCACAGGCCAAGTACTCAAGATTGATGGTGGCTTAGTGCTTTAGCCGACGAACTAAACCTCAAATAACAAACGCCCTTCATCTGTGTGAAGGGCATTTTTTGTGAGACAGCGTTATTGGGTTTTGGGCATGCTGTTGCTCCATCAGGAGTTAGAAACAGGTACTGTCCCCGTATCGAATATTAGTTTGTAACAATTGTACGAATAATACCCTCAATTTGAACTTAAGAGATTCAACTTTACATTTACACTTTTTAAGTGATTGATTTAATGGGAAATAAAATTTAATAAAGAAATACATATCTATTATTCTTACATGGTGTATAGTGTCGCCAGCTCAAGCAGTGAGCTATTGATAATCTATTTAGTTCAAGATCTTCTCAGTTTTTTTCGATTAAATTCGACATATCTATCCTGCGATACCTTATTCTTCATTCCTTATTTAGTAGCTTTCTTTTTAATTCAATTAGTGTATCGAGATTTATTATGTCAAATAAAACAACTGGTTCAGTAAAATGGTTTAACGAATCTAAAGGCTTTGGATTTATCACCCCTGATAACGGCGGTGCTGACCTATTCGTTCATTTCAAATCAATTGTTAATGAAGGCTTCAAAACATTATCTGAAGGCCAAAAGGTTTCTTTTAATGTAGAGCAAGGTAACAAAGGCCCTCAGGCGGGCAACGTTACTTTAGTGTAAGAAATTTTTAAAGGTCTCTTCGGAAGATGAGACCTTTTTTCTTTAAATTTAATCAGGATTCCGAAGACTAGAAAACGAATTAAAATAAGCTTTTGGATCGATAAGGTAAGAAGTTAAATGAGAAAACCAGTAAGAAAATCAAACAAGAAAACACAGAAAAATAACTTCGAAGAACGATTCGCAGCGATGGTAAAAGAATATCAAGAAGCGAAAGAAATTCTAGAGTCTATGACTGAAGGTTCATCAGAATATATGGCTCAGAAAAAACTATGCGATAAGCTTTTTGCAAATGCTGAACGATACATCAATAAAAAATAATAAATTGAAATGGTTTTACTCTAGTCTGTATAAGGTCATCTAAACTGATTTTACTAAGAATAGCGGTTTTAATGACCTACTTAGCATCAATTTTCTAAGTGGTATATTGGTATTGATTATAAGTTTGTGCGGCAAGTTTAGCTTAAAGAGTATGTTCACCATAATCAGAAATAGTGATGTTAAAAGACACCCTCAATCTGTGTTTATCTAACTTAAAAAAGCCATTGAACTTCTTTTGTCCATTTCTGTTCTGACTTGTGTAGTATCATTGTCGCTTTCATCGCCAGCATGAACGCGGTGCGAAGTTCAGTAAATCACTAAAAGTAGGATGATATATGAGCAAGTTACCTAAGCCGAAACCTGAAGAGTTGAAGGCAATGGGTGTCCGCAAACGAATAGACGAGATTGAGGCACAAAAAGAATGGGATAAGGAGTGGGGATTGTGAGCTCAAGAAACCTCTCGGAGCTTATTAACACGACACTCCTCATACATAGTGAAAAGCTGAGCAACTTGGACAGAGACATGCTTTCAGGTTTACTAGATCAACTCAACCGTGATCAAGCCTTGTCAGACAAACAGGTCAAACTGTGCCAAAGACTACTACGAAAAACGAATCAATCCTGTGTATTTATTCACGACACCCCAAACGAACAATGATTGCAAGTCAGTATTAGTCTTCGCTGTTATCTACTCACCCATCATCAAGCGTCATTCGACTCTGCGCTTGGTCCAATAAATCTTTGATCTCAATTCACATCCTGTTATTAAACGAAACGCTGCGGATAAACGGCTAGATACTCCTATTCGCTGATTTCGACTTACTAAATTACTTTCAGTCCATTCTGGTAATAAAGGTTTGCTCATCATCCACAAAAGCGACAAAGCCGCCGTGATAGATAAACACCCGACCACGTCCCTCAACTAGGCACGCAAGTTGTGGGTTCAAATCTTCTTCGTTATCTTGGCTTTGAAAAGTGCCGGTATCGGTGATTACACCGCTGAGTATAGGCAAATCTCCATAAGTATGCTTGGCTTGCTCAATCAGGTTCAATTCACTGTCGGTAGAGAAGCAAGAGGGGATCGCACCAGCGTCTTCGATGAATATAGGTTTCAGTTCTTCAAAAGCCGTAATCACCAGCCAGTCGATGCCGTTTACATGATGGATAAACATAGAGTTTCTCGATAATTCTGATGAGGCGATTCTATCACTATCAGGTGTAGAGCGTAGTAGAAATTTAGTTGCTAAAGGCGGTAATTCTGTTCCATTTTCCGGACACTCACTAGGCCAACTTGAAACACATGTCTGCCCAAACTTAGCTGACTGTAACAGGTTAACGCTGGGGGATTTAGCATGAGTCAGACAGGTAGCCGATACGCTCTAATAGAAACTTACCAATGGATGTACTAAGTCGGTTCGGTTTGGCATTTAAGTGTTGGGTCGGCAGAGACAATGAGCGCAGTAAATCTTCATTAGAATAATTTAGTCAACAGGCTGCTGGACAAATTACACTACCCAATTTTGCAAGAGACTCTTGCAAAAACGAGTAACCCCATTCCTTGCCAGTAACGTTCAACCTTACAAATCACAGTGAGATGGTTTGAACTATTTCTTCTAATCAGCATAGTGTCTATGAAAGTGGGGTCTTACCAACTTCGCCAACTAGTTCGAATAGGCCGTCTTACCTCCATTTTTTAACCTACCGAAGAAACGTGTTCTCTGTTAGAGTCACCGTCAACTACGCTATTGAATAAAGATACCCACAGATCGTATGTAATTGATGGATTTTTATTCACCCTTAGAACTTATTTTAGGAATCCCTAGTGACTAACAACGAAATTTTACGTCGTATCCAACACGCGTTAAACCTTAAAAACGCACAGATAATGAAAGCTTTCGGGCAGGCCGAAGTCACTGTGGCTCACGATAAAGTGGCAAACTGGTTAAAAGATGAAAGCGACAAATCTAGCGTTAAGATGAAGGATCAAGAGTTAGCGGTATTCTTAAATGGTTTTATTAACCTCAAGCGAGGCAAAAAAGACGGCGAGCAGCCTAAGCCAGAAGTCGCGTTGACCAACAACATGATTCTCATGAAGCTGCGCATTGCGCTAGACATGAAAGCAGAAGATGTGTTGGACGTATTAGAAGTGGTTGGTATTAGTTTAAGTAAATACGAAATTGGTGCGTATTTCCGCAAGCCAAACAACAAAAACTACAAACAGTGTGAAGACCAACTGCTGTGCGACTTCTTAAATGGTGTGCAGTTTACCAATCGTCCCGATTCTGAAGAGTTTGCTGGGTAATTTTTATCTCGAATCGAACGTGGTAATTGATTAAAAAAGCGAGAACCATTTCATTTGGTTACTCGCTTTTATCATGTTAAAGACCGATATTAGAGCTTCACAATCACGTCTACTCCTTGTCTTTCTTCAGTAGATACCTATCAAACCATGCTGAAATCTGGTCGGCTTTTAGAAGCAAGACACACACCGCCCCCTATGATCCTACCAAGATAAACCCAAGATAAACCCAAGATAAACCCAAGCTAAAACCTTAAGCCAGTTAGGGGCCTCTATTCTGGTCAAAGCTATTCTAGACATCTTGTAGTGATTCACTAAAACTGGCCACGTATATAGAGTTTTTCCATACTTTGGTCATGCGAGCAGGGTCACGACTGACGCCATTAGTAACACGAGTTTGCCCCAAAACGAGTTCCGCCCACCGCAGAAGGAAATTACTTGGGAGTGATTTCGCAATACCTGAACTAATGATTGCGTATAACACAAGGTTATCTCAAACTACTTTCTCAGTTTCCATAGGAAGTAGAAGTCGTTATCTTGTGCAGCTGAATCTGGCAAAAATTGTTGATTCACATCCGTTAACATAGAAGCTACAGCACTAGTTCCTCCAATAGTGGCAAGAAAAGATGCTAAATCTGTAGGTATTATCCCGGCATAAGCCCCTACCGTTAGTACACCTGTTCCAAATATTAAATTTTGTCTAGCCTTAGATAGGTATTTGGTTTTATGTGTGCGTAAGTTGCGCTCGATATTAGCGATTTCACTTCTTACTAGGTCAGAATACGCCTCTTCCTGTTCGTTAGGTTTTAGGCCGTTAACCGCACTGAGAAATTGTTTGGTACGCTCCCTATAGACGTTAAAGTGCTCTTCATTCGCGTGTCTTAGGGATAGTACTGTTTCTGGTGTCGTGTTTTCCGCCACTATTAAAGTATGCTGGAATTGGTTGGTAATGATATCTGGATTAACAGCATTTACGTTGAGTCTGTTTAAGATCTTTACTTGTAGATCATCGTTAGTTAGAAGGTTTGTATTATAAAATTTTGAGTGCCAACTGTAGAAGCTGACGTCATCAACCAAAGGGTGAAGGAGAATATCCATGACACCATCATTCTTTATTTCATCAGGGCTTAACTTGTAAGGCAAACCTAGGTTACGAAAGTCATGAAAAAAATCGGCGCTATTATCATATAGGTGTAAATATTTCCTTTTATGTTCGATCAGGCTTTCGGGTCCGATAACGGTTAAGAAACCATAATCTTCGCTCTCGTCATAGCTAACAGATATTTTATCAAGATAATGCTTAACAAGAGCATTAAATAGTAAGTCTTCATTCTTCCTTAGTTTTACGCTAGCTGGTTTGACTATAGATTCTATGTGCTCAGAACAAAATGCATGAGCGCTATTCGCATATTTAACAATTCCAACTTTTAGATAAGGCCGCAACACCCAGTATATGCTTATACTAGTAAGTAGCTCCTGCCTTATTTTGGGTAGCACTCCTTGTCTTTTGCAATCACGATACATTTCTTCAAAAGGGTTTCTAACGTATACTTCATCTGCATATAGAGCAGAGAAACTCAGCATTTGGTCTATTTTTGATAGTCGGCATTCGAGTGCACCACAAGGTGTATCCCAGCCGCTTAACGTTTGATTTGCGGTGAATGAAAACGGACTTTGTGTCGCTCTACCCGAAGAAAAATGGTGTTTAGTTATGAAAAATAAGACTTCAATTAGCTGGTATATTAGTTCTTCATCGACGTTTTCGATCAACTGCGGCAATTCTCTAGTTGCAGCCCATACATGTAGTGCTTCATCAAACTCATCGACAAAATCTTGATGCTCTAACATTATTACCTCAACAAAGATGTAGGTTTAACGGGTGTATTGTATCAGATGCGAATCATTGTTTTTACATGTATGAAATTTCAGCTTCAAACCTTTACAACCCCAACGAACTGTTCGTCAAGCCTGTACTGCAATAGACCCAATTAATCTAATCCGTACTTTGGTCTTTTATACGGAAACTCTCCGTAGTTCTCTCCTCGAAACCCTCCGTAGATTCACACAACAGGTTGATACCATTTGATTTTCATAATGAATGACAGCAACATAAACGGAATGCAAACACGGAAAAATTCCGTCTATAAAGTGTTATAGCGCAGAACACATTTCGGAGTATTTTGTGATTTTAGAGTTTCCAACAAAAGATGATTTTTATAGCGCCGCCAATGGCTTTCTTAATGCTTCGTGGGATTCGGTGACTGAGCACTTACATGAATTTGAAACTCTATATAGTGTAATTGATGGTAGCGACCACGAAAACGAAAGCAAACGTTATTGGGCTTCAGCAAAGCAGACACTAGTCAGTGCTACTGCATTAGTACAGCAAGCTGTAGAATTTTACATAAAGGGACGAATCGTAAATGTTTCGCCTTATTTGCTCATTTATGGAAACCCACAGTCATGGCCAAAAGGTTGTAACAAAAGGGATATCGAATTTTCTGCATTTCGCACTTTAGATGCTCAAGATTTAATAAAAGTCCACGACACTGTTTGTCCAGAGCGGTTTACTGACCAATTTCTTCAATGGAATGATGACTTACGAACAATTAGAAATAAAGTGATGCATACAGTTGATAAGTCTTTGACTGTAACTCCAGAGGAAGTTGTTAACTTTATTTTATATACCCATAGTTACTTTCAAGGTTCATTATGCTGGTTTGAATCAAGGCGTAAATACCTCGAAAATACGCCAGTAAACTCAATGAAAAGCATCCAATCTGACGAGAGTTACGAGTCGCACATAATCAACTCACTCTTAATTGATTACCGCTTAACTATTGATGTATTACCTCCTGCCGCGTGCAAGAAATATTTAGACTATGACAAGAAGTCCAAATCCTATCATTGTCCTCGCTGCGCTAATATCGTGTCCCGTATGGACTTCTGGGATGACGAGTTCATTCATCAGTGTGCGAAAACTTACCAAAGGTTACCTAATTCTGATGACTATTCGTGCAAGCTATGTAGTTATCAAGGAAAGCTTCTAGAACGTAGCTGTGAAGAGTTAGGTTGTGATGGGAAGCTACAGGATAGCAAAAGTGGAATTTGCTTCTCCTGTTTCTTCGAAAATGCGCTATAACAAACGTTTAAGGTTTCAAGATACTTTTTCTAATCTGATATAAAAACCTTAGAGTAACGGCACTAACGCATTTATGTCCAAAAACGAGTTTCGCCAAGCTAGAACACTGTAAATAAAAAACGCCCTCCATATCTCCATGAAGGGCGTTTTTTTGTTCAAAATACCTAGGTAGATTACCTTTCACGCACATAAGTCGTTTGAACCAAGGTATCTAACACCACTTCACTCTTAGTGACTTTAAAGTTTAGTGGCTGTGCTAAATCACCAAATAGAGGTGCGCCGCCGCCAAGTAGGATAGGGAAGCGAGTGATCACCATTTCATCGATAAGATCTTCTTTTAAGAAGTTCTGAATCGTTACACCGCCGTCGATGTAAAGCTCGTTAAAGCCTTTTGCATTCAGGTCTGCAAGCACATCTTTTAGCTCGCCTTTTACTAGAAAGACTTTGTCTTCGTAGCCTTGTGGCACTTCTGTCATGGTGTTGCTGAGTACAAACACAGGTTTGCTGTATGGCCAATCGCAATCAAAGCTCAGCACGACATCTAGGGTGTTGCGTCCCATTACTAAGCCATCAATACGCTCCATCAGTGAGAAGAAGCCTGTATCAATGTTGTCTGGATTTGGTACCGAATGTAGCCAGTCGAGTTTGCCCTGCTTATCTGCGATGTAACCGTCCAGACTGGTTGCAATAAATACGATATTTGCCATGAGTACCTCATCAAAATTGCGATGCTTGAGCCAAGCTAAAGTATGGTTTAAAATTAATTCTACAATGTAGAATAATTCTGAGTTTATCGGGAAGATCAAATGCCTGTCAACGAAAAGAAACGCGGAAGGCCAGCCGCTAAGCAGTCGCAGTTAAGCGCAGATAGTATCCTAGATACGGCTAAGTCATTGATGAAAAAGGATGGCAAGGTACCAAGCATTCGCTCGTTAGCGACGCAATTAAATGTCGACCCTATGGCGATCTATCACTACTTCAAAAACAAGAATGCCTTGCTTGAAGCGTTAACCACATCGCTGGTGGAGGAAATTTATCAACCGAAAGTGAATGAAGATTGGCAAGGCGAACTCAAAAATTTGTGTATTAGCTACATTGAACTGCTGCGTGAGTACAACGGGTTATTGCAAACCATGCTGAGCATGACATCTCATGGCCCTGCTCAAGTGTTTACCGAGCGTTATCAAATCATTGTTCAGCCTTTGGCATTGTCTTCGCAAGTGGAGAAAGACAGTTTAGATCTGCTGGCGGATTACTTGCACGGTTTTGCACTGTCGATTAGCTGCTGCCACGATGCGAGCTTGATCAAAACAGAGATGATGGATGGGCCATTGAATCTGATCTGTTCTTCGTTATTGGCATCTCGAACTTAGTTCACATTAACGTGCACTTTTTACTTATAGCGTGAAAGAAATTCCCATAACCAAAGGTTCTAACTAAAAGAGATTGCAGGACTTTTATTTAGCAAATTCGACCTAATATCTTGAGTATGCCCAATCGCAGTTGGCGAAGTGGTGATTTTAATAATGCTTGCTGGCGTGCAAAAGCCGTCAGTTTGAAGATGCATTCAAACACAATAAGGGATAACAATGACTAACGAATACATTCCACCAAAAGTTTGGACAAACGATAATGAAAACGGCGGTCAGTGGGCGAGCATTAACCGTCCGGATTCTGGTGCACGTCATGAGCAAGAGCTTCCAGTTGGTGAGCACCCATTCCAACTTTACTCAATGGGTACACCAAATGGTCAAAAAATGACGATCATGTTTGAAGAGCTTTTGGCGGCAGGCGTAACGGCAGCAGAATACGATGCGTACCTAATTAAGATTGGCGATGGCGACCAGTTTGGCTCTGGCTTTGTATCAGTTAACCCGAACTCGAAGATTCCTGCTTTGGTAGACCGTTCCGGTGCTGAGCCAGTGAACGTGTTTGAATCTGGCAACATCTTGTTTTACCTAGCGGAGAAGTTTGGTCACTTCCTACCTACAGAGGGTGCGAAACGTGCTGAGGTAATGAACTGGCTATTCTGGTTGCAGGGCTCTGCACCTTACCTAGGTGGTGGTTTTGGTCACTTCTACGCGTACGCACCAGAGAAGTTCGAGTACCCAATTAACCGCTTCACTATGGAAGCTAAGCGTCAGCTAGACGTGCTAGATAAGCGCCTTGCAGACAATGAATTCTTAGGTGGCGATGAATACAGCATTGCCGATATCGCAACTTGGTCTTGGTACGGCAACCTTGTATTAGGTCGTGCTTACGATGCAGCTGAGTTCCTAGACGTATCAAGCTACAAAAACGTTGTGCGTTGGGCTAAAGCGATTGATGAACGTGAAGCGGTAAAACGTGGTCGTATTGTTAACCGCTCATGGGGTGAAGAGTGGGAACAATTGGCAGAGCGCCATAGTGCAGCTGACATTGATACGGTATTGGCTAAAGCACCAAAATAGACATTAATGAGTTCTTTATTGATTAAACTTAGGAACCCTTTCCAACATAAAATCAATGAAGGCTCGGATATGGGGCTTGGGGTAACTCGAGCCCTTATAAACAGCGAATATCTCACCACTTCCTTTTTCGTTTTGTGTTGCTTTCCAATCAGGCAACACGCTGATGAGCTCGCCGCTATCGAGATAAGGTTGCACCATCCAAGTCGAAAGCAGTAAAACCCCTCCATGATTGAGTGCCGCACACAGCAATGGTGACCCGCCTTTCGAGATAAAATTCCCGTCGACACAAACCTTTTTAACTTGAGATTTATTAGACAGATACCAGTAACTACGGCGTCTGTCGTGATTGAGTAATAAACAGTTGTGTTGAGTGAGGTCCTCAGGCGTCGATATCAGTTCTGTTTCGGATAGGTACTTTGGGGTTGCCACTAAGGATGTGTGATTACTCATAATATGACGAGCTTTTAAGCGGCTATCTTGCGGTGTTCCAATTCGAATTGCGATATCAACATTGCTACTGTTTAAGTCAACAATGTCGTTATCAAGGTCGAGCTCAACCTGGACGTTAGGATAGCGTTTAAGGAAATCAGGAATTATGTTGGCGAGAAATAGATTTCCGAAGCTTTCAAACACTGAAATGCATAAATGACCTTCTGGCTCATCAAGAGAGCCTTTCATCTCATGCACAAGTTTGGCGGTGTCTTCCAGTATCTTGCTTGATTGTTGATAAAAATACTGGCCTTGCTCTGTCAGAACAAGTTGCCGAGTACTTCTCTTAAAGAGCGTTGTCTGCAAATGATTTTCTAGGTTGTCTATGTTTCTGGCTATTGATGATGGAGCCATGTTCAGTGCTCTTCCCGCTTTAGAAAAACTGCCTGAAGCGACAACTTGATCAAAGATTTTAATCCAATCTAACATGATTTACCTTTCTGTTTTTTGCAAAACTGATTTGCTTTTCCTGCCTATTCTATCGCTCAACGAAATGGTCAACAATGCCAACAACGCAATAAACGAATGACTAAATCACAAGATGAGGAACAGAAATCATGACTCAACGACTACAAATTGCGACCGTTCAACCTGATGCGCTTACCGCTATGCTTGGCTTGGAAAATTATCTTTCAAAGGTAGAGTTGGCAAAAGAGTATAAAGAGCTCATCAAACTAAAAGCATCCATGATCAACAAGTGTGCTTATTGTATTCAAATGCATACGCAAGAAGCGTTAGACATTGGAATGCCACAGCAAAAGTTGTTTGCTATTGCAGCTTGGGCTGAATCTCCTTTGTTTACAGAACGAGAGAGAGCGTTACTCGCTTTAACCGAAGAGATGACCCTAATAAGTGACAAAGGGCTAAGTGACGCGACCTATAAAGAGTGTATTGCTTTGCTTGGTGAAGAGTTAGTCGCAGAAGCCATGATGCAGGTGATCATGATTAACGCGTGGAATCGATTTGCGTTAGCGACAAAAATGACCCACTAAACGGATCATTAATAGGCTTGGTGATGTCTTGGCAGTAAAAAAATGGAGCTATTGTAAGCTCCATTTTTTCGTCAGTTGTTGCTTGTGTTTGCCTTAGCGAACTACGGCTTGGCCTGCTAATGGATCTTGATAAGCAGGTAGCTCTGAGCGCAACCCTTTGATTAGGCTGACACACATCAGCAGTAGTACCAGCGTGAACGGAAGTCCTGTTGCCACTACGCCAGATTGCAAGGCTTGTAATGCCTCTTTACCACCAATCCATAGCATGACTGCGGCGATAGAGCCCTCAATACATGCCCAGAAAATACGTTGTGGTACTGGAGCATCAATCTTACCGCCAGCGGTAATGCTATCGATAACTAATGAGCCAGAGTCTGAAGAGGTGATAAAGAACACTAAGATCAGAACGATAGACAATACTGAAATGATCGAGCTAAATGGCATTGCATCGTAAACGTGAAATAGTGTCAGTGAGATGTCTGTCAGACCATTGGCACCCAGTTCACCTACTTTATTCGCTACTTGATCAAGTGCGATACCGCCGAATACTGCCATCCAAACTAGCGTTACAGTGGTTGGAATCACGATAACGGCAAACAGGAATTCACGAACGGTACGACCTTTCGAAACACGTGCGATAAACATACCGACGAATGGTGACCAAGACACCCACCATGCCCAGTAGAAAACAGTCCAACCATGCATCCAGTCAGAGTCTTCACGTCCGTGCGGATTACTTAGGGCAAAAATGTCTTTCGCATAAGCGACTGTGGTATCCCAAATGGATGTTGTCGCAATATCAAAACTAATGAACATAACGAAAGCTAATAGAGCGAAGGCTACCGCCATATTAATGTTGCTCAGTAGTTTTACACCACCATCGATACCTCGAATTACAGAAAGTACTGCAATAAAGGTAACGAAGGCGATAACAATCATTTGCGTACCAATACCGCCATCTAAGCCGAAGACGTGATTAATGCCACTTGTTGCTTGTTGCGCGCCTAAGCCAAGAGAGGTTGCTAGACCAAACAAGGTTGAAAGTACTGCCAGAATGTCGATCACGTGACCTAACCAACCCCATGCACGATCGCCAAATAAAGGGTAGAACGCTGAGCGTAATGAGAGTGGTAAGCCTTTATTAAAGGTAAAGAAAGCAAGTGAAAGGGCAACAATCGCGTAAATCGCCCAGCCGTGAATACCCCAGTGGAACATGGTGGCACCCATCGCGAGTGACTTTGCTTCTTCAGTGTATGCTTCGACATTCAGTGGAGTGCCGTACCAATTAGTAAAATAAGCGGTAGGTTCAGAAACACTCCAAAAGAGTAGGCCAATACCCATTCCGGCAGCAAATAGCATGGAAAGCCATGACACTGTTGAATGTTCCGCGCGGGCATCTTTGCCGCCAATTCTAATTTTACCTAGTGGTGAAAGTAAGATTGCTAGAGCAAATAGGATGAAGAAGTTTGCTGACCACATGAAGAATACATCGAAGTCGGTAATGATGCCGTTCTTAAGGCCATTTAAGGCGTCACGGGCTGTTGAAGGGTCAACAATTAAAAGAGAAGCAAGACAGAGAAGAACAAGACCAGCACTAATCCCAAATACTGGATTGTGGATATCAAATCCCCACTTTTGAACGTTATCTTGACCAACCTGATAGTCGGTAGTGTCGATACTATATTTTTTTAGTGCATTATCCATAAATACAACATATACGCTTTTTTAAATGTGTCTTTCTTGAATAAGAAAAACACTAAAACCGCCCTCCAATTATTTTGAGTTCAAATTAAAAAATGCGACGCGATCATAGTGTTTTATGTAAAACAATGCAACTCAAAGGGTTTTTTGAGCGTTTTTTCGATATTTGGCGAGGTTTTATGTAGAAAGTGTAATGATGTGTAATGTTTTGATGTGTAAGTATTGGTGTTGAGTTGGCCGAGCATGGTTTAATCAAATGGTACTGTCTTCGTTCGGTTAACTATGAGTGAGCAGCGAGAGTTCGTCACAAGTCATGATTTCATCGAATTGGCGAACGAATAAACACAAACTTCAACCGACTTCGCATTCTTTTCGACAAATATCGAGTAAACGTAACTAATCGTAACAGAGCTGCTGTAACTGCACGCCGTTTCAATATACTCCCCTAAGTTTGTAAGCCACAGAATGCTGCTATGAGAAAAAACACTTTATTCAACGCTACGTTAGTGACCACCCTGACTGCTGCTTCCACATTCAGTTTTGCTGCTCCTACCGTTGTTCCTAATGCCCCTGAACTGAGCTCGCGTGGCTATGTTTTAATGGATTACCACACTGGTGCTGTGTTGGTGGAGCGTGATGCTGACAAGCGTCTGAACCCAGCAAGCTTAACCAAGCTGATGACGGCTTATGTTGCAGGTCAAGAAGTGAAGTCTGGCAACATCAGTTTGGACGATGAAGTGGTGATCAGCCGCAATGCATGGGCTAAGAACTTCCCAGATTCCTCGAAGATGTTTATCGAAGTCGGTACATCGGTCGTACTTTCCGATCTTTACCGTGGTTTGATTGTTCAATCGGGTAATGATGCCAGTGTTGCGATTGCAGAACACGTTGCAGGCAGTGAGGCTGGCTTTGTTGGTTTGATGAACAGCTGGGCGAATCAGCTTGGTTTGTCGAACTCAGCGTTTACTAACCCGCATGGTTTGGATAGCGATGGTTTGTACTCAACCCCACGTGATATTGCGACACTAGGTCGTGCCATCATTCGTGATTTACCAGATATTTACCCGCTTTACAGCGAAACATCGTTCACTTACAACGGTATTACTCAGTACAACCGTAACGGTTTGCTACGTGATCGCAGTATGAACGTGGATGGCATGAAGACGGGTTACACCAGTGGTGCTGGTTATAGTCTTGCGACGTCTGCAACCAATGGTGACATGCGCCTAGTCGCGGTTGTTATGGGCGCGAAAAGCCCAAGTATACGTGAATCAGAAAGTAAGCAATTACTTAGCTATGGATTCCGCTTCTTTGATACTGTAATGCCAACACAAGCGGGTAAAGAAATCGCGACGGCTCGAGTATGGATGGGTGAGCAAGATGAGCTAAAAGTGGGTGTGGATCGTGACGTGTATTTAACGCTGCCAAAAGGTGACGTAAACAAACTCGAAGCAGAGGTTGAATACAATGGCGATTTGATGGCTCCCATTCAGCAAAACCAAATTGTTGGTAAAGTGCTGTACAAAGTCGACGGCGATGTTGTGAAGGAAACCGAGTTGGTTGCACTGGAACCTGTCGATGAAGGTGGCATCTTCAAGCGCTTAGTGGACTGGTTTAAGCGTTTGGTCGCGAGTTGGTTCTAATCATTTCTAATTTGCGTTGTATTGAAGCCGTACCTTAGTTTTTAAGGTGCGGCTTTTTCGTTTAGGTTTTAGGAGGCAGTTGTTTCTCGCCGATGCCATTGTCTATATGGCAAAAAAACTTTCCATTAGAGTAATTACTCAATCTGGTTCTTTGTATGAGATCAAGTTCTTATGCAAGCTTGGGTATGTATTTGATTGGTGTTATTGTTCGCTTTTGAATCAGATGTTTCTAAAAACAGAAGCCGTAATCTAACCTAGATGGAACCTAATACCTCGTGAGAAAAAGCTATGTTGTCACGCTGCTAGCAGCGCTACTTTGGGCTGTGGTCGCTTTTGCTTTACACGATTACTGGCGTAACGGTACTTCAGTGGAAAAAACGGATCCATCGCCCACTTTAGATCCTCAAGAATTGTTAGCTAAGTCACGTGCTGGTCAGGTACTACTCGATGTCAGTGAGCTAACTTATGTTGATTCAAAACGTGCGCAACAAGTACTGGCTGCAATTGGGTTGCCGTTAAAAACGGAGCTTGAGAAATCCTTTGCGCTATATCTGCAGTACCGCCTAGCCCGAGCGAATGATGAGCCTATACGTGCCAAGGACTATCATCAGCAGCTGCAAGAACTTACAGAGTCATCAGAGCAATCATGGTTAGACGCTTTGCTGTTGGCCGACAGTGCAATGGAGCATACCTTACATGGGCGAAGTGAACTTGGTCTTACTGAAATTCAGCTAGCGATCAAAATTGCAGAGCGCGACCGCTTAGATTCGTTATTACCCAAGCTTTACAACATCGCTGGCGCACTGAGTAACGCTACGAATCAGTTAGTGGACGCTCAGCGTTACTTCTTAGATGGACTCAATATCGCAAACAAAATTCAACAAGATGCGTATAAAGGGACGATTTATAACAACCTTGGTTTGCTTTATCTCCATATTGAAAGTTGGGATAGAGCGTTAGAGTTCATTCAAAAAGCACAAAAAGTATATTTAGCTCGTCATGCTCGAGGTGATAAAGCCAAGGGGCTTCAAGTTATGTACCTCAATGAGGCTCATATCTATAATCGCCAAGGTAAAGTTTATCTCGCTCGACAAGCCTATGAAGAATCAAAAAAATACTATAAACCGACATCGACAAATTTACGCTATCACCTCATCCAGTTAAAAGGAAAAGCAGATCTATTGCTGCTTGAAGAAAACTACAAAGATGCACTTAAGACTACGCAGCAATGTGTGACCTTGCCTTCTGCTGCGGATTATCCAATTGAATATGGACAGTGTTACCTGATCATGTCCAAGAGCCAACTTGCGCTGGGGCAAGCGAATCAAGCCATGGACAGCGCTGCGGCAAGTTTGGCTGCGTTTGAATCTGTTAAACACGAACGTTGGCTTATTAGAGTTGCAGAGCAAAAAGCCAAAATTTTTGAAAAGCTCGGCGAATACGAAAAAGCGTTAAACACTTACAAAAGCTTTTCTATCAATAACAAACGGCAACTACTTGGCAAGGTGTATGACTTGGAACAAGCTTTTGCAACGGAGCATATTCAGCGCGAAAGAAACCTGCTAGAAGTTCAGAAGCGTTTAGCTGAGTCAGAGCTTGATCAAGAGAAGTTGCGTTTTCAGATCGCAATGATTTGGATAGCAATATCGGCGGTGGTATTAGTGTTTACTGTCTCTAAGGTTTTGGCGACCCAACGTAAAAACCAAGAGCTAGAGCAGCTATCATTGCTAGATCCCCTTACAAAGTTACATAACCGACGTTATTACTATGACCAAATCGATCATCCTGAGCACCTAGATTCGGCAGGTGAATACTGTGTGATCTTGTTTGATATTGATAACTTCAAAGGTGTTAATGATATTTATGGTCATGATGCCGGAGACAAGGTTCTGGAAGAGTTTGCCAGTCGGCTTAAACAGCACGTGGATTCGAAAGAGTTACTCATTCGATGGGGTGGTGAGGAGTTTTTAATGTTGTTGAAGGTTTCAGAAGAGTTACCACAGCGCTTGGAGGCAATTCGTCAGCACATAGATGACTTCCAGTTTGGTATTTCTGGAGAGTCGCTACACATTACGACTTCGGTTGGCGTAAGTCATAGCGGTTTAATAACGAGCTTTACATACAATGATGAGTATTTCCGTCGAGCAGATAAAAGCCTTTACGAAGCTAAGCGAAATGGTAAGAACCAGGTGGTGTTCCCCATCGACTCAGATAACTAAAATGGATAGTGGTTGTTTTTAGGCGATAACTAACCTCCGAACTAAGCGGCAGACTGACGTGTTCAGTCTGCCGTTTTTGTTTTACACTTCATCTTCTTGTTCTGATGGTCGCCTACTCAAGATATCAAGAGAACCATTTAGAACAAAAACGGAGTTACGCGTGCGCAAGATTCTCTCTTTGGCTTTGTCTATGTCACTTACAGGCTGTGTTATGCCGCAACATCAATCAACAGGTGCAGGGCAGTGTGTTGGAGTGATGTCATCGCAAGATGCATATGGCTACCTCGATCCTAACCACTACACAATGCAGGTGTTGGCGCTGAAAAAAGAAAAGGATGTTAAAGAGTACATTCGTAATATTGATCCACGACACCCAGTTTGGGTTAACTGGAAGAATAGCCGAGGCACTCGTTGGTACACGGTAACAGTGGGAGACTTCAAGAGTAAGCAGGACGCCTACAGTGCGTTGTCTTCTTTGCCGAGTCGAGTTAAGCAGTCGTCGCCGTTTGTTTTAACGTTTGGAGAAATGCAAAGTAAGAAACAAACCAACGTGGTGCGAATGCGCTAATGAGCTTAGAGCCTTTTCAATACCTAGGTAAGGCTCAACCTATCCGTTAATCACTTCATCGTTATTAAGTGCGCTGCGATAAAATAAATGGCTAGGACAAATAAAAACGGAAGTGTTGAGGCTTCCGTTTTATGTTCATGCTTTTGAGATCTTCGCGTCTTGCTTACAGTGCTGCTAGGATGGTTTCTGCCTTGCTCGCTTCAAATGTTTTTGGTTCTTCCACGTTCAATTTGGTGACCACGCCGTTGTCGATGATCATCGCGTAACGTTGTGAACGAACGCCACCGAAACCACCCGTATCCATCTCTAGACCCAATGCCTTGGTAAAGCTTGCGTCACCGTCACCAAGCATCAGAAGCTCAGATGCGTTTTGCGCTTCGCCCCAAGCTTGCATTACGAATGCATCGTTTACTGATACACAAGCGATCAGATCTACGCCTTTCGCTTTGAGCTGATCAGCCAATACAACATAACCAGGCAAGTGCGCTTCAGAACAAGTCGGCGTAAATGCGCCTGGTACGGCAAATAAAACCACTTTCTTATCTGCAAAGAGTTCGGTTACTTGGTGGTTTACCATGCCCTCAGCCGTCAGTTCGCTTAACGTTACAGCAGGCAATGTTTGACCTTGTTGAATCATGACTTATTTCCTTTTAGGTATATATCGTTCACTCAGTCTAGCGCCAAACCTGCGGGCTAACCACAGACGAAATGTAAGGGTTTAAACTAACTTAGAAGAAGGGCCTCAGTCAGAGAACCCCTTATAAGTGATCGCGGTTAAAACCACCTTTAGAAAACTAAATTGCATTTAAGTAGGACTTATATGAGTGTAAGCGAACCGTCGCTGCACCAATGACGTCAATGAAACCAAACAAGCTATGAGGCTTATTTGCTGCAATCCATGCAGATCCTGTAGCACCGATAGGGATGGTTTTACCTTCTGGTTCAAAGATCTCTAAAATCACGGTTCGACCATGGCTACTGGTGTTTGCTCCAACATGCTGACGAACGCTTTGAGGCCCCTGTAATGGCGAGACAGACGATTCTCCGGTACCAGCGGTAATGCTGTGTACGCGAGCACGGAAAACTTCTCCTGGATAGGCATCAACGTAAAATTCAGCAAATTGACCTTTTTCGATATAACGATAGCTTTGATCTGGAATGCGCATTTCTAGAAACTTACGTGACGTGTCGTAGATGTGCATGTTTCCGACACGACTACCATCCGCGACGTTTACCACCGCTATTTGACCATCATAGGGGGCAACCACCGTTTTTCGCTCTTGCTCGAATTCTGTCTTTTGTAGATCGGCATGCAGTGACTTCAATGATGCTTCAGCGACGCGCAATTGAGACTCGTAGTATTCAATATCGCGACCTTTAAAGATCTCTGGAGACGTTTTTCCGCGAATAATATCGCGCTTTAACTGAGCAATACTCTCTTCTTGCTGAACAATGCCGGCTTTGATCTTTTCTACATCGGCCAGTGAAGTCGTATCGACTAGAGTATAAATCACATCGCCTTTTTTCACTTTTTGGTTGTGGTCCACATAGATATGATCAATTTGCTCACGGAATAATGGAGATAAGACGGAGTGGGGCGCTTTTACGGTAGAAGAGTAGGTTAGGTCAACTGGAGCCCAAAGGCGTGAGAGAATCCCCAACACGACAAGAATGAACACGCCACCAGAGATGATCCAGAACGCGCTTCTAAATGTCCACTTAATTGCACCAGTTGATACTAAAATCCACATGATAAGAATGTATGGAATCATTACCTCTTTCATGCTTATTCCTCCGCTACTTTAGATGAGGTGTTAGGAGAAGATGGCAAACGGCTATTACGGATAATGTTACTTATCGAGTGGCCAATGTGCTCCCAGTTAGCAAAAGCGATGATAAGTGCAAGAACCCACCAAGCTTTGTGTAGGAACAAACCGCAAAGGGAAAGAGCAAAGACCAATTGGATGTGCGAACTTTTTTTCTCTTCAGCTCGGTGAACGGCGACTTCATGGATCTGCCAAAGCAAATAGATAACAAAAAGGGCAAGCGCTATGGTGACAGAAAACAGATAGCCACTGAAATACTCAGAGTTGAAGATGGTCATCATGGTGCTGTTGGGCGTATTGGTAAATATATCCATATCAATGTCTTTCGAATTGATCGTGCCCATAGGAGCAAGTAAATATGCACCACCAAGCATTAGAGCCATGAAAATTAAGAACTTTAATAGCACCATGATGATCGCAGTAATGACACGACCTATGGCTTTTATGACGTTCATAGTTATACCTTTTGTCTATGTTATGAGGGTAAAACGTTGAGCGCGTGATTGTTATTGTGCAGAGCGTTATCACGTGCGCACAATTGTATGAAAAAGCATCATAAGTAGGGTGATAAATGATATAAGTTTAGCTAATATCAACGGGTACTATTTAGAGATGGCATAACATATGAAACACTCTGACTACAGCCTTATTCCCACGTTTGTTGCTATCGTCGAAGAGAAAAGCTATACCAAAGCCGCGCAGCGATTAGGGGTAAGTCAGTCTGCTGTTAGCCAAGCGGTGGTAAGACTTCGCGAAGTGTTCAAAGATACGTTGTTTGTTCGGGAGAGCCATGGTGTTGCTCCTACAGCATTTGCCATAGATATATACCCGACGCTGGCAAATGCGGTTGAGAATATTGCATATATGCTTCCTGAGCACTCTCGCTTTGACCCTGCAGAATGTGATAAGCAATTTGTTATATCATCCCTTAGCGTCTTTGGCTTTACACTTTTACCGGAGCTGTCAGCGTTGCTCAGTGTAAAAGCGCCGAAAGTGACTACGCGAATCGAACCTCTCTATACCATGGATCTAACCAATTTGCTCAGAACGCAGCAATGCGATTTAGTAATCGAAGCACAAACGAATCTACATCCTCACTTGCGCTCACAAGTACTGATGTCGGACACACTAACGGTGATGTGCCGAGCCGATCACCCTCGCCTCACTGACACTAAAGTAAGCATTAAAGAATACCTTGCAGAAAAACATGTGACCTTATCTCAAATAGACCAGAAAGGTGGCTATTTAATTGGACGGGGGATCAAAGATGAAAGCATTTTAGGCCGACGAGATGTTGCATGGCAGGCGAGCAGTATTATGGAGATATTACCCATTATTCAGCGCTGTGATTATGTTGGTTTGATGCCGAAAATTTTGTTGGACAAATATAAACACCTTTACAACCTTAAAGCACTAGATGCAGAGTTTATGAAAGAACCGATTGATGTGGCAATGTATTGGCACTCTTCACGCTCCAACGATCCGAGCCATAAATGGTTACGAGAACAATGTGTATTAGCGGCAGAAGATTTTAAAAGACGTACTGAGTAAGCATTTATACTTTGCACTTGGTTTGTTAATAGAGGGTTTGTAAAAGCTGGGCTTCTTCGCATGACGTTTTCTTTATCAGCACACACCTGGCTGAGCTTTGATTATTCAGTGACTAAAACTGAATAGCATCATGCGAGAAACAAGGGGGTTATATCGAATTTACTGTGCGTTGCTCATTGTGAACTGAGAAGGGGTGGCGATACCTTGCACATCGATACTTTATATTGAGAAGAGTAGAGAAAAGAAAGGGAATAGATTTATAGGTCGAACATTTTATCAAATTCTCTTTGCTCCATGATGTCCTCAATTCGGCGACGCGTTTTCTGTTTAATCGCAGCGGCGTTTTGTTCGGACTCTTTCTTGTCTTGCTCAATTTGCTTCTTACTTTTCTTTGCCATGTTTTTTCTCCGTAGGAATATCTTCCCAAATTTCTGCATGATTTATTAATGCACGAAAAGTGATTTATTTAATAATAAAACTTCCTAGCTTTGAACCTGAGTCACACAGAATGTCACCGGAGTAAGTTTTATCGCAATATTTAAAATCAATGAGATAACAAGCAGATTGGAGTTTCGGTAGTATATGACGCCTTAAAATATCACTGTTGAGTTGATGAATATTGGCGCGCCAAGAGATGTCGGGCTGTTTTAAATGGAATTCAATTTCTATCATTTATTCTCCTGTTTTTTAGTGATCTTTTCTTTGTTCATTAATTGATACCAGTGTCTTTGACGACCTGTTCTTTTAGACATAAATTTTCCTAATTTTAAGTAAGTAAAACACCAACGATGGCTATCGTGTTCTAACGATAGATACAGTATTCCAACGATGGATATCGTATCCGCCCCCAATTTATTTTAGGCAGCAGAAAACCGAGCAAGAATACTTGCGGGTTATATACCCAAGTAACCTCGAGATGTTAGGTTCAGCGAGAATGACTTGGTTTGTAGGCGCGGCGGCGATTTAAAGGTCTAGTGGGTCTAAATCAAGAATCGGCAACAAAGTATACAAGCCAAGGCCCTTACTATTTGTAAAGAGTGCCCTTTGGGAGCGTGTCATTGCCCCGCTTTTTTAATTAAAGCAATGGCTGCGTCAAACAACTTGGAAAGAGTTGGCTATTACGCTGCGTTGTTTTCCTTGAACTCGACTCAATGACGACGCTCTGAATCCTGCATCTTGAGGTCACTTGGGTATAAGTTTGAGGAATTTTTTGAAGGGGGAGAGAGTTTGGTGCAGCAAGGAGATGCTGCACCAAGAAAAGCTATCTTATAGAGGAGTAACTTCAGTCGCTTGAGGACCTTTTTTACCATCTTCTACATTGAAGCTTACTTTCTGACCTTCAGTCAAAGTTTTGAAACCGTCAGCAACGATAGCGTTGAAGTGTACGAATACATCTTGGCCGCCGTTGTCTTGAGTTAGGAAACCAAAACCTTTAGTTTCGTTGAACCATTTTACTGAACCAGTTACTTTAGCAGACATAAAAACCTCTGAAATTAAACAATAATATACGAATTGTGGTGGATCTTTTTTTAAGCTATTGAATGTGCAATCAAGAGGAAGTTTTACGCAGGAGTCTGAACCGAGAGGTTCAGGGTGTTACTGAGAGGGAACTTAAACTAAATGTAGCATTAACAGCTCTTTTCTAGAGCCAGCCGCCACTATACAGGGTGTTTAAAAAATAGCTACATTTATTTTCCATATTTTGTTCGAAAAAATTGATGAAGTAGAACAAAACCGCCCACTCATGTTCTTTTTCTCGCTCTCTACAATTAAGTCATATCCAAAGGGAGACCAGGTTATGAGTACAATGAGAGAGATTCGTCAGATCCTGCCATCGCATCCAACAGCCGATGGCGATGGTGTGAAAATTCGACGTGTGGCCGGTTTTAATAATGCAGCTTTTTCACCATTCTTGATGGTGGATGAGCTTAAATCCGACCAACGAGCTGACTATGTTGGTGGTTTTCCGCCACATCCGCATCGTGGTATCGAGACCTTAACGTACATGATAAAAGGGCACTTTCAACATCGTGACCACATGAACAATGTTGGCGAGTTGCGTTCCGGCGGCGCACAATGGATGGCGGCAGGACGCGGCGTGATTCACAGCGAAATGCCGATAATGGAAGGCGGTGAGCTGCATGGTTTCCAAATTTGGATTAACCAACCGGCGCGAGACAAGATGTCTCCGGCGCAGTACTACGATTTCCAACCAGAAACCATTACCGAGCACCGTGCAGAGACTCATGGTTTGGTTCGCGTTGTTTCCGGTGAGTTAAATATTGGTGGTGAGATCGTTCAAGGCCCACTAAGCAAAACGGGTGTACCAGTGACGGTTGCCGATTGGCGAGCTCATCCAGGCGCGTCACTAAATCTTATGACGCCAAAAGGTCACAATATGATGACCTATGTTTACAACGGCAGCATCAAAGTGGGTGAACGCGTTGTCATGCAAGGTGAGATAGCATTGCTTTCTCAAGCGGAATGGGTCGAGCTGAATGCTAGTGATATCAGTGGTGTACTGCTCTTCATTGGGCAACCGATTAATGAGCCGGTGGTGCATTATGGCCCGTTTGTTATGAATAGCATCGAAGAAATTGAGCAAGCGATTCAGGATTACAACTCTGGATTGTTTGAGACCTATTAGGTCGACGAGCCGTATGGCTAGGCGCCGTGATAAAAACACAAAATGATTGGAACTCCTTTATTGAGTTCAACTGCAAGCAAAGACGATATCCACTGCCATCGAATTTGCATCAGCCACACTAAGCCGGTGTGGCTTTTTTTGTTGTTGAGTTTTGTTACTTTGCCAACTTAGCTTTGTTCCCAGCGGTCAATGGCGTATTTGCCAAACTCAACTCCAAGTTGGTAGGCGTTACGTAGTGGTTCTGGCGAACGGCTTAAGCGTTTAAGCTTGAAGCCTTCTGGTGGACAGATTTGAATGATTTCAACGCCAACTGGCGGGTTTTCTATCAGTTCCAAAGATTGGTTATAGTGAACATGACGTGTGAGCATTGGCTCGATCAAAGCCGGGTGATCTTTCAGTAAACGCTTGGTAAGCTTTCCAAACTTAGGCTTGGATTTACGGTAACTGGCTGGTCGACTTCTTAGCACCATTATCTTAGTTGCACCGCGTTTGATGGCTTCAGCTACTGGAATGGCGTCTGCAACACCACCATCTACATATTTCGTTCCATCTAAGTCGACGCCATTGCGATACATAATGGGTAAAGCGCTACTGGCTTTCATAGTTTCGGCAAGCATATCTACTGTAGGAGTTAGGTATTCTGCTTGTCCGTTATCTTGCCGAGTAACACCAAGAAAGAAGGGGCGAGAGTCTGCTCTTAAAACATCTCGGTCGATCCCCAGTTCTTCTAACGTGATTTTCCACATCCAATCTAAATCCATCATGTCCCCACCGCGTAAGAGCTGGATTGGAGAAATGAATTCACTCCGTAGGCTGTAATCGAGGTAAATTTTTAGGTTTCGACCCGGCATGTTGGCAAGGTAAGCTGCTAGGTTACTTGCACCAGCAGAAACGCCCCAAAAGCTATCAAAGGGAGAAAAACTCTCAGCCATGAAGTGATCGAGTATACCGCAGGAAAACACCCCACGCATCGCGCCACCTTCTACAATTAACGCTCGTGAGCCAACTCGTTCCATCCTAGCCATCCATTTTGTTTATTCTGATTCGTGGTACGAACTATTTAGAGTAACGGATCTATTACTTGTTCCCAAGTGCTCAATGGCCAAGAGTTGTTGTTGATGATGAGAGTGAGTTAGTAGGTTGACATTGTTTGATTGTCAAACTAAATTAAAATCAAATAATTTGATAATCAAACTAAAATTGAAAGGTAAGTGGCGCAATGGCTGTATCGCAACATTCACATGATTTTGTTTCTCATAACCAGAAAGGTGAAAAACGAACGCTCTACGTATTGATTCTGACTGTGGTCACTATGGTGGTGGAGATCGCCGCAGGGACCATGTTTGGATCGATGGCATTGCTGGCAGATGGTTGGCACATGGGCACACACGCAGCGGCATTTTGTATCACCTTGTTTGCTTACCGCTACGCAAAGCAAAACGCCCATAGTGATCGCTTTTCATTTGGTACCGGTAAGGTCAGCGTACTAGGGGGCTTTACCAGTGCAATTGCACTAGGAATTGTGGCTTTGATGATGATGGTGGAATCGCTACATCGTCTATTCAATCCAGAAAGCATTCAGTTTAACGAAGCAATTATGGTGGCGGTGATTGGTTTGGTGGTGAATCTTGCAAGCATGTTGCTTCTTCAAGATCACCATCATCACGGACATGACCATCATGATCACCACGGGCACGATCATGGGCATGAACATCATCATGACCACAATCTTACCGCTGCGTATTTTCACGTTCTCGCTGACACGTTGACTTCTTTACTGGCGATTGTCGCGTTGATAGTCGGTAAGTTCTACGGCTGGGTCTGGTTAGATGCGATGATGGGTATTGTAGGTGCCGTTGTGATTGGTAAATGGACGTTGGGTTTGATGAGACAAACTGCCCCAGTATTACTGGATGAGAGTATCGATGAATCTTATCGAAATGAGATTATTGACTCGCTTTCTCCACATGCGGAGATTGTCGATTTGCATATTTGGAAAGTGAGTGGTCATCACTACTCAGCGGCGATTGCACTGAAGAATCAGAGTGATAAAACGCTAGAGGATTTTAAGCAATTATTGAGTAAATTTGATAAGATTCACCACCTAACTTTGGAAGTTCAAACGACTGAGTGATGCGCGAATTAGAAAAGCTGAATCAAACGCTTACCGAGTTTTATGACAAAATGTCTTCTTGGGAGCAATCTGTAGTAAAAGGCACCGGTTATTCACTGGCCCAAATCCACACGATTGAAGTGTTGGGTGGGCATGGTGCGCTGCGTATGAAGGAGCTGGCAGAAAAGCTAGGAATTACAACTGGCACGCTGACGGTGCAAATTGAAAAATTGGTGAAAGCGGAACTTATCGAGCGTTGTCCTCACCCAGAAGACCGACGTGCTATTGTGGTGAAACTTACGCCTGCTGGTGAAGAGATTCACTACCATCACAATCAACTGCATTTAGATTTGGTTCAAGATTTAACGCGTAATATCGACCCAGAGCAGCAAGCAATTTTGTTTGCTTGCTTACAGAAGATGAATAAAGAGTTCTGATTGAGCTTTTCGCTTTCTGCATCCAACTACTGAACCCCAGATAGCAAAAAAGTAGAGCACCGAAATGCTCTACTTTTTTTATAAACTCGATAGAATTTGCTCAATTGGTAATTGAGTAAATGCGTAGGTAGCACCAACACAAAATACTGAGCCGGTTATACCGATCCCTACGGTTGTTGCGAGTAGCAGAAGTGTAATCTTAGACATCAGAGATTAAACTCCTTCTCAAAGGTTGGGTAAATGACACCATTCGCTTCTTGATAGGCTTTAAAGCCAGAACCAAATGCTAGTGCTGCCACTACAATGGCAAATGCCGCAAGGTTTCTTCCTTTCATCCCTAAACTCTCAACTGTTGGAGGCAAAGTCATTAATACTCTGCCAACTACGTTTCTATCGTTTATTAAGCTTGGATGCTCAATTATTGGTTAACGCACACAAACACAACCCATGCCGTCATTAGCACAAGTAGAGGAGTGAACACTTTTTGAATTGATGCACCATCAGTCAAATCGTAAATTACGATCGACTCTTTATAGAATGCGCGTTTGAATGAACCAAAGCTGATTTCATTTTTTACATCAGATTGCTCGTAACGTTGACGTGCAGAGTCTGCCATTTGAGATTCAAGATCTTGCATCTCATATTCTTTGTTAAAAAATGCATCCCACGCTGAAATACGAGCAATCGCTTTTGGTGAGCGGTTGTTCTTTAGCTTTTCTAGACGTTTTGCGTATGCAGCTTGATATTTATCCACGATGAGTTCCTACATGAATAGACTTTAATGTAGAGCACAGCGTCAAATGCTCTGCTCAGTAGTTGTAAAAATTAGAAAATGGGAATCAAAAGGAAATTTTTACATCAGCAGTCGAGAGATGAGATTAGGAATCGCAGCATTTGATTGTTAAAGAGCGTAAGGACTGTCATCCCTTGTGTTGCGGATAATATGGACTCTCGAAGCAAGGGACAAACAAAATAAATTGTTCAAAAGAATCGAGAATGTGATTCGATAGAGGTGGTGATTTTGTGCTAACTGGTTAATGAGTGATCAATACATCACATTGGTTGGGTTCTAATCTATGGTTGTTTCTGAAGTCCTCATCGTCAATGGTGGAGAGTGCGGTCTGTGCGCGGTCGCAAATATAAAAAACCGCCTGTAATTAGGCGGTTACTTATTATCCGTTTAGTCTAGTCGCTGATTGGGACCACTAAAATATCGACAGGCGATTTATTAATCAGGTGTCTTGAGTAAGAAATAATTTTACTCCAGAAGTCTTGGTGATGGCCGCATATAAGTAGGTCGACCTCTTGCTCTTTGATTGTGACTTCCAATTTATCTGCGAGATCACCCGTTCCAACAAAGAAGTGTTTCAGAGGATGGTCCATATAATCACTAAACGTTCTCAAGCATTCCATAGAATGTTCGTTTAGAGGCCGCTGTTCAGGATCTGCGACAATATCGACAAGGTCTCGATAGATCTCACCGTGAGTGCCATCAATGTGGATAAAAGAAATCTCTGAATCAAGATAGCTTGCCATGGAAACTGCTCGGTCAATCAACACAGTACTCTCATCAGACAGTTCTAGTGCCACTAGGATATGTTTGTATTTCATAACCACGCCCTTTTGTGGAATACGTTATCTTTAGCATAGTACGCCTTGGGTAAAAAATGTGTTGATAAGATCCCGAAATTGTTCAAAGTTTTGGCAAATTATCATGGAGACAATTACTTAGAAAAAATAAAACAAGAGCAGCAATGAAAAACCGTGTGTTTCTGATGCTCTGACTTGTCTATCGAAATCTCGTTTTCGATAAAGGTTGCTTGCTTTTTATACAGTAAGTCTTTTAGACTTTGCCCATCACTTCTTTAGGAGATTACGCCAACATGGACAACTAAACCTGTCATCCAACTCTCATTTTATTTTTTGGATTTACAGGGTTAGTAGGCGTAGCTCACTTTCCGATATTTCTTTGCAGTTACCATTTTTCTGTTTGAAGCGCTTCTATGGGCGCGTGTATTTGCATCGATCTCATCTCTAGATTTATCTCAAGCTACGGCTGTTGTCCCTGTTATACAGGAGGCAAATTATGCCAGTTTTACAGGCTTACAATATCAGTCATCAATTTGGTAACGGCGAAACACTGTTCCAACAACTCTCATGCACTATGACCAAACGTCGCGTTGGTTTAGTCGGGCGCAACGGTGTTGGAAAATCGGTGTTTGCATCGATACTTATCGGTGAGCAAGCCCCGACGAGCGGTACGGTCACCTTACCAACGTCATTTGCGGTATATCGTCAGCAAGCATCGCACTTGTTAGGTGGCGATCTTTCGATTGCCCAGTTTTTAGCAAAGGACAAAGTACTGAGTGCTATCAAGCAGATCGAAATGGGCGATTGCTCTGAGCATTTGTTTGAGGTGGTTGGTGAACAATGGGATTTGCCGATTCAACTTACTAAGCATTTAGAAACCATGGGCCTACCGCCACAGCCAGACTTTCCTTGCTCGCAATTGAGTGGCGGACAGTTAGCGCGTTTGCAACTGTGGCAATTGTTCGAAAGCGAAGTGGAATTGCTAATCCTTGATGAGCCGTCGAACCACCTCGATAAACATGCCAAGCAGTGGTTGATTGATTCGATGCGCAGTTTCTCAGGATCGATTTTGCTCATCAGTCACGACCGAGAATTGCTGCGCGAGATGGAAGAAATTTGGGAACTATCCGGTTTAGGTTTGCAAGTGTTTGGCGGTAATTACAATGTGTATGCCGAGCAAAAGCGAACAGAACTGCAAGCGGTGGAACGCCAATTAGCCAGTGTCGATAAACAAAAAAAGCAATTGGAGGAGCAAGCTCAGCGCAATCGAGAGAAAGCAGAACAAAGGGCGGCTCAAGGTAACAAGCTGAGAAAGGATGGCAGCCAGCCGAAAATCTTACTGGATGGTATGAAAGACAAAGCCACAGCCAGAGCCGCCAGTCGTAATAAAAACGAGCAACTTCGCCAAGCGCATCTGCAAGAGAAAGCGCAAAGCTTGCGAGCGCGTAAAGAGCACATTAAAGGGCAAAAACTGTATTTAGCCGATAGTCAAAGTCGCTCGCGAAAAGCTGTGTCGCTCTTAGAAGCCATGTTGCCATTTGGGGCGGCCCAGCCCATCACTGCGCAAGTTCATGCGGATGATAAATTGCATTTGTTGGGTAAAAACGGATGCGGTAAATCGACCTTACTGAAAACTCTCTTGGGCGAGTTCTCACTGCAAAGTGGCGAGCTACAAATCAATACGCCACTTTATTATCTCGACCAGCACTTTGGTGCGATTCGTCCTGAACTATCCATGTTGGAAAACCTAATGCAACATTGTGAGGGAATGAAAGAGGGCGATGCCAGGACGCTGTTGGCAGGCATTGGCTTTCGTCGAGACAGTGTATTTCGCTTAGGCAATGTATTGAGCGGTGGCGAGAAAATGAAGCTTGCGATGCTGATTGTCAGTCATCAACCAACTCAGCCTTTGTTGCTATTGGATGAGCCGGATAATCACCTCGATTTGGATTCGAAAATCATGCTCGCTCAGGCATTAAATGCTTACCGAGGTGGTTTTATCCTTATCAGTCATGACCAAGATTTTGCCGCGGAATCAGGCGTGTCTCGAAGCATTGAACTGAGTTAATGCAAGTTAGTCTATAAACTGAGGTTTGTTTCTTACTAAGAGGGCAATGCGATTTGCTTTGCCTTCTTAGTTTCACACCTTTTTTAACGCAATTAGATTCATTACTCTGATATGGGTAAGATGATTGATGCATTACACAAACAGAAAAGGAAGTCTATGAAAAAGAAAACCTTAGCGCTGGTCATGGCGTTTACGATGACAGGCGCATTACCAGTGGTTCATGCGGAAGACTCAACGCAGAAGTTAGTGGAACACGTACAAAAAATGGCGGTGAAGTACCCAACAACTAAGAAAGTTGATGTGGTGGATAAGTATTTTGGTACTAAAGTCAGTGACCCATATCGCTGGCTAGAGGACGATCGCAGTGAAGAAACCGCGGATTGGGTTAAAGCGCAAAACCAAGTAACGTTCGATTACCTAGCGCAAATTCCCTATCGTCACCAGATTGAAGAGCGCTTAACTCAGTTAATGGATTACGAGAAGTTAGGGCGACCATTCAAAGAAGGCAAATACACCTACTTCTACAAAAACGACGGTTTGCAAAACCAAGATGTGCTTTACCGCCAACTTGATGACGGCAAGCCAGAAGTTTTCCTTGATCCAAATACTTTTAGCGAAGATGGCACGACTTCACTGGCGAACGTGAGTTTCACCAAAGATGGTTCTTTAGTCGCTTACAGCATTTCAGAAGGCGGTAGCGACTGGCGCAAAGTGATTGTGCTTGATGCAGAAACCAAAAAAACTGTCGGTGAGACGCTGGTGGATATTAAGTTCAGCGGTGTAAATTGGCTGGGGAACCAAGGTTTCTACTACTCAAGTTACGACAAGCCAGAAGGCAGCGAGCTTTCAGCAAAAACCGACCAACACAAGCTTTACTACCACGAGCTAGGCACTAAGCAGAGTGAAGACAAGCTTATCTTCGGCGGAACAGAGGCTGAGAAGCACCGATACGTTCGCGGTTACACTTCGGATGACCAACGTTACCTATTTATCTCAGCAAGTACGTCAACGTCTGGTAATAAGTTGTTCTTCAAAGATTTGACCAAGCCAGACAGTCCGCTGCAAACCATTTTGGATGACACCAATTCTGATACTTGGGTGATTGATAGCAAAGACACCAAGTTGTATTTGGTCACCAACTTAGATGCTCCAAATAAACGAGTGGTGACGGTGGATGCGAGCAACCCTGAGCCGAAGAATTGGAAAGATTTGATCCCTGAAACTGACAACGTGCTTAGCCCATCAACCGCTGGTGGTTACTTGTTTGCAAGCTATATTGTTGATGCACTTTCGATGGTTAAGCAGTATGACATGGAAGGGAAGTTCATTCGTGAAATCAAGCTGCCAGACATCGGCAGTGCTTACGGCTTTTGGGGTAAGAAAGAAGACGCTGAAGTCTACTACTCTTTCACCAACTACAAGACGCCAAGCACGACCTATCGCCTAGACATCAAAGGTGGTGACAGCGAGGTTTACCACAAATCGAACGCACCATTTGATCTAGCACAATTTGAATCCCGTCAGGTGTTCTACAAGTCGAAAGATGGCACCAAGATTCCGATGATTATCACATACAAGAAAGGCACGCCGATGGATGGCAGTGCGCCAACGATCTTGTATGGTTATGGTGGTTTCAATATCAGCCTAACGCCTTACTTCAGTCCAAGCCGAGCGGCATGGTTGGAAATGGGGGGTATCTACGCTGTCGCAAACATCCGTGGTGGTGGTGAGTACGGTAAAGAGTGGCACAATGCTGGCACTAAGTTAGAGAAGCAGAACTCGTTTGATGACTTTATTGCCGGAGCTGAGTTCCTTATCGATAAAGACTACACCTCGTCAGATAAGCTCGCGATCAACGGTGGATCTAACGGCGGTTTGCTCGTTGGTGCGGTAATGACGCAGCGTCCAGAACTTTTCAAAGTGGCACTGCCTGCGGTGGGTGTATTGGACATGCTTCGCTACCACACCTTTACGGCAGGGGCTGGTTGGGCTTATGACTACGGTACCGCAGAACAAAGTAAAGAGATGTTCGATTACCTCAAAGGTTACTCGCCAGTACACAACGTAAAATCAGGCGTGAAGTACCCAGCGACTATGGTAACAACGGGTGATCACGATGACCGTGTTGTCCCTGCGCACTCGTATAAGTTTGCGGCGCAGCTACAGTCTAAACAAGCAGGTACGAACCCAACCTTGATTCGTATTGAAACCAATGCTGGGCACGGTGCAGGCACACCAACGAGTAAGGTTATCGAGAAAACGGCTGATGTGTACAGCTTTACCTTGTTTAATATGGGCGTCGAAAAGCTGTAAGCGAGAGGTTAGCTTTAAGCTTGGGCTTAAGTTCATTTTTCAATGAATCACAACGCAGTCTTCGGGCTGCGTTTTTTGTTTTATCTCAGCTAGTTAAACACAAGGTTATAATGCATATAACCATAGGTGATAGAACTTCCTATTATCCTTTCCCTTAGTTTTTATGAAGCGTCGAATATTCTTACCTTAATTCACCCAAAGTTTGTTTTGCTTGCCTGTTGTTTAAGGGAGGGGGAAGACGCATCAAGTTAGCTAAAGTGGAATAAAAATAACATGAAAAATCTTACCAAAATCGTTGCTGTGGGATCCCTTCTCTCATGTACAGCAGCACAAGCGGGAGGTCTGTACTTGTATGAGACTTCTACCACAGACATCGGCTTGGCATCTGCGGGTATGGCTGCACGAGCACAAGATGCTTCGGTAATGGCGGCAAACCCTGCTGGCTTGTCGAATGTCGCCGGACAGTCATTCTCTGGCCATCTAATCAGCTTGTATGGGGATACAACGTTGGACACCGTTGGTGGTAGTGACGCGGGTAACATCATTGGTTACGTACCGCTTGGTTCTGCATTCTACAGCCAGCAAGTGAACGATAAGTGGACACTTGGTATCGGTATGTATGGTAACTATGGCTTAGGTCTGGAATATGACAAGCTCTTCGGCCGTATCGATATTCCAAATGCCATCACTCAAGCCTTGACCGTTCAGCCCTCTGCTTCTTACCGTATTAACGATCAATGGTCTGTGGGTGCTGCGTTAGGCATTCATTACGGTATTCTTGATATGGATGTGAAGATTGATGGTACTTCGTTGGCTGGTGGTATTGAAGATACGGATACTCAAGTTAATGGTCGTGTGGGTGTGCTTTACGAGTTGAACTCAGGCACACGCTTAGGCTTGTCTTACTCGAATGAAACCGAATTTGAGTTCGAAGATAAAGGCTTCGCGGCCAGTGCGGTAGCCCCTCAACAACTGGTGTTCAGTGCTTACCATGAAATCGACGAAAAGCTTGCGATCATGGGTAACGTGAACTGGCAAGATTGGAGTGCTTACCAAACACTGATGGATGTTGAGACGCAAGACACTTACCAAATTGCGGTTGGTACGCAATATAAGGTCAACAGCAAGGTGACGTGGAACGCTGGTGTTGCGTTTGACTCTAGTATGTTTGCAGATCAATCCAATGGTGATTTAACCATTCCTTCAGGTAATGCTTACCGTTTAGGTACAGGTATTGACTACAAGATTGATGAAGCAAGTTCGGTCTCTGTTGCATTTGAAGCGACGTTGATTGAATCGTCTGAAGTAAAAATGGCGGGTATTCCCGTTGCAAGCTTTGACGACCCAGCGCTGTACTTCCTGAGTATTGGCTACAGCTGGAAAAACCAATAATCCGGCATTAGTTCAATCGAGACATTGTTTGATTATACCCAAGTGACTTCAAGATGCAGGATTCAGAGCGTTGTCATTGTCCCGAGTTCAAGGAAAACAACGCAGCGTAATAGCCAGCTCTTTCCAAGTTGTTTGACGCAGTAATCGGGGCAATGAAACGCTCCCAAAGGGCGAGTTGCCTTGGCTTGTATACTTTGTTGCCGATTCTTGATTTAGAACCACTAGACCTTTAAATCGCCGCCGCGTCTACAAACCAAGTCATTCTCGCTGAACCTAGCATCTCGAGGTTACTTGGGTATAGATGTAAAACGCAGCCAATTGGCTGCGTTGACGGATTATTTGATTTCAAAATTGGTACGGTATTGGTCTTGCAGGATATACATGCGCTTCACATCGCGGTAACTGCCGTTGATAAAGAACTCTTGTACTAAATGCCCCTCTTCAATAAAACCGCATTTCTGGTAAAGGTGAATCGCTTTTTCATTGTCTAAGGCAACGAGCAAGTAGATTTTGTGAAGGTTAAGAATTGAGAATGAATAATCCAGAGCGCGATTGATCACTTCTTCGGCGTAGCCTCGCCCTTGATGATCTGGTGCGATAATTATTTGGAATTCAGCACTACGGTGAATGTAGTTAATCTCAATCAACTCTACCAGACCAATTAATACACCATGTTCATCTTCCACTACAAAACGGCGTTCTGCGTCGTCATGAATGTGCTTTCGATACAGCTCTTCTAATTCGTCATGCGATTCATATGGCTCTTCAAACCAATACGTCATGATATTACGGTTATTATTAAGATCGTGAATAAATCGCAGGTCCGAACGTTCTAAAGCACGAATAGTGAGACCATTTTTCATTGTCTTTCTCCAGATAGAAAAAAGCATACAAAGGTAATTATGATTGCGTCATCTTAGCTCATTAGAGGGAATTCACCCCTTTACTTATTTGAGTGTTAATGCGTAAAAGCGATCTCTATCAACCCCTGACAAAGCCTGTAAAAACAAGGGGTATGGCGATAATAAACGTTAATCATAACGACAAAAAACCTGATTAGGTTAAGGGTGTAATTTCAGATTAAATACGGCCAACGACTTAAGGTCATAATCTACATAAACAAGGTATTAAATATGTTTTCAATCGGTGACGTAGTAGTAGCTACTAAAGGTATCGATCTAGGTGAAATGATTGTTACAGGTCTAAGCAGCGGCGGTTTTTACGTGCGCGTTAAAGCTGGTGAAGCAACTCTAACTTACCCAGCTAAAGATGTTAAGAAAGCATAATTTAATTTGCTGACTTGCAAAAAAGGTAGCTCACGAGCTGCCTTTTTTTGTGCCTATTTTCTGGAATAGTTCCTAATTCATCCCTCTAAAATCTATACCAATTCTATTCTCTCAAAGCAGCTGTACGACCATTCTTACGATATATCTTAGCTTTCCTAGCCTTAATAATTCTTACATACCCTCACACATAGCTACGCTAG
This sequence comes from Vibrio sp. WZ-1, assembly GCF_052037695.1. NCBI lineage: Bacteria > Pseudomonadati > Pseudomonadota > Gammaproteobacteria > Vibrionales > Vibrionaceae > Vibrio > Vibrio sp. WZ-1. Next base: position 48,355 of record NZ_JBQEQR010000081.1, on the reverse strand, counting down.
GATTCGAAAAATGACAAGTTTTATATGAATGCACTTAAGTCAGAAATGTGGTAGTCATCAAAGATGGCATAACTTTGGCTATGAGTTTATTCTTCCTTCATGCTTATTCTAGTTAGGCAAATGCCAGCAACGAAATTGAAGAGTGCCGATGGGTAGATTCTTCAAACGTGGATGACATCGCGATCAGCACGATTTTCCGCAATGATGTTTTCCCGAAGTTGGTTGAGCAAGGGCTAGTGAAATAACCCCAAATCACGAACAGAATAAAAACGCCCGCAATGCGAATGTATTGTGGGCGTTTTGCTTTTTGAATCTTTTTCTACAATTCATGTTGACCTGTCTATAACTCTACAGTTTAAGATGCTTTCATCAGCGCTGAGGAAAATTACATGTATCGGATATCGGAACTGGCAGAGATGCTGGGTTTGTCTCGCACTACATTGCTCTATTACGAGAAGATTGAGCTCATCAAAGGACAGCGGTTAAGCAATGGCTACCGCGCTTATAGTGATGCGGATCTACAACGCTTGCGTTTGATTCAGCAATTGCAGAGTGGCGGACTGACGCTCAAGGAGTGTAAAGCCTGTTTGGAAGCCAAAGTAGATCGCCAGTTGATGTTGGAAAGGCTTAAGCAGCTCGATGAAGAGATTGAGCAAAAGCAGAAATCGCGCCAGCTGTTGGCGGCACTGCTTGGCGAAACACCGTTAACCGATTGGCATGAATCGTTGGATGAAGTCGCGCCGGATGCGCACTTGAAATGGTTGATGACGCAAGGTTTTAGCGAGAAAGAAGCCCTTCACTTACGTTGGTTATCAAAAGATATGAATACTCACGACGACTACATGGCGGACTTCTTCCGCGTATATGAAGCCTTGGAGTTTTGGGGGCCAGGTTCAGAGCAAGATACATTGAAAGCACTGAGCCTAATACCAACTCAACCTGATGAAATACTGGAAATCGGCTGCGGGCAGGGCATTGCGACTCGTACTTTGGCAAAACACGCACATGTTACCGCGGTCGATAACGACGAGCCGTCTTTGAAGCGTTTGCAAGGCAAAGCTCAAGCTCTTGGCTTAAGTGACAATATCACCACGGTGTGTGCCAGCATGACTGAACTGCCGTTTGCAGAAGGCTCGACCAAATTGATTTGGGCAGAAGGCAGTGCGTACATCATGGGCGTGGAGAATGCATTCAAAGCATGGCGTCCATTGCTTAGAGACGACGGTATCTTAGTGATGAGTGACTTGGTTTGGAATACAAACACACCAAACGAAGATACGGTGGCATTCTGGCAAAAAGAGTACCCAGATATGGGCAACGTCGAGAAGCGCATAGCGCAGGCGAAAGCTGCAGGCTACCGAGTGTTAGAGACGTTCCCAATTAGCCAACAGGCATGGGATAACTACTACATTCCGTTAGATGAACGTGTGCAAAGCTTGAAAACTGAAATGCCAACATCGCAAGCATTACAAGATGTACAAGTTGAATTAGATATCGTTAAACATCGCGGTAGTGAAGTAGCGTATCAGATGTATATCTTACAAAAAGATTGATAGAAAAATGAACGAATCATTAAATCAAAATACTCAAAAAACAAACTACACATTTTCTCAATACGAGAGCGGCTTGAGCAGCGAGATGATCGCTTTGTTTACTCGAACGTTTTCTGACTCGGAAGGCGAAGCAGAAGGCAAAACCATTGGTGCACTGGTCGGCGATTTGTTAGCTACAACGTCAGAGCAAGAACTGAAAGGCTTTGTTGCGAAACAAGGTGAACGCTTGATCGCAGGCGTGTTGTTTACACGGCTACGCTTTGAGAATGGTGAAGTGGGTTACTTATTGTCTCCAATGGCAACACTAACAGAGTGCCAAGGTAAAGGCGTAGGGCAAGCTTTGATTAACTTTGGTCTTGAACACTTGAAGCAACAAGGCATCAAGTTGGTGTTTACCTGCGGCGATCCTAATTTCTACTCGCGCGTTGGTTTCCAACAAGTGACGGAAGCGCAGTTCAAAGCGCCTCATACTTTGAGTTTTCCACACGGTTGGTTGGCACAATCACTGACAGGTGAGTTGACCCCAATCCAAGGCACATCCTCTTGCGTGCAAGGTTTGGATAGCCCTGCTTACTGGTAAAATTACACGCAATAAAAACGGAGCCCAAAAAGCCCCGTTTTAAATCTTGAAGTTAGCATTTTAGTATTAAATAGTATTGTACTCGTCCAACACTAATTGGCTGATTTGAGCTATGACTTGGTCGCGGGCCTGCAGCGATAAATCGGTCTCAGTGATGTAGATGCTGATGTAAACCGGCTTGTGGTTTTCTTTCCAGATCATGGCAGTGATACCGCGAGATCCAAACCCGCCAGCACCAGAACGATCGGCAATCGACCACCCTTTTGGCAGCACAGACCGCATTAAGGAATCAGAAACTTTATTGTCTTGCATCCAGATCTTTAATTGAATGCGAGATTCGTATGACAACGCGTCACCTTCTAATAACGTGTGCAAGGTGTTTACCATGGCGTTAGGTGTTGTGGTGTCTTGCTTGTCGCCCGGCTTCGCCTCATTTAATCTTGGTTCAAAACGGTCAAGACGCGTTGCTTTATCACCGATAGAACGCAAGAACATGGTCACGCCTCGTGGGCCGCCAACGCTTCGCAATACAATGTTTGCAGCCGTATTGTCACTCATTAGCATTGCCGCTTCACACGCGTGCTCAATACGTGTGGTTTGGCCGACCATACGGTCCATTACTGGTGACCATACGACCATATTACGCTCTTCTACTGTTGCGATTGCATTCTTATCGAGTTTTTCACTGTCCATGTCTTTTAGCATGGTCGCACAGGCAAGGGTTTTGAAGGTGCTCATCATTGGAAAGCGTTCATCGCCACGGTAATCCCAAATCTCATCTGTTTCTGTATCCCAAACAGAAATTCCAATGCGACCCCCGATATGTTGCTCAATGGCGGCTAGATCCTCATTTAATTGGGCAGCGTAAGTCGCGCTAGAAAAGGCCAGTAATCCAAATAACAGCAATAGCTTTTTCATTATCGATTTCTTAGTGTTATTTAATCAGGTTCGCACTTTGCGAGAAGTTGGAGCACTATAACGAGTGAATGCTCTAATCACTGTTAGATTTTCGTCTTTTTTCTGTAGGAATCTTTGCATATGCCAAGCTTTACCTGCTTTTACGTTTATTGGCGTTGCTTTACATGTGGATAGCTAAAGTAAAGTTGTCAATTAACCGAGTAACCAATCATGAAAATAGTCCGCAATATTATTTGGGCAATGATCGCTGTGATGTCCTTATTATGGTTTGTAATGGAGTCACAGCTTTTCTCTTCAACCAATGTGTTTGAATGGCGTTCTGCCATGATCCAATACTCAGGTATTTTGTCGCTGATGATGATGTCGATGGCCATGGTGTTGGCGATGCGCTTGCCTGTAGTTGAAAACTGGCTGCATGGTATGGATAAAGCCTATCGAATTCATAAATGGTTGGGGATCGCTGGCGCTAGTCTCGGTGTCGTGCATTGGCTTTGGTATAAAGTACCTAAATGGTTGGTTGAGGCTGGGGTACTAGAAAAGCCAGCAAAGCACCACAATGCTTTGGGCATCAACAACTTTTCCAACATAGAAGCGTGGTTTCATAGCATAAAGGATCTAGGAAAAAGCTTCGGTGAAATTGGTTTTTACCTGCTGCTGATTTTGGTAGTGATTTCTTTATGGGGAGTGGTGAAGTATAAGCCATTTCGACTCTCTCATCGCTTGATGTCGGTCGTCTACTTGCTAGTCGCAGTGCATTCCGTCTTATTGATAAAACGTGCTTACTGGGGAGAGCCTGTCTTCTACCTCACAGTCGCTTTTGTCATTGTTGGATCAATTGCCGCTCTTTACAGTTTGTTTGGCTTTGTTGGCCGTCGTAACCAACATCTCGCGACCGTGACTGCCACTCATTACTTCCCACAAGCGGGAGTGATGGAACTGGTGCTGAAGCCAGATGTTTCTTGGCACGGTCACAACGCGGGGCAATTTGCTTACTTGCGTTTCGGAAATGAGGACCCGCATCCCTTTACTATTGTATCCGGCAGTGAAGATGGTGAACTACGATTCTTGATCAAAGAGTTGGGGGATTTTACCACTGGCTTGCATGAACGAGTGACGGTGGGTGAGAGTGTAAGAGTTGAAGGGCCATATGGTCGCTTGACGTTTGATCTCTCCAAGCCACAAGTGTGGATTGCTGGTGGCGTAGGTGTTGCGTCTTTCTTCTCGGCATTAGATGCCCTAAAAAAACAACCACGTCGTGGCAATATTCACCTGTTTTACTGCGTTCGAGGTATTGATGAGCAGCTGACGGATAAACTGTGGCACCTAGTGCATGAAGCAGGAGTGAAGTTTAGTGTGATAGATACACAGCACTCTCCTCGTTTAAATGCTGAACGTATTGCGAAACAGTGTGGTGATTTGAACCAGTATGAAATGTATTTTTGTGGGCCAGAAGTGTTTTCAAAAACACTGAAAAAAGAGTTAGCTGCACATCAATTTAATGTTGATAAAAGTTATCACGAAGAGCTATTTATTATGCGTTAAGTGTCAAGAATAGGTTAGCTCAGTGATGAGTTTATTAAGCCTCAATTTCGATAGTCAGAAATGGTTAGGGTAGTTAGGTAATCCAAACCGAGAGAGTAAAGATGATTATCACATCAAAACGCATTCTAGCGCTAACGACATTGGCAACTCTAGCAGCTTCTGGTCAAGTACTGGCTGAAGGGCGCAATAATTCGATTGAGGCAGGTGCAACATTTGTTGGTGGCAACGAAATGTTCGCTCTAGGCTACAGCCGTGACCTAGGCAACAACATTGTGACTGGCGGTGGCGTCTTTTTTGGTGACAATGCCGTCGATATGTCAGAAAGCAATGACCAAGACGCATGGGGGATGTATGCGAATGTTGGTTACTGTTTCGAAATCGCTGAATTCGATATTATTCCAAAGATCGGCCTGAACTACTTCAACGCTGATGTAGACATCAAGAGCGGCGAGCACTCTAGCGAGAGCATGAACATCGATAATATTTATGCCTCAATAGGCGGTACAGTTAACTGGCGTATGGTTGGCCTAACGGTAGACTACGGGAAGATCAATGATTCGGCAATTAACCCTATGACCAATAAAAAGTTCGAAGAAGACGTAGTGAGAGCAACGCTGAGCTTCAACTTCTAACGTCTGACATTCCCCTTATTTCACTGCTTTATAATTCTGCTTGTTTTGCCGCCTTTTACGGGCGGCCTTTTGTTTCTCTGAGCCAGACTGTGACCGCGATTATGGTTACAACCCCGTCAAAATCTCTGATAAATGCTTTTCTAACTTCATCATCGTTGGGTGCTGGTAATAACCCCGATGAAACTGCAGACCGATATCGAAGGACATTTGCACGTTGTTTTGTATCAGCGGGATTTTTTTTATGTTTTTCGGTAAGGCTGAATCAGGTAGCGACAAGCAAATTAGCACATAGTCAGTCTTCGTCAGCCAATCTAGCGCAGCATGAACTGACGGTACGGTTAAGCGTCTTGATAGTGTGAAGCCAAGTTGACGTTTTATTCTGTTATAGTAGGGCGTATCGTCTAGTCCTCCCATGGATACTCTCACTAGCTTTTCTCCTTGCAGCTGTTGTATGTCAATGATTTCCCGCTGCGACAAGGCGTTGTTTGTCGAGGTGTAGAGGAATAACCCCAGCTCGCCTATCTTTCGTTCTACCACGCGTTCATTCATTACTGATGGATAGCCAGAAATGCCAACAGCAAGTGACCCCGCTTTAGGGAATTCGATGCCTTCTAGGTTCCAATCAACCATCGAGAAATCTGCGATATTGCCGCGTTGATTGAGAAGTTCAAGTAATGGAGTAGTGAGGATAGCGCTGAGTGGATTTGGCATAAAAAAGCGAAACTCTTTTGGCTGAGTTGCTGATTCTAGAACATTGACTTGAGTCTGGGCCGATTCGAGCTGTTCTAGTGGTTCGTCAATAATATGCATTAACTGACTACAAAATAGCGTGGGATGATAAAGCCCTTTGGTTGCGATAAATAACTCATTACCAAACTGCTCCCGACAATCTGCTAGCTGTCGGTTAAATGTTGCACGGCTGATGTTGAGTGTGTGGCACACCTTAGGTAACGACTTCTGTTCGAAGATCAAGTTTAAAAAGCGGTAAAGATTTAGGTCTATCGAGTGTTTCACAACGTGCCTTAGATTATAAATTTTTGTCGTTAGGTACGACATTGTGTGGCGTTCAAAGGTTCAAATTTGAGCTTCTTAACCTTCAAAAATGCGCATGGAATCCACGTAATCTGATAGTGATAAATTAATGTATTCACTACCCGGAGGTGTCATGCTTAAAGAAGTGTTTGGCTTATTCATTTTGGTGCTCTTAAGTAGTGATCCTGTATTTGCAGAAGAGAGCGACCCCTTTGTGGCGGGGGGAGTGACATTTATGGACGACCATGAGGTTTTAAGCATCGAGATTGGAGCAGAAGTGTTACCAAACTTAAATTGGTCGATTGGTTTTAATGTGCCTTTTGATAGTGGAGAGGAAGAACATGTTGGAACTCATTGGGCTGAGAAGCAAGTGTGGGGGCTACACACCGCTTTGGGGTATGAAGTTCGGTTGAGTAGTGCTTTTGCGATCACCCCTCGTATTGGCTTGAACTACAACAATGTCGAGATTGAGTATTTCGAGGAAGAGACAGGTGAATATGTGGACTCATTCAACCAGAACAGCTTTACGCCAACAGTAGGTATTAAAGTCGATATTGCCAAGGTCGGATTAATTGTTGAGGGGTACAAAATAGATGAAGATCTGAGCTTTTCAGAAGAAGAGGAAACCGCAATTCGCGTGATGGCGGCTTATAACTTCTGAGTTTCCCCCTCACTGTTATTGAGTCAAATAGAAAAAAGGAGCTGAACTGTCAGCTCCTTTGTCTATTTAGATATTTATTTACAGTTCAATCTTTTTAACCATTCCCGCTTCTGCGTGTCCTGGAATGTTACAAGCGAACTCGACCTTGTTGTCTCCGTGGAAGTGCCACAGTAATTGCTTGGCTTTACCCGGCTCCACCGTGACTGCGTTGCCTGAATCGTGCATGTGGTCGCCGCTCATGTTCTTCATCATTTCGCGGTGTTCTAGCTGTTCTTTCGCAGAGCCGATAGTGAATTCATGATTGATTTTACCTGTGTTCATTACCACAAACTGTACGACGTCATTTGGCTCAATCTTAACGTCTTTCTTGAACTTGATTGTCATGTCGTCACCCAAGATAACGTGTACGACTTTGTCTGGTTTTGCGCCTTTTGCTGGCATACCTACCGCAGACATACCCGGCATACCCATCATGTTAGAGTGGTCCATTTTACTGTGGTCCATCTTCATGTCGCCGTGGTCCATGTTTTCATGCTTCATATTGCTATGATCCATATTGCCGTGGTCCATGTTTGAATGATCCATTTGTGCAAAAGCGGTCGTTGTTGTAAGAGCTAGAGCCAGAGTGATTAGTGTCTTTTTCATCTTTTAAGTCCTTGTTTTAATTCATTAATAATTTGGTTGCTTCCCCTCAAAATCGAGGGTTTGAGGGGAAGGTAGGGTTTAAGCGTTGTTGTTTACATCACTAGCTTGTGTGCTAGCTTGGTGATTAGTCGCATTGCTTTGGCGCAACTCACGTTGTTTCCACAGCTTGAAGATGGCTGGCAGTACTAATAGCGTCAGTAGCAGTGCTGATGCCATACCTCCAATCATTGGCGCGGCGATACGTTGCATTACTTCCGATCCGGTCCCTTCGCCGTACATGATTGGGATTAGGCCAATAATGACCGTCAGTACCGTCATCATTACTGGGCGAACACGCAGGCCTGCACCTTCACGAATGGCATCGGTTAGGTCTTTCGCCTCAAGCTTCTGTTGGCTCTCTTCCGCATCTAGCTTCTTGTAGTGCCAAGCTTGGTTGAGATACACGAGCATGATGACCCCAATTTCAACCGCGACACCGGCTAGGGCAATAAAGCCGACCCCTACGGCAATCGAGAAGTTGTAGTTGAGGATATGCATCAGCCACAAACCACCGACCATCGCGAGCGGCAGGGTAAGCATGATGATCATCACTTCGCCAACGCGACGGAAGCTGAAGTAAAGCAGCAGCATAATGATGGCGATGGTGATTGGTACCACTACGCTCAAGCGGTCTTTTGCACGCTCCATGTATTCGTATTGACCAGACCAAGCCAGCGAGTAACCCGCAGGAAGTTCCAATTGATCAGTAACAACCTGTTGCGCTTCTACGACGTAAGAGCCAAGGTCACGACCATCGATATCGACAAATACCCAGCCGTTCGGGCGAGCGTTTTCTGTCTTAATCATTGGAGGACCGTCTTCGTAACGAATGTCTGCTACGTCAGCCAGTGCGATACGAGCGCCATTTGGAGTCACTAACGGTAGGTTTTGCAGTTTTACCACCGAGTCACGGTAGTCTTGTGGGTAACGAACGTTGATCGGGTAACGTTCCAAGCCTTCGATGGTTTCACCCACATTCATGCCACCCACTGCGGTGGAGACAACTTGCTGAACGTCTTTAATGCTCAAGCCGTAACGAGCCGCCGCACGACGCTTAATGTCGATTGTGACATAGCGACCACCTGCCACACGCTCTGCGTAAACCGATGCTGTACCCTGAACGCCATTAAGAATTGGTTCCAACTGAGAACCGATCTTCTCAATCACTTTCAGATCAGGACCCGCGATCTTAATGCCGATTGGGGTTTTGATGCCCGTTGCTAGCATATCGATACGCGTTTTGATTGGCATTACCCAAGCGTTAGTCAATCCAGGGAACTGAACCAGATCATCGAACTCCTTGCGTAGTGATTCTGTCGTTACCCCTTCACGCCATTGATCGCGGGGCTTCAACTGAATCACGGTTTCAATCATAGTTAGAGGTGCAGGGTCGGTCGCGGTTTCTGCACGACCAATTTTGCCCCATACCGTCTGTACTTCTGGGACGGTTTTGATCAGCTTATTGGTTTGCTGTAGCAGCTCACGCGCCTTACCGATCGAGATACCCGGATAGGTTGTTGGCATGTACATCAAGTCGCCTTCATCCAGCGGTGGGATGAACTCGCTGCCTAGCTTGCTGGTTGGGTAGTATGCCGATGCCATAAGACCTAAGGCGATAACGATCATGGTCTTAGGGTATTTTAAGCTGGTGTTCAACAGCGGGCGGTACAACGCGACCAAGCCACGGTTGATTGGGTTCTTGTGCTCAGGTAGTACTTTACCACGAATGAAGTAGCCCATAAGTACAGGAACAAGCGTGATAGCCAAACCAGCGGCCGCAGCCATGGCGTAAGTTTTAGTAAACGCAAGCGGCGAGAACATCTTGCCTTCTTGACCTTCCAAGGCGAACACAGGCACGAAGCTTAGAGTAATGATCAGCAATGAGAAGAACAGCGGAGCGCCGACTTCTTCGGCCGCCTTACTGATGACTTGCCATCGGTTTTTATCGGTCAGTGGCGTTCGTTCAATGTGCTTGTGAACGTTTTCGATCATAACGATTGCACCATCCACCATGGCGCCAATGGCAATCGCGATACCACCAAGGGACATAATGTTGGCATTAATGCCTTGCCAATGCATCACGATAAACGCAGTAAGAATACCGACAGGTAAGCTCAGAGCGATAACCAATGAAGAGCGAATATGGAATAGGAACAACGCACACACAATTGCGACGACGATGAACTCTTCTGCAAGCTTCTTCCATAGGTTTTCTACCGCTGCGTCAATCAGAGTCGAACGGTCGTAAGTCGCAACGATTTCAACACCTTCTGGCAGACCTCGTTGTAGCTCAGAAAGCTTATCTTTCACTTTTTCAATGACTTCACTTGCGTTCTCACCAAAGCGCATCACGATAACACCACCGACGGCTTCACCTTCGCCATTCAACTCTGAGATACCACGACGCATTTGTGGACCAAGGTTAATGTCTGCGATGTCGCCTAGTAGTAGCGGAGTGCCTTTTTCAGTCACTTTCAGAGGCAGTGATTTGGTGTCTTCAATGCTGGTTAGGTAACCTGTGGTACGAACCATATGCTCAGCTTCGGCCACTTCAATAACGGACGCACCGGTTTCTTGGTTGCCGTTTTGGATCGCCATGTTAACTTGCTGAAGCGTGAGGTTGTACGCACGCAGCTTGGCAGGATCAATCTGCACTTGATACTGCTTCACCATACCGCCCACGGTCGCGACTTCAGATACGCCTTCAACCGTCTGCAGTTCGTACTTCAAGAACCAGTCTTGTAGACTACGAAGCTCAGCTAAATCGTGCTTACCAGTTTTATCTTGGAGAACGTAGCTGTAAACCCAGCCCACACCCGTTGCATCAGGGCCTAAGGTCGGTTTGGCGCTAGGTGGAAGCTTTGGTGCTACTTGGCTTAGGTACTCCAACACGCGTGAACGTGCCCAGTACATGTCGGTATCATCGTTGAAAATGATATAAACATACGAATCGCCAAAGAAAGAGTAACCACGAACTGTTTCTGCTCCCGGAACGGCAAGCATTGCGGTTGTGAGTGGGTAAGTAACTTGATCCTCGACGACCTGAGGGGCTTGACCTGGGTAGCTCGTCTTGATGATCACTTGAACATCAGAAAGATCCGGAATCGCATCAACAGGCGTATTCTTTACACTGTAAAGTCCGCCTAATACAAGGGCTAAGGTCGCGATCAACACTAAAAAGCGGTTGTTGAGTGACCAACGAATAATTGCACTGATCATAATTATCCCTCAACTGCCTCTAGCTGTTTAAGAACGTAGTCAGATCCTTGTTTTTCAACTAGAAAGCGAACTTTTTGTCCTTCTTCAAAGCCAGATAAATCCACTTCGTCACCGACCGAGAAGTTCATCTCGCCTGCCTCCCAGCTCCATTCAGCAACTGGCAGGTGATTTAAAGTGATCATGCCAAAATCTGCCATTAGCATAGTGATGTCACCTGTTAACCAGACTTCTGTTGCAATGATGCTGTTATCCGCTTTGTAATCAATGATTTGGTACTGACCAGATTCTGTCTTTTGCATTTCAAATTCAATGGCTTGACCTTTTTTCAAGTCGCCCATCTCAACGCTATCAGCAAAAGTGAAGTTCATTACCATACCCGGCCAATCCCATTCTGGTACAGGTTGGTGGTTGATAGTCAGCATGCGGTGATCTTTCATCACATCTGTGATTTCACCTTTTGCCCACGCTGTTTCTGCCGCAGGCTCTACGCCGTTGATGCGAGACAGATCCGCAGATTGGCTTGATTCAGAATCGAGCATGAAGTGTGATGAGGTGACAATCTTGTCGTCTTGCTTAAGACCTTGTAATACCTCGATTTGTTCACCCGCTTCACGGCCGACTTCAATTCGAGCTGAGCGATATTTGCCGTCACCTTCTGCCAGAACCACGCGAGTCATGCCACCAGAACGAATAACGGATGATTTAGGAATGGTTAATACCGCGTCTTCAGTAACAGGCTGCAACGCGATGTTGGCAAACATGTTTGGCTTTAATGCGCCATTTTGGTTAGGAAATTTAAGGCGCACACGCAACGTACGTGTTTTCGGATCGAGGATTGGGTACACGTAATCCACCACGCCTTGCCACTCATTGCCCGGAATCGCATCTAGAGTCATCGTGGCTTGAGAGCCAGCTTTCATCCAGTGTGCTTGGCGCTCGAAGACTTCCGCATCAACCCAAACATTGTCCAGCGGACCAGCACTAATCACCGCTTGTGCAGGGGACAGGTAGCCACCTTCACGGACGTTTAGGCTTGCAATGACACCGTCAGCCGGTGCTTTAATTTCAATGGTTTGAGAGGCTTTTCCGCTGCGTGTGATGGATTTGATTTGACCACGGTCTACACCAAGCGTCACCAAGCGCTCTGTTGCACCTTTCACTAAACCATTGCGACCAGTGCGGTAAGCATTCAGCAATTCTTCTTGTGCCTTAACCAACTCTGGTGAATACAGGGTGAAAAGCACATCGCCTTTCTTCACTTTTTCACCAACGGCATTGATGTAGAGTTTCTCAACCCAACCGGCAACACGCACGTTGGTTTGCCACAATAGGCTTTCATCGAAGGCGATATAGCCGACGGTCTCAATGCGCGGAGATAATTTTTCCAGCGTTACTTTCGCGGTTTTTACACCTAGGTTATTTTCTACTGACGGATCAATCGTAACTGTCCCTGGTTTATTTTGTTCACCAGATAAGTCTTCAGCGTAAACAGGGATCAAGTCCATCCCCATCGGAGATTTGCCCGGTTTGTCGCGTTTGTAGTTTGGATCCATTGGAGCAACCCAGTAGAGAGGGTCGTTGGAACTGGTAGCCGATTCGCCACCCATTGCACTCATGTCATGAGTTGAACCCGCAAGAAAATGATTAGCACCAAACCCTAAAGCTCCACCAACAATCAGTGCGATGGTTGCTACTTGTAATGTTTTCATTTTTATACCTTATTTTCCCGTTTTTATTTGACGCTACAGTGTTTTCGATTGCTCTTGTTTGCATATCGCTGCAGCCCCAATCGCTTTGGGGAATTACAAATTAATATGCCGAGATAGAGCGAGCTTCAGGGGAAGCTACTTGATAGTCGAAGCCGCCGAGTAGGGTGGCTAAATTGCTGTTTGCGATGTTGAGATCGGTCAACAGACGTTGTTGCTCTAGCTGTAATGCCAACTCATCAGTCGTGGCAGAAATCACATCGTTAAACTGTGCGGTGTTGTTTTGGTAACCTCGCTCCACGGCATGAATGCGCGCTTTTGCTTGAGGTAATAAGGTGGATTGATAACGTTCTAGACGCTGGGTTAGGTTGCCGCGATCAACCAACAAAGTATTCACTTTGGCGTTCATTTGCGTCAATAAGGTGTCTTTTTGTGATTGTGCAGCGCCAACTTGGTACTGAGCAGCGGCAAGATTGCGATCTTGACGGTCACCAGTGAACAAAGGAATGTCCATGGTGAGATAAGCGCTGACCAAGTCTGACGCTGGCTCGCCCTTCATATTGTTGGCTTGACGATAAGCGTACATCACCTCGACACCAAACTGAGGGTTGTAGGCTTGCTCAGCAATTTCGACCTGAGTTTTATTGGTAGAAATACTCACATCTGCCATTTTAACCATTGGGTGCTGGCTGAGTTGTTGGTAGTGCTTAGTAGAATCAATACTGGACGCAAGTTTGTTATTGAGTGTGTCCCAGTTCAGTTGATTACTTGCATGCAGAGCCTGCTCGTTCGCTAACCAGTCTGAACCCAACCATTCGGATAGTTGAGAGGTAAGGCGTCGCTGCATTTGCGCATTGGCTTGCAGTTTCTCGTCCAGCTTACTTACTTGGAGTTGCGCGTTGAGTAGATCTTGCGCTTCACTCTTGCCAATCGAGTAGTTGGTTTGAATAAAGCTTTCCATTTCCTTCATCAACTTACGGTTTTCTCGCAAGATTTGCTCAGCTTGTTGCTGATAGCCAAGCTCTAGCCAAAGTTGAGTCATGCTGTTGGCCACCTCAAGTTCACGAGCGTGAACTTGAAGCCCAAGGCCGTTGGCTTGTTGATTGGCTTTCTTCTGCTGTAAATCAAGCGTAGAGCCACGTTCGAACTGCTGCATCAACCCAACAGAGATGTTGGTCATTGGATCTTCATCGAACTTGAAGCTGTCGACAGGTAAACCACCGAAACCCACTTTCAGTTTCGGGTCCATTAAGGTTGAACTTGCGACACCCGTTTCACGCATGGCTGCAGATTGCGCTGAATATTGCTTGCGGTTGCCATCGTTACTCAAGGCAACATTAATCAGTTGCGCGAGTTTATCCGTGGAGGTACGCATCTCTGGTGTAGACAGGTTAGCTGCTTTGGTTTCTTTGCTTGGTATTGTGGCATTCACTACAGCAGGTGCAAAAACCAAGGCTAGGGAGCATACTGATGCTAATTGATTGTATGGTTTGAATTCCATAATCTAAATCCAGTGTTCGCCGGATCGATGGAGGACGGATTTGGGCTATCGCTAGAACAATAAATCAGTCTTATCGCCATCGCTCTGGCGCATTAAAACAACCTACGAGATACTCGCAGGGTCGAATGCTTGACTGATTTAAACTATAGGCGGTCTATACAAATCTTGGCTGACGTGTACGACTGGGGAAATCTTTTCAGGGGAAATTGCTGCGCGATAAACTATTTGCGATGTGTAATTTACAGGAATAGGAAGAGGGACAAAAACAATCGTACATGCCGCAGTGCAGCAAGTATGAGCCATACCTGAGCCACTTCCGCAGTCCATATTGTTTTCGGCCACATCACCATCTTCAGTCATGGCAATGTTCATCATATCGGGCATGCCACAGTGTTCACTGTCGCTTTTCATCATAGATTGACCATGATTCATCATGCCTTTTGACATCATTTGCATGTTCATCAAAGGCTCACTATTCGCTACGCTCGATACCAAGAGTACCAGCATAGTAAAGAGAGTTAACCAAATTGTATGCATTGATTTTAGGTGCATACTAATTCCTATCGACTTGATGAAAATGATGAAAACCTTGACATTCTAAAGGTTAACCTAAGGGGAAGGTCAATGTTTTATTTGTGTTCATTTTAAAATAGTTCAACCAACAACTTTTCGCACAATCGAGGGAGTAAAACGTTTGTTGAGTTCTCACTCGTGATACTTCATGACAGAAGCTCATGCTTTTTATGACACGAAAAAAATGTGGTTTATAAGTTTTGTATCACACCACCTTGTCTAACAAATGTTTATCCTTATAGAATGCATGGCTTTATTTTGGCAGATGTGGATTTGCTTTGCTGCGGAGGTTGTATGATAGAAATTGTCATCGATGGAAAATATAGAATTGTAGAAGAGGGGCTGACCCTTTTAGAAGCAGCAAAAGTGTGTGGGGTCGAAATCCCATCACTGTGCGGAATGAACAAAAGCGATGAAAAAGTACCGTGTGATTTGTGTGTTGTCGAAGTTGAAAGTGGCAGCACGAAACGCGCGTGTGAACTAGAAGTTTACCGTGGTCTAAACGTGGTGACTCAATCAGAGCAATTAAGCGAGCACCGTAGAAAAGCGTTGAATCGCATCATGACCGATCATTACGCCGACTGTGAAGCGCCATGTAAAACAGCATGTCCAGCGGGCGTGGATATTCAATCGTACCTTTATCACATCGCACAAAACGATCATCAAAAAGCGATTGAAGTGATTAAACGTACACTGCCTATGCCGCTATCGATTGGCCGTGTGTGCCCGGCATTTTGTGAGAGCGAATGTCGCCGCTCTTTAGTCGACGAGCCTATCGCTATTCGTCAGCTTAAACGTCACGCCGCGGATGCGGATTTGTCAGCGCATGAAGCCTACGTTCCTGAAAAGAAACCAAGCAAAGGCTTGAATATTGCGGTTGTCGGTAGTGGCCCAGGTGGTTTGACAGCAGGCTATTATCTGTCGAATGAAGGCTATGACGTTACTGTATTTGAATCCATGCCAAAAGCGGGCGGTTGGCTTCGTTATGGCATTCCTGAATACCGCCTACCAAAAGACATTCTCGATAAAGAAGTTGAATTAATGTGCCGCAATGGCATGCAGGTTCGTACCAATCAAAAGCTGGGTGTGGATTTCACGCTCTCTCAATTGAGTGAAGAGTACGATGCGGTTTGTTTAGCGGTCGGTGCTTCTCAAGCGGTGGAAATGCATTACGCAGGTAGCGACCTTGAAGGCTGCTACCTAGGTGTGGATTACCTCAAAGATTATGTGACGGAGCAAAACTACGTCACAGGTCAGAAAGTTGCGGTTATCGGCGGCGGTAATACGGCGATTGACTGTGCTCGTACTGCACGTCGAGCTGGTGCAGACACCACATTGATTTACCGTCGTACTCGTGACGAAATGCCAGCGGAAGACTACGAAATTGTCGAAGCGGAACACGAAGGGGTTAAATTCCACTTCTTGACCAATCCTGCGGAAAACCTTGCCGATGAAAACGGACGCGTGAATGCGATTCGTCTAGAGCGCATGGCGTTGGGTGAGCCAGATGCATCTGGTCGTCGAAGTCCAAAACCAACCGGTGAGTTCTTTACCGAAGAATTCGACACTGTGATTGCGGCAGTCTCGCAAAAGCCTGATTTGAGCTTCCTCGAAGGCGAAGATTTGTCGATTCCGCTAACGCGTTGGAACACCTCCGATGCAGATGAAAAGACCATGCACACAGGCACGGGCAACATCTTCAGTATTGGTGATTTCCGCCGTGGTCCAGCAACGGCCGTTGAAGCCGTGGGTGATGGTCGCATTGCGGCAAAAGCCATTGATCTATTTTTGAATGGCGATATGGCAGATATGCCAAAGGTGGCGTTCAACTCGCGCAAAGAGAAGAAACTCTCTCAAGTCGATCCACTTCACTTCGAGAACATCCAGAAAGTTGCTCGCTCTATCATGCCTGAACTGACTCCAGCACAACGCGAGCAAAGTTTCGCTGAAGTGGAGTTGGGCTTTGATAACGAAGAAGCGATGAAGGAAGCTGCACGCTGTCTAGAGTGTGGCTGTCAGGCAAATACCGATTGTGCGCTGCGTGATTACTCCACCGAATATGAAGCTGAGCAAAGCTTTGATTTCTCCTTGCAGATCAAATCGCATCAAGATTGGTTAGATCTTCGTGCGAAAGACTTGCGTCATAAGTACGAAGTTGACCGCAGTTCTGAGTTTATTGAGTTTGATGCTAACCGCTGTATTAGCTGTGGTCAGTGCATCCAAGCGTGCCGCGACAAAGCTGTGCACGGTGTACTGAACTTTGTGTGCGATAAACAAGGTCGTCCGGCATTACGTCCTGACGATCGTCCACACTTTGGTTCGAATAAGAATGGTTTAACTCTGATGGGCGATTCGAACTGCGTGCAATGTGGCGCGTGCGTTCAAGTGTGTCCAACGGGCGCGATGGTCGATAGTCGTGACCGTTCGCAAGGTCGTATCGAAGATCTGAAAGCGGTCGACACCATTTGTACATACTGTGGTGTGGGTTGTAAGTTGACCATGTTTGTGGACGAGACAACCAATACGATTCGCTACGTGAAAGGCGGAGACTCACCGGTGAACCAAGGCATGCTGTGCGTGAAAGGTCGCTTTGGTTTTGATTTCATTGGCAGTGAAGAGCGTCTTACCACGCCATTGATCCGCAAAGACGGTTGGTTGCAGCCTGCAAGCTGGGAAGAGGCGATTCAACTGATTGCGAGCAAGTTCTCTGGCATCAAGCAAGATTTTGGCAGCAACGCATTGGCCGGTTTCTCTTCAGCGAAAACCACCAACGAAGACAACTACGCATTCCAAAAATTTGTCCGTCGTGAACTGGGCACCAATAACGTCGATCACTGTGCGCGCTTGTGTCACGCATCGAGTGTAACGGGTCTTGAGGCGTCACTGGGTAGTGGTGCAATGACCAACGACATTCCAAGCATTAAGCACTCGGATGTGATCTTTATTATCGGCTCAGATACTACATCGGCGCACCCGATCATCGCTTCACACATCAAACAGGCGATTCGTCACCACGGAGCACGTTTGATTGTGGCTGACCCGAAACGTGTCGATATGGCAGAGCATGCTGAGCTTTACATGGCGCACCGTCCGGGTACGGATGTGATGCTCCTAAACGGTGTCATGCAGCAGATCATCAAGAACGGTTGGTACGATCAAGAATACATCGAAGAGCGTGTCGACGGCTTTGATACCTTGCTGCAAGAAGTGATGTCGCCAGCTTACAATCTCGATAAAGTGGAACTGGTCACAGGCGTTAAAGCCGAAGATATTCAAGCAATGGCGCGCATGATCGGTACGGCAGATCGTACGGCGGTGTACTACTCGATGGGTATTACTCAGCACACGACAGGTCATGACAACGTACGTTCTATCGCTAACCTGCAATTGCTGTGTGGCAACATCGGGATTGAAGGTGGCGGTATTAACCCACTGCGTGGTCAATCAAACGTTCAAGGCGCGTGTGATATGGGTGCATTGCCAAACAGCTACCCAGGCTATCAAAAGGTTTACAACCCAATTGTGCGTCAGAAGTTTGCGATTGAATGGAATGCACCAAACCTGTCTTCTGAACAAGGCTTAACCCTGACAGAAATCATCGATGCGGCTTGCCATCGTGACGTTCGCGGTCTTTACATCATGGGGGAAAACCCAGTGTTGAGTGATCCGAACCAAGCACACGTCATTGAAGGTTTGGAAGCGCTCGATTTCTTGGTGGTTCAAGACATCTTCCTAACTGAAACTGCGCAATACGCGGATGTGGTTCTGCCTTCATGCTCTTTTGCTGAGAAAGCGGGTCACTTCACCAATACTGAGCGTCGTGTTCAGCGTGTTAATCCGGTTGTAACGGCTCCGGGCGAAGCGAAAGAAGACTGGTGGATTATCCAAGAGATCGCTAATGCGATGGGCAGTGATTGGGACTACCATTGCGTGTCTGATATCACTAACGAAATCACACGTGTGACGCCTCAGTACGCGGGTCTTCGTTGGGATGCAATCACACCAAACGGTGTGCAATGGCCGAGCAACAAGAACAACCCTGCGGGTACTCGTATCATGCACCAAACCCAGTTTACTCGTGGTAAAGGGCAAATGGTGGGGGTTCCGTTCCGTTATGCAGCTGAGTTGCCGGATGAAGAGTTCCCGCTTGTGTTAACCACGGGTCGTGTGCTTGAGCAGTTCCACACGGGTACCATGACGCGCAAAACCAAAGGGTTGGATAACCTTGCGGGTCCACGTGCTATGGTGAGTGTGGAAGACGCCGAAGCGCTAGGAATCAGTAATGGTCAGCGTTTGAAGGTGTCTACGCGTCGCGGCAGTATCGAGATTGATGCCTTTGTGACTAAGCGTATTCAAAAAGGTGTGGTGTTCATTCCATTCCACTTTGTTGAGTCGCCTGTGAACCGCCTAACGACAACCGCGACTGACCCGCATGCGAAGATCCCTGAGTTCAAGGTCGCTGCGGTTAAAGTGGAAGTGAGCGAAAAAGCGTTGCACGGAGAGCCAGCAACGGAAGCGGTTCATACCATTTAAGTTTATCAGTTGCGTAATGACAGCGACGCACTGGCGAGTTAGCAAACTACATATAAGCTTATGATATGTAATCGCTAAACGAGCAGTGCGTGTGCTAAGAGTCATTAAATGGATTGTGCTGTTTTTACCCGCTTCAATTTGGCTGGTGGTAAGGCAATACCATGATATCTGGTGGGCGGAGAATCTAACCTCGATTCCCGCCCTCATTTTATTCGTCTGTTTCTGTCTCGCTCTCGTGCTTTTGGCTTGTCGTCGTTGGGCGAAGGCACTTACTGCAATCGCGATCAGCGGTGCTTTTGTTCCGTTCCTGTTACCGACCCAAATCAATATCAGCAAGGCTTGTGAACACCCGCTGACGATTGTTCAATTCAATTTGTTCTACGAAAATCCGGACATCAACCAGTTCATTAACTATTTGCTTAGACATCCTGCTGATCTGGTAGTGATGCAAGAACTCTCGCCACAAGTAGGACAGAAACTTCACCTTCTCGATGATGTTTATCCTTTCTATTATGGCGGGCAGCGTGGTGTCGGTTATCCCTCTAATCAAATGATTCTCAGCCGTTACCCTCTAGAAGATGTGTCGATTTACCATACCCCAGATGGGCAAGAGGTGATTCGCGCTGTATGGCAAGTGGATGAGCCTATAACCTTAATGACGGCACATCCTCCTTCCCCAAGAACTGAGCCGTTATGGCAACGCAGAAATGCACTGATTCGAACCATAGAAACCCTTACTGACTTGTACCCAACACCGGAAATGATTGTGATTGGGGACTTCAACCTTTCAGCCACAAGCCCAAGGTTTAGCAAGCTGTTCTCTCGTTTCCAATCCCGACCGGTCGCCAGTTGGCCAACGTCGATAAAAGGAGTATCAGTCCCATCCTTTGCCATGATTGGGATTGATCACCTTTGGCTTAAATCAGAAAAAACGGACAGACAAATCTGTACTCGCCTATCGACAAGTCAACCAAATGGTTCTGATCACCGCTTGGTCACCACGGTGATAGGTAACGTTCTGAATTAATTCCTGTTTCATTCTCAAGACTGTGAGGGAAATCAGCTCAATGCTGACAAAAGCGGTCTTTACTTTATACACCATGCCCCTTTCTTTTGGGAACGGGATTCCATAACTACAGCAGTATTAAACTGGCGATATAAGGTAAGTACATGAAACCATTTAAACGAACGTTACTAGCAGGTGCCATCTTAGGCTTAATTGGAACTGTGGCAGGATGTAGTCCTGCGGAAGAAGCGAAACAACCACAACAAGAGCCAAAACCTGAGGCTCAGGTAGAAGAGCAAGCTCAAGCAACTGCGCCTGCGGAAAGTGGTGAAACGATCTATCTGGCTGATACCATCATCACAATGGACGAAGACCAACCTCGTGTAGAGGCGGTTGTAGCGGACGATGACGGTAAGATTGTCTTTGTTGGACAAGAAGCGCAGGCGCTGAAGCAGTTCCCAAATGCGGATAAAATCGATTTAGAAGACAAGGTGATCATGCCTGGCTTTATTGAGCAACATTTGCATCCGTTTCTTGGCGCTCTTACGTTGAGCATGCCAGTCATTGCCCCTGAAGAATGGCAGCTACCAAGTCGTACATGGCCTGCGGTGAATGGACATGAAGAGTATCTGGCCGCGCTGACTGCTGTTGAAAAAGAGATGAAGGATCCAAATGAAGTGTTGTGGACGTGGGGTTACAACAACTTCTTCCATGGTGAATTAACGCGCGCTGATCTTGATAAGATCTCGAAAACACGTCCAATCGGTGTATGGCATCGATCTGCACATGAGTTCTATGTAAACACGGCGTTTGTTGAGAAGTTTGGTCTTAACCAAGCAGGCATCGATAAGCAAGGTAAAGAGGTAGCAGCTCAGTCAGATCTGGAAAATGGGCATTTCTGGGAAGGTGGCGCATTGATTTACTTGTTACCACGTATCTACAAAGATCTTGGTAGTGAAGCAAGATTCCGTGCCGGACTAGAGCAAATGGTAGAAATGCTGCACGAGAAAGGGGTGACGGCTTACAACGAACCTGGCGCGTTTATACCAGAGGATATGGTGGGCCTGTACAAAGAGATCTTGGGGGCTGATGAAACGCCAATGTATTCCTTCTTTACACCAGAGAGTAAGTCACCGTACTTCTTGAAAGGCAAAGAGGGTGTGGTTCAAGCGGTTGAAGAGATCACCCAAACCTTCCCTGATGAAGGCAAAGTTCGCTTCTTCAAAAAACAAGTTAAGCTGTTGTTTGATGGTGCGATCATTTCTCAGCTGATGATGATGAAAGATGGTTATCTTGACGGGCACCATGGCGAGTGGATTCAAAGCCCTCAAGAAGTGGAAGACATTACTAAACTGTTCTGGGAGAAGGATTACCAAATTCTTGTTCATGTAAACGGTGATGAAGGCGTAGAAAAGCTGATTGAAATATTGAAGCGTCGTCAAGCGGAATACCCACGTGAGAACCACCGTTTTACGATTGTTCACTTCGCCAATTCAACTGATGAACAAGTCAAGGAACTGAAAGAGCTCGGTGCGATTATTAGTGTTAACCCATATTACGTAACGGGTTTTGGTGACCGTTTTGGTGAAGTAGGGTTAGGTGAAGAGCGTGCGCACGCTATGGTTCGATTGGCGACGATCGAGAAAGAGCAGATCCCAGTTTCTCTACATTCAGACATGCCAATGGCTCCGGCTGACCCTCTATTACTTGCATGGAGTGCAGCGACACGTCAAACCAACAACGGTAATGTGCTGCGTAAAGATCTTGCGCTCTCTCGTGAAGCCGCACTAAAAGGCATTACCATTGAAGCAGCATATTCTTGGGGCATGGAAGATACGCTCGGTAGTATTGAAGTTGGGAAAGTAGCCAACTTTACGGTACTTGAAGAAGACCCTTACAAAATTGATATCAACAAGCTAAAAGATGTGCCAATTTATGCAACTGTCTTCGAAAGTAAGTTGTTCCCTATCGATAAGTAAGTACTGAGTGTCTAGTTATTTAGAATTAGGTTAGATAAAGGGGCTGCTTGTCATAGAATTGACTGATTCTGACTGTAAGCTGTTATTCAAGTCAGTTTCATAACCTAAACTTTATGAGTATAAAAAATTCATAAAGATAAGAGGAAGCTTCTATGACAAGAACAGCCTCAGCAGTGTTAATACTTTTTTTGATGAGCTCGTACTTTGCCTACAATCGATTTTATGTGTATCCACAGCAGTTAGAGTCGCAAGCTGAGTCGATGTTGATGCAAATGGCCAATCGAGAAGAATGGCTTGATATGTATGAGAGTAAAAAACGTGTTCACGCACATACTGCGCATTTAGAGTTTGCTGCCCATGTAACGTCATCTGATGGACAGAGAGCTTATAGTGAAGGGTACATCACCTATAGTGAGCGGGGACACAATGTCTGCAAAGAAGTGATTTTTAATTTTAAAATCAATTCATTAAGAAACTATAGTATTTCCGATTTGCACGATTGCTCATTGGGTGAGTATTACTGATTTCGCTATGATGATTGAATGATTCAATAAAAACGCCTCCAAATTTGGAGGCGTTTTTAGTTCTGGAACCTGGTAGGTTAATCGAGTGACTTCTTGAAGCGAAGTGAAGCAACAAAGAGACCGATAACGGTAAACCCAAGCAGCCAAAGCGTATCTCGCCAAAGCTCCATCAAATCTGCCCCACGTAACACCACACCGCGAATGATGCGCATAAAGTGAGTCGCTGGGAGCGCTTCGGATATCCATTGTGCTGCAACGGGCATCCCCTCATAGGGGAACATAAATCCTGATAGCAAAATGGATGGCAGCAGAATAAACACTGTCATTTGCATCGCTTGAAGCTGTGTAGTGGCGATGGTTGAGATCACCAGACCTAGGGTTAGACTCGCGGCGATAAATAGTAGAGTTCCGAACAAGATCTGACTAATGGCACCGTTTATCGGCACGCCAAATATCCAGTGACCTAGACCAAGAATGATGAACACCTGAATTAAACCAACGAAGATGTAGGGAATGATCTTTGCCACCATGAGTTCAATGGAATGGATTGGCGTCGTAATCAGTAGCTCCAAATTGCCTCGCTCCCGCTCTCGAACAATGGTTGCACTGGTGAACAAAATCATCGTCATGGTCAGGATTACACCTAATAAACCGGGAACAATGTTCACCGCTGAGCGGCGACTCGGGTTGTAATACAGCGCAACTTCAAAGGTTTTGGTTGGAGCTGGGCGTATCTCAAAATCAAAATCCGTCAACGGCATGGTTTGCAGAGAAAGAATCGCAGAGCTGATCATGGTGTCTGAACCGTCCACAATCCACTGCCCAAGCTCTCTACCTTGCACCATACGTTGGGTTAAATCGCTAGGCAGAATCAAAGCCGCACGAACAATACCATCCTGAATGGCTTGTTCTGCTTGCTCTGCGGTAGCGAAGGTTTCTACCACATCGACCACTTGAGTCACTTTGACGGATTCGGTGATCACGCGCCCGGCGGTACTGCCACTTTGATCGACGACACCAACGGGAATGTTGCGAATATCGGTATTAATGGCAAAGCCGAACAGCAAAAGCTGAATAAGCGGGATCATCACGACCATGCCAAAGGTAATGCGGTCGCGTGAAAGCTGGCGGATCTCTTTGATCATCACCGCTTTCATACGGGCAATAGATTTCATCATTGGCGACCTTCTCCCGTAACACTGACAAACACATCTTCCAAGCTAGGACGAGCAATGTTCATCTCGCAGCCTTCAAGCTCGGGAAAGGTATGGGTTAACCATTCTATCGGTTGTTCGATGCGCTGGTGGATTAAAATGCGCAAGCGGATTCCTAGCTGTGCGGCTGAGCGCACCTCTTCACGTTGAAGGACTTTCTCTTTCAGCTCGCGTAAGTTATCCGCTTTTACTTCAACGATGTTCACGCCCATTTGTGCCATGAGTTCTTCAGGCTCACCATCGGCGCGGATTTCACCCGCTTCCATAATCGCAAGACGATGGCAGCGCTCTGCTTCATCCATGTAGTGCGTTGTGACCAAAATCGTCGTGCCTTGGTCAGAGAGGTCAAACAACTGCTCCCAGAAATCGCGTCGGTTCTCTGGATCTACCGCAGATGTGGGCTCATCGAGAAACAACAGTTCTGGTTTGTGCATTGTCGCTGCGGCGAGAGACAAGCGCTGCTTTTGGCCGCCACTCATTCCGCCGACGCGCTGTTGACGCAGTTGGTCGAGCCCGTAGGTTGATAGTTGTTCTTCGATACGAGCTTTCAGTGCCTTGGTTTCCATACCAAAGATTTGGCCAATAAACTCGAGGTTTTCTTGAACGGTCAGGTCATCATAGAGGGAGAACTTTTGTGTCATGTAACCAATCTTAAGGCGCAGAAGCTCAGATTGTTTAGGGATCTCCAGTCCTAGTACGTCCACATTGCCCTCGCTTGGGCTGAGTAGGCCTGTTAACACACGAATGGTTGTCGATTTACCGCAACCATTGGGGCCAAGAAAGCCATAAATACTGCCTTTGGGCACATTAAGCGTGATGTTGTTGATGGCAGTGAAGTCACCAAACTTTTTCACCACATTTTCAGCTTGAATTGCGTATTCGGTCATTGGCTTACTCCACCAAATCCACTTGTGCAGGGATACCAGAAGGCAAAGATTGCGCAGAATCTTGTAGGTCGACTTCTGCTAGGTACATCAAACGGGAGCGTTCTTCCTCGGTAAGCGCGAAATAAGGCGTAAATGAAGGCTCAGTCGCAACCCAGCGAACGGTGCCGCTATATGTTTGCTCAACGCCATCTACATGCACCTTGACTGCCTTACCCGGCACAAAGTCGACGCGGTAATTCGCTGGTACATATACGCGAGCGTATGGGACGCGGCTGGCTTGTATTACAGCAACAACACCATTAACAGGAACGCGTTCGCCAAGGTTAAACGGTAGGTTGTCGAGTAAGCCGTCACGCGTGGCAGTGATGGTGAGTTCTGCCAGCTTTTGTTCTTGCAGTGCCACATCGGCTTTTGCTGCCATGAGTGCGGCTTTCGCTTGTTCAATATCTTCAGGGCGAGAGCCTGCCGTCAGTTTGCTGAACTCTTCTTGTGAGGAGTCCAACTCTGCACGGGCAGAATCTCTGGCTGCTAAAGCGGTGTCTTTTTCTGATTGGCTGATGAGTTTCTTGCGAACTAACTCCGCTTTACGTTGGTAGTTCTTTTGCGCTTCAACCAATTGAGCTTCCGCTCTGGCAACGCGTGCTTGCGCGGCGGCAATGTCTTCTGGTCGCTCACCATTGGTCAATTTCAAAAGATAAGCGTCAGCCTTGGCTTGTTCGGCGACTGCGTGAGCTAAAATGGCTTCTTGGTTCTTGGTATCGAGCTGAACCAGTACTTCTCCTTCGGTGACTTGGCTACCTTCCTTGATAGGCAGGGCGCGGATTATCTCACTAGAGGTCGCAGTAAAGGTTACGCGGTCACGCTCTAGTGTGCCGAGGGCTTGTTGGCCGTTATCTTTGGAGCAGGCAGTTAAAAGAGTAAGGGCCAAGGAGCCCAGAATGATTCGCTTCATCATGCGACGCTTCCTCTAAGAAGGTGAGCTCGAATTCGTATCAAGCTGCAGAAGAGTGTGGGACGGTATTCAGTGTAACGTGAGTCAGTTTTGTCCGGCTAGGAAGATAATTCCTTCAATATTCATCAATTGATTAATTATCGAAATAGGCTTCACTATTGAATGCGTTTCTAAGAATATTCTTATTCAAATATAGTGGCTTAGCTTAAATAAGGTAGCGTTAGAGAGGATTAGTTGGATAATCGAGATCGGGATCCGATTTTCGGTTTAGCAAGCAAATAAAAAGCCCGGAGGGGGAACATCGGGCTTTTGAGATAAGTTTATCAGGGCGATAAACTAGGGTTACGCAGTTTTGAATTGGCCAACGATTTCTTGTAGACCTACCGCAAGTTCACTTAAGTCTTGGCAAGCAATTGCAGTCTGGCGAGAGCCTGTCGCCACTTCACTCGAGAACTGATTAATGTGCTCAACATTACGATGCAGTTCTTCCGTTACAGAACTTTGCTCACTGCATGCACTTGCGATTTGAATGCTCATTTCCGCAATGTTGTCAGCACCTTGCTCAAGGTGGCTAATTGTTGCACCTGTCTTTTGAGCTTGCTCGACGCAAGCCTGGATGAGGTCACTACTATGCGTTGTAGAAGAGACCGCATCTTTCGAGCAATTTTGAAGCTTACTAATGATGGCTACGATTTCCTCTGTCGATGATTGAGTACGACTTGCAAGAGTTCGTACTTCATCAGCAACCACGGCAAAGCCTCTGCCTTGTTCACCAGCTCGTGCTGCTTCAATTGCTGCGTTTAAAGCAAGCAGGTTGGTTTGTTCAGCGATATCCTGAATAACATCAACTACAACGCTGATGTTGGATGCATCTTGCTCAAGTTCGGTAACCATGGTGCCAACAGACTGAATGGCCACAGATGCTTCTTGAATCTGATCGATACACACTTGAACGACTTCTAAACCCTGTTTAGCGTCGTTTGAAGCGCCATTCGCTGTTTCCGAGGCAGCTTCCGTGTTATTTGCTACTTCATTGACCGTGGCTTGCATCTCATTCATTGCAGTAGCAATTAAGTTGAGTTGTTGCTGTTGCTCATCCATGCCCGAAGAAGTTTGCTCTGAAATGGCGCTAACTTCTTCCGTTGCGGTACTTACCTGAGCTGTTGTTGAAGCAATATTGTCGACTAGGCTAAGAAGCTTCGCTTGCATGTCTACACACGCATCAGCTAATAGGCCCAATTCATCATTGCCGATTTGATCGCGAGGTAATTGATAAGTCAGATCACCTGATGCAATTTTTGATGCCATTTCAACAACATAATTAAGAGGTGTGCAGATTTGTTTGGTTAAGTACATGCCTGCAATAAACATTAAAACTAACAAACCAACAATTGCTGCAATACTGTATTTGATGGCATTATCTACAACAATATTTGCACTATTGATATCTTCAGAAATAAACGTTTGGTTTAATTCAACAAGTCCACGAATTGCGTTAGATAGCTCATTAAACGTAGAGAAACCATTGAGGAGAATTTTGTTCGCTTCATCTACATTGTCATTGAGTAATAATTGAGCGTAGTTATTGTTAAATGCCCGATATTTTGTCCA
Organism: Vibrio sp. WZ-1; assembly: GCF_052037695.1. Taxonomy (NCBI): domain Bacteria; kingdom Pseudomonadati; phylum Pseudomonadota; class Gammaproteobacteria; order Vibrionales; family Vibrionaceae; genus Vibrio; species Vibrio sp. WZ-1. The sequence continues at coordinate 21,048 of NZ_JBQEQR010000081.1, read as the reverse complement.
AGCATCTTTAACTTTATTAAAGGCGTTATGATCTCGTTGGTCCCATAAGCCTTTTTCATATTCATCCAAATACTGGTCAATTTTTTTCTCAGTATTTTCCAAGCCTTTGACCCAACTTTGAAACTCGGGGTGATCAGCATTGGCAAGTAGGGAAAACTCATCTTTTCTAAGAATGCCGAGTTCAATCTCGGTGTTCTTTACCAAAATAACACTTGGTACCGTTGTTTCTGAAAATACAACCAACTTGCCTTCAATTGATTGTATTTGAGAAGCAAAAAATAATGACAGCGCTATAACTGAGAATGCAATAACTAAAATCAGCGCTCCGATTTTTTTTCTAACACTTAAATTGGATAAATTCATAATTTCACTGAATGTATAGGTTGTAAAAGATCGGATTCTAATTCTTAGAATAATAATATTATGTGATGGTTGTCTCGAAATTTTTTAATGCGCTGTAAAATAAGTTGGTTATCAAGTTATTGATATTTAGTTATTTTAAGTGAAGGACAATGTATATATAAATAATAAACTCAATTATTATTTAGGTAAATAGTTATTTTAGAGTTTATTAATATAAGGTGGTTAACTGTGAAATGCCAGAAATTTATTCCCTTTGTTTATCGTCACATTTCACCATGAAACAAGAACTATAGCCTTGCAGTCCCCACGAAGAGTAGGCAAAGTCATCCCTTTAATCCCTCTTAGGTTTAGTTTTCATGGAAGTTAGCAACAGCTTACGTTTTTTGGTTGGTACATACACAGATTCTTTGAGCAAAGGAATTGAGTCTATTTCATTAGATACAGTGACTGGCCAACTATCGAGTCACTCAACTTTGTTGAATACCTCTAATCCTTCATATTTGCACCTGACCAAAAATGGCTTATATAGTTTTAATGAAGTGGAAGAAGCAGATGGCGCCCAGCTTATTTTTTTGACCAAGCAGCAAACTCATTATCTTGATATCAATGGCGACTATCCTTGTCATTTAGACTCTGACAGTGCAGAGAGTTTGCTTGCTGTGGCTAATTATGGATCAGGGAATGTGAGTGTTTACCAACTTGATAGTGAGGGTAAACCATTAAACCTGATAGCAAACTTATTCAACGAAGGTAGTGGCCCAAATTTACAGCGACAAACTTCACCGCACGCGCATCAAGTCAAGTTTTTGCGTCAGAGTTCCGAGTTATGGGTTGTCGATCTTGGCGCTGATCGTGTGTACATCTATGGCTATGCGGATAGTCAATTTGAGTTACGCCAATCAATAGAATTGCCTGCGGGCGCAGGGCCTCGACATTTAGTATTAAATAAGAACGAAGACATTGCTTACATCGTTTGCGAGCTGTCTGAAACACTCGTTACGCTAACAAAACAGGATAATGAATGGTGTATTGAACATGAATGTGATCTTTTAAATGATAGCGAGAAAGGAGAGGCGGCGGCTGCAATTAAGCTTTCTTCGTGTGAGCAATTCTTATACGTATCGTGTCGGCACCAAAATAGAATTGTGCTATTCGATGTGAAGAGTGGGCAACCAGAAAGAATCAATGATATTGATTGTGGCGGGGCGTTTCCCCGAGATTTCACGATCAGTTCTGATGGTAAGTGGTTAGTTGTTGCAAATCAGCATTCAAATAATATTGTTAGTTTCCAACGTGATGAACAGAGTGGGATGTTTAAGCCAACAGGGTTTGAAATTGAAATAGGCTCGCCAGTTTGTATCCTTGAGAGCAATACAAAAAATACCCAAGCTTTCTAAAATTGTTTGGATAACTGTTGTTCACAAAAAACGCTCCGAAAGTCGGAGCGTTTTTAGTCGGTTAGATGAGTGGTCATTGGTTATGCCAGTTTTAACTCAGCTAATACGTGATGCAGTGAAGGGACAATCGCATGACCAAACCCGCGGACTTCGTCACAAGGCTCGACGAGGTCTGGAATCTGAAATGTAATCATCTTAGCTGAGACTGCAGAACGAACGCCATTATTGGAGTCTTCAAAGGCTAAGCACTTTGTTGGGTCAACGTTTAAGCGGCTTGCTGCAAGTAAGTAGATTTCTGGATCCGGTTTTCCGTGCGTGACCTCACAACCTGTAGTTAGGTTGTCAAAGTATTTACTTAGGCCAGCCAGTTCCAGTTTTTTCTTCGCAACTTCATTAGCGGTTGATGTCGCTACTGCAGTCGGGATGCCATTCTTTTTCAACCATTCCAGTAATTCTATGACCCCTTGCTTTACTGGGATGGCTTGGTGTTGTACTACTGCGTTGTAGCGAGTGCGCCACTCCTTGTGCAGACGATCAAGGTCTTCGCCATAAGCTTTACGGAAAATTACCTCGATTCCAGCCGCGTTGCGACCAATGATGGAGAGGTAGACGTCTTCATGAAATGGTAGGTTCTGAACTTCACACGCTTGTTTAAAAATGCGCATGCAAACTCGCTCAGTATCGAGTAGTAGACCATCCATGTCGAATATAGCAGCTTGGTAATTCATCACTTTACGACTTGTCGGTTGAGATAGTGTATTTTGACATAAGCTAACGGAATTTTCTTGGGTTATTCTATTTACTTACTTGCTTTTTACTTTATACCCAAACGCTTCGCTAATCGGTGTAAGTTGCCGTTGTCCAGTTCCAACTGACGTGCCGTTGCTGCCCAGTTACCTTGGTTCTCTTCCAGTGCTCGAACAATCATTGCTTTCTGGAATGAGTCTGTGGCTTCTTTCAATCCGCCTTCTGGCAGCTCTAGCCCAGAGTTTTGCTCCGCTTCCTCGACGTTTTTGATGTTCTGATTCGGTGTTCGGATGTCAAAATCTTGCTCAACTAACTCAATGTTCATAGCGTGGGTACGTGCTTTTGCCAAAACACCAGCACGTTTAATGACATGTTCAAGTTCTCGTACGTTGCCAGGCCATGAATAGTCTTTGAGTGCCTGCACCAAAGTGGGGGACAAACGAATGCTGTTCAGTCCCAGTTTGCTTCTTAAATGTTCGGCAAAAAAGCCTGCTAGTAACACCACATCGTCTTCACGTTCACGAAGAGGTGGAACATGAAGCGGGAAGACGCTTAAACGATGATACAAGTCGGCTCGGAAACGGCCTGCCGTGACTTCCTCATGTAAAACACGGTTGGTCGCAGCGACAATGCGCGTGTTGACTCGGATATGGCGGTCATCACCTACGCGTTGGATGTCGCCATATTGCAGGGCGCGAAGTAACTTGGCTTGCAGCTCTAACGACAGTTCGCCGACTTCATCCAAAAACAGTGTGCCGCCATCGGCTTGTTCGAACTTACCTTTTCGATTGCTGATGGCCCCAGTAAACGCGCCTTTTATGTGCCCAAACAGCTCACTTTCAGCAACCGATTCTGGCAACGCTGCACAGTTTAGGTAAACCAAAGTATTACCAGAGCGACTGGATCGATGATGAATAGCATTAGCGACTAACTCTTTACCCACTCCTGTCTCGCCCGTAATCAGCACAGACAATTCAGTATCGGCGACTGCATCAATCTGCTCTTGAAGATTTTTCATGCCTTGAGAATGACCAATGATTTCATTGCTCAAGGTACGTTTCTCAGCGTAAGAGTCACGTGGCAAGCTCGCTTGTGTTTCTAATTGCTCTAGTAGGAGTGCAGTGTGCAAGCCACCTGCTGCCAATGCACTGACAAAACGCAATTCTTGATTGCGCAGCCCATCAAATTGATTAGGGTCGAAGGCATCGATCGTTATTGCGCCAATCAGTTGATCGTCGATTAACAAAGGTAAGCCAATACACGAATGGACATGCAGTTTGTCTTCGTGGTTTGGGATCAAGCCATCATAAGGATCAGGTAAGTCGCTGTCAGAGGGAAAGCGCACGATGTCGCCTGCTCGGGCAATGGCTTCTAATCTTGGATGCTGCTCAATGGAGAAACGGCGCCCCAAAACTTCTTTCGCCAAACCATTAATTGCTAACGGTTTAAAGTGCTGATCTTCATACAAAAGCAGGGCAGAAGAGTCACACTTCAATACCTCTCGAATCGTTGTTAATAACGTATCGAAGCGAGCCTGTTGAGTGAGCGCTGAGTTAAGGTCTTGCGTAATGTGTAGCCATTGCGCGATTAAAGAAGTCATAGCCAATACCAGTTGTGTCAATATGACTATTGTAGTGTCTTAATGACACTTTTCAACTGTGTCTAAATGACAGTTGTTAAAGTTGGGTTTGAATTAAAGTATTGAAATATATAGCAATTAAAAGTTGGCACGCCCAGTGCAATACAAGAAGAAATTATTTTTGTTTATCCCGTCATTCAAGGTAGTAATTATGACAATTCACGTAAAAAACAACATTCACTGGGTAGGTCAACGCGATTGGGAAGTTCAAGACTTCCACGGTACAGAATACAAAATGACAAAAGGTACCAGCTACAACAGTTATCTAATTCGTGAAGAAAAAACCGTACTGATTGATACGGTCGATCATCGATTCAGTCAACAATTCATCCAAAATTTAGAAATGGAAATCGACCTTAAGTCTATCGACTTTATCGTAGTAAACCATGCTGAAGAAGATCACTCAGGCGCATTATCGGCTTTGATGGAGAAGATTCCGAACACGCCAATTTACTGTACAGAAGCGGCGATTGATTCGATTGTGGGTCATCACCACCACCCTGAGTGGAACTTCAAAACCGTAAAAACGGGCGACAGCATCGATATTGGTAACGGTAAGCAATTGGTGTTCGTGGAAGCGCCGATGCTGCATTGGCCGGACAGCATGATGACTTACCTAACTGGTGATGCGGTGCTATTCAGTAACGATGCGTTTGGTCAGCACTACTGCGATGAACGCCTATTCAATGATGAAGTGGATCAAAATGAGTTGATGGAACAGTGTCTACGTTACTACTCAAATATCCTAACGCCATTCAGCAGTTTGGTAACCGCCAAAATCAAAGAAGTGCTGAGCTTCAATCTACCTGTCGATATGATTGCGACGTCTCACGGTATTGTATGGCGTGATAACCCAGTCCAAATCATCGAACAGTACCTTGAGTGGGCGGACAATTATCAAGAAGATCGCATCACAATTTTCTACGACTCGATGTCGAACAATACTCGAATGATGGCAGATGCAATTGCACAGGGCATTCATGATGTTGATCCTGGTGTCGCAGTCAAAGTCTTCAATGTATCTAAGCAAGATAAGAATGAAATTCTCGCCAATGTATTCTGCTCAAAAGGCATCTTGGTAGGTTCATCTACCATGAATAATGTCATGATGCCTAAGATTGCTGGCATGCTAGAAGAAATTACTGGCCTACGTTTTAAAGCGAAGAAAGCCGCTGCATTCGGCAGCTACGGGTGGAATGGTGGTGCGGTAGACCGTATCCATGCTCGATTGACTGACGCAGGCTTTGAAACAGCGGTGAGCTTGAAAACCAAATGGCGACCAGATGGTAAAGCAATGCGAGAGTGCCGCGAGCACGGTCAGAACATCGCGAAACTGTGGGCGAAGCGTGACCTGACAAGTCCTGTTCTTGCTCCGGCGATTGCTGCGTCTGCACCACAACTTCAATCACAACCCATCGCGCCAGCGACAACACAAGCGGTAGTAGAAGTTGCTGCCAGCAACCCTAGCACCGAGGCACATCCCGCAGATTGTCAATGCATGGTTTGCACCGTTTGTAATTGGGTGTATGACCCGGCGCAAGGCGAGCCTAACCAAGGTGTTGAACCAGGTACCGCTTGGTCTGAAGTTCCGGATTACTTCTTGTGTCCAGAATGCCATTTGGGTAAAGACGTCTTTGTCGAATACAACGGTTAAGGAGGTAAACATGCAAGCACCCATTGTGATTATTGGTAGTGGCTTTGCGGCTTACCAATTGGTGAAAATTGTGCGTCGAATGAACGCAGATATTCCATTGCAAGTGTTTACTGCCGATGATGGCGCTGAATACAACAAGCCTGATTTGAGTCATGTATTTAGCAAGAAGCAAACCGCCCAAGACTTAGTGGTCAAAAGTGGTGAGGCGTTTGCACAGGAACACAAAATCGAACTATTCGCCCATTCCTTGATTGAGCATGTCGACGTGCAAGCTCAGCAAGTAGTCGCCAATGGTCAAACCTATCCTTACTCCAAACTGGTGTTTGCGACAGGCGCGAAAGCCTTTGTGCCGGCAATATCTGGTGATGCAGCACCGAAGGTGATAACGCTGAACTCGCTACAAGAATATCAATTAGCGGAAGAGCAAATCAGCCGCGCGAAACGAATTCTAGTAATTGGTGGTGGTTTGATCGGCGTCGAGATCGCCATGGATCTCGCAACCAGTGGTAAAGCGGTTACGGTGGTTGAGCCAAATCCCCGTTTGCTCGCTAACTTGATTCCTGAATTCGTCGCATTGCCGCTCGAAAACCAACTTAAGCAGCAAGGTATTCAACTTGCCTTGGAGGCTGGGGTTGTCGCGATCAATCACTCAGATGATTCGCTGGTGGCAAGCTTGAGCAAAGGTAAAGCAATCGAAGCCGATGTAGTGATTTCAGCGGCGGGTCTACGTGCTAACACTTGGTTAGCGAAGGCTTGTGGGTTGCGTGTCAATAAAGGCATCGAGGTGGATGCTCGATTACAGACGTCAGTAGCCAATGTGTTTGCATTAGGTGATTGTGCTGAGATTCAAGGCCGAATGATGCCGTATCTCCAACCAATCGTGCTAAGCGCCAATGTGTTAGGCAAGCAACTATTGGGACAAGAAGCAGAGTTGAAGCTACCGCCTATGATGGTGAAGGTGAAAACGCCGAGTTATCCAATTCAATTGGCGGGCGATTTTAGTTCAGTGACGAATTGGAGCGTGCAGATTTCTCAAACTGGTATTGCCGCAAAGGCTGAAGATGAAAATAGCCGACTCATGGGCTTCATCGTGACGGGAGAACAAGTTACGCAAGCATTTCCATTACTTCGAGAGTTGTCTCAATCCGCTCAGGCTTAACCGATTTAAACGAAAAGAATTGTAATTAGAGAGGGTATCATTATGTCGCATCTACGAATTCCTAAAGACTGGACTGTTCAACGTTCAACGCCTTTCTTCACTAAAGAGAATGTACCACCAGCGCTACTGACTCATCACAATACTGCTGAGGGTGTATTTGGACAGCTGTGCGTCATGGAAGGGCAAGTGACTTACTACGGCTTTGCTGATGAACATGCTACAGAAGCAGAAGTGATGGTGGTGATTAATGCAGGCCAGTTTGCTACCAGCCCTCCGCAATATTGGCACCGTATTGAGATGAGTGATGATGCTCAGTTCAACATCAATTTTTGGTCGAATAAAGACAAGAGTGGACAAGCGATGTTCCACACGAAGAAATAACGCATACAGAAGTTAATACAGCGCTAATTTGTCGGGAAGAGGCGTTTACTATCAAGCTTATTCATTAAGCTAAGTAAAAGGGCAGAGATTCGTCTCTGCTCTTTATTTGTTTCTGAGGTAGGGGCTTTAAGCCATTCATGAGTTTATTTTGTGACTATTATCACTAAGCAATCGCTACTCACTAATGAAATAAGTGTTATGTTATAACATAATTTAGTGGCCGTTCGAGCTAGCTAAAACAGCGTATCTCTCAACATAGAGGCTGTTGGGAACGGTTAAAGAGTAAAAGTGATTTTAGGTTTGTTGCTTGTGCCGGGCTATTAATATCCGTTTAGAGAGATGGAGGGGTCCGATCGATTTTTCCGGAATATTTACTGGTCTAGCAACCTTATCCAAAGCGATATCAATATTGATATCGCTTTTTTCTGTCTTCAGGGAATCGTGTGTTAATAAGTGTTTCTTTGCATCTATAAACACTGCAGTAAACGCCGAGGTAGCGCGGTTTGATCCATCCAATGATTTGGAATCGACATTGGCGTGTCGTAGTAACTTGCCCCAAGAATGGCACCTAGCGGAATGGCTCGTCCACTTGAATCGCCGCCACAGTATATGTTCTCACGCATGGTAGTTTCGTAGCTTTCTGAGTTCATCAACAAATGACAAATTACCACAAACGAAGCGTCTAAACCGCAATGCATCCCAACGGACTCCGCAACGCTGGTGGCGCTTCTGCCGCTCATCGCTTCTGCACGTTGAATATCGTTAGCAATCTTTGGAGAAACCGTCTGAGCTGCCATTACACACGCTTTGGGCGCAGCGCCTTGCAATGCCATCTGAATCATCACTGCGACAGCTTGGGCATACATAACAGCGGTGTCGTTGTTATTGGTAACCCGCACGGCGGAATCGACCAGTTTAGCGAGTTTGTCATCATCGGAATGAAAAGCCACCAAAGGCGGAAGCTTAGATAATGCAGGGTTTTGTGTGTCGTCAGCCCCACACAAAGTTACGCGCAGTTCTTTGGCTTCCAACTCATGAATGTTGAGCAGTGTTTGCTTTGTCGGTTTGTCTGTATAGCCCTGCCATTTACCACCAAAATCAAACCATTCTCGAAAGGAGCGAATGTAACGCGCCTCGTCGTAGTGTCCGGTTTGGACCAGAGCGTCTAACATGGCAACAAGCTGCGCGCCATAGTGGGTGAGGTCACCGACTTGCTTGCTACCGTGGGCAAAATAACCTTTGTCATGATATTCAGTTCGGTTAGGTTGTTGAAATTCCGGATGCGGAGAACCAAACTGCCTGATGAGTTCTTGATCGTAAAGCCAATGAAATCCGAGAGATGCTGCATCACCGACGAGTGCGCCGATAATGGCATGAAGAGAGCGAGCGTTTCTATGAGTCATCTTGCCACCTTTATCAACAGGGCTACTCAATAAGTCTTACACAGTTTCTTGGTTTTGTAGGGAAATTTTTCTGTTTTGGATCAAGACTATAGTGCTTAATTAACCATTGTTTTACTAGGGTTAAAAAGACTAGGGTTAAAAGCAAAACGCCCCGCGAGTGGCGAGGCGTTGGTTTTAGTGGCGTACTATTAATAATAACGATTAACTGTAAGCGCGTGCGACACGACCTTCACAATCCAAAGTAACCTGTTTTGCGTAAGCCGGAATGAAAACTGATTGTCCTTTTTCAACTACGCATGTTTCGCCGTTTGCGTGAGTTAGCACAAGCTTGGTATCCAGAGGCATAAGGATCTCAGCGGTTTGAACTTCTAGAGTGCGCTGGTGAGCTTGCTTAACGACAGCGAATTTGAAATCGTCCACAGGAATTGGGTATTCCAACATATCGTCGATTTCGTTTGGTGCGAGCAATAAGCTGTCGAATGGCTTCTCGTTGAAGCGTGTACACGCAACGAGTTCTTTCACGTCCATGTATTTTGGTGTCAGACCCGCGCGCAGTACGTTGTCTGAGTTCGCCATGATCTCAAGACCTGTACCTTTCAAGTAAGCGTGTGGCGTTTCTGCATCTAAGAACATGGCATCGCCCGGTTGTAGGGTAATGACATTGAGCATCAGTGGTGCAAATAAACCAATATCGCCAGGGTATTGCTTCTCTAGTTCAAGAATGAGGTTGAACAGAGGTAAGTCGGTGATGCGAGCTTGAGCCAATAGCACCGTCAACGCCATCTCTTTCTGTTCGCCCTCTAGTGACAGTAGACCCGAGAAGAAGGTCGCCAAGCCAGTTGGCGTTTGGTTTGCGATAAGGTCACCCACCAAGCCTTGCAGCTCAGGAATCGCCAGCTCAGAGAAGAAGCTGATGATTTCACTTGTTGGGCGGAAGCCATTCATCGCTTGGTATTCGGTTAGCGCGTAAACCAACTCAGGTTTGTGGTTTGGATCTTTGTAGTTACGGTTTGCAGCGGTTAGGGGAATGCCTTGTTTTTCTTCCAGTGCAAAGCCTAATTCTGCTTGTTGTTTGTTTGGGTGAACCTGAATCGACAGTGCTTTCTCAGCGGCAAGCACTTTAAACAGGTATGGAAGTTCACCAAAACGGTTTGTGACTTCTTCACTCAGAAAGGCATTCATGTCTTGAGCAATCAGTGAAGAGAGTTTGGTCTCCTCACCGTTTACCATCACCAATGAGCAACCGTTTGGATGCGCGCCCATCCATACTTCTGCTTGTGGTTCGCCCGTTGGGTTTTCAATGCCAAACAGTTGGTTAACAGAAGTAGTACTGCCCCAAGCGTAGTTTTGAATCACGTTGTTCATCAGGAAAAACATCGGATGCTTAGCTTGAGTTTGAATCGTTTGTGTATCGGACATCGTTAAATCAGACATAGAGTGTCACCATGAGAGAAAATCATGGCTTGGGCGACATTGCCCAAGCCATAGGAGCTATTTGGGGGTAGGGGTGATTAAGCGGCTGCTTGCATCATTTTTGCTTTGCGAACTTTCTTCAGAGTTACACACGTTACTGCGGTAACGACTGCGCCAGCTGCCATACAAATCAGAGCAAGTACTGGGTGGTTCATCGCGCCAAGTAGAGCCACAACTGGACCGCCGTGAGCAACACTGTTGGTAATGCCGAATGAGAACGCCATTACTGCCGCTACCATTGAGCCAAGTACGTTTGCAGGAATCACTGACATTGGATCTTGCGCTGCGAACGGAATCGCACCCTCAGAGATACCAACCAGACCCATTGCACCAGCTGCTTTGCCCGCTTCGGTTTCTGATTCTTCGAACAGGTCGAACTTACGACCAAGCGCCGTTGCCAGTGCCATGCCTAGAGGTGCAACAGGGATTGCACACGCCATCGCACCCATAAATTGAGTTTGACCGCTCGCAATCATGCCCACAGAGAATAGGAACGCGACCTTGTTGAATGGACCACCCATATCGAAGCCAGCCATACCACCAAGTACGATGCCTAGTAGAACGACGTTACCTGTACTCATGCTTGTTAGTAGCGCAGTCAGACCGTCCATTAGGCTTGCGATTGGCGCGCCGATAACGAAGATGAAAAGACCAGCGATGAATAGCGAACCTGTGATTGGCGCAATCATGATTGGCACCAAAGGTTGAATGAATTTGTGGTAGTTAATCGACGTAATCCACTTCACGAAGTAACCCACAAGCAGACCAGCGATGATGGCACCGATAAAGCCTGTACCTGCGTCTGCACCGTAGAAAGAACCGTTGTTTGCAATCCAACCACCGATCAAGCCAGGAGCTAGAGCAGGACGGTCAGCAATCGCGTAAGCAATGTAACCGGCAAGGATTGGGATCATCAGCGTAAAGGCAACCACACCTACGTTGAGGATTTGGTTCCACATGCTGCCTTCAGGAATTGCCATGCCCGCTTCACTTGGCTGACCACCGACTGCAAGAGCAAGTGCAATCAACAGACCACCTGTGACAACGAATGGGATCATGTGTGATACGCCGTTCATCAAGTAGCGGTAAAGGTCCGAGCGAGCCTGAGAGGCTTTGTTTGCAACAGACGCTTGTGCATTGCTACTTGCTTCTGCTTGGTATTCTGGAGCGCTTAACGCTTCGTTAATCAGACCTTGAGCATCGCGGATAGGGGCTTTTACGTTAGTTTTAACCACGCGTTTGCCCGCAAAGCGGTTCATGTCGACTTGTTTGTCACACGCTACGATGATTGCGTCTGCACGTTCGATTTCTTCTGTGGTTGGGCTGTTTTTCACACCGATTGAACCGTTCGTTTCAACCTTGATTTCGTAACCCATCGCTGCTGCACCTTTCTCTAGCGCTTCTGCCGCTAGGTAAGTGTGCGCAACGCCCGCAGGACAACCAGTAACACCAATGATGAAGCCTTGGTTTGCTGGTGCGTCTGTCACTACTTGAGGCTCTTCTTTAGCAAGTAGAAGTGCCAGTGCGTCTTGGCTGTTTGCTGCACCTAAGAACGCATCAATGAAACCATCTTCAATCAGTTTTGAAGACAGCTCTGCAAGAACTTCGATATGGTGGTTATCGCCACCGTCTGGAGAAGCGATCATGAAGAACAGTTTTGAAGGCAAACCGTCTTCTGCGCCGTATTCGATACCTGATTTGCTTACGCCGATCACAACCGCTGGTTCAAGAACCGCGGCACTTTTCGCGTGTGGGATAGCAACGCCATCCTCAAATCCGGTGTTACCTAATTCTTCACGTGCTTTTATATCTGCAAGAAATTGCTCTTGGTCTGAAATACGACCTTGGGCGTGTAGAACTGCAACCAGTTCTTTAAATACGTCTTCTTTTGAAGTCGCTTGAAGATCAAGCTTAATCAAGTCTTCATTTATTAGTTTGGTGATCATTGTCGAACCCCTATAAATATAATTTTTATTTCTTGGGTATTTTGAAATTAACCAAGCAGAGACAGTAGTGAAGAAAAAATGCATTTACTGGACGATTGTAACCGCCCGACTAGAGTGTGATGTAGATCGTCTACTGGATAAACTTACTGCATATCTGTGACATTATGTGGAAGTCGATGAACCATAAGTGAAATGTGTTATTGCTCCCATATATAAGGGGTTAAGGGCTTTACTGATGATTTGCTAGACTGGAAAATTGATGCGTTAACTGGATTTTTGTAACCTTAAAATGGAAGTGTGATTTTGCTCAATAGCACAAAAATCCAGTAGGGTGTATATCTATAGGTATAGCATCATGGATGCGTGTTTAAGAGTACGTAAAATGATTTTTCATGATTTGATTTCATCAGTATTAAACGAGCGAGAACCATTTCACAATATATGGTTTGCTGGTGATTTTCATACACCACCTGAATTTAGCTATCAGGTTAACTTCCCTCGATTAGAATTAGTCTTGTCTGGTGAATATATTAATGAAATGGAAAGTCATGATCGCAAAGTGACGCATATTGTGGCGAAAACCGGTGATGCGATATTTATTCCACCTAACTGTTGGAATAAACCTGACTGGGATACAGATTGCTCGGTATTAAGTATTCTCTTTGGTCGCCGTCAATTGGGTTTGAGTCTTGTGTCCAAACGTAAAGGGGAAGCGAGCTTTTACGATATCCAAAAGCACAGTATTCAAACTCGTTCTGGATTTGCCATTGATAATATCTTGGAAGCACTGAGTTCATTGGCTCGTGAGTGCAATAAGAAACCAATGGACGAGTTGTTGCTGCAAGCCTTGTTGCAATACGCTAAGTCGATGTTAGATGCACCTATAGAGACGCAGGCGCACAGCCGAGTGCAAGATCTGTATCAGGGCATTTGTATCTACATCCAAGAGAACTTCCATCGTCCAATCACACGTGACAGTATTGCGTCGAGGTTCAGCATCTCTTCTAACCATTTGTCGCGTTTGTTCCGTCAGCAAGGTCACATGACGTTAGCCGATTACATTACGTGGGTACGGGTAGACCGTGCGAAGTTTATGCTCAAGAAATACAACTTTAAGTTGAATGAGGTATCGGTGCGCTGTGGATTCAAAGATGTGAACTACTTCTGCCGAGTATTTAAGAACCGAACGGGCAGAACGCCGACGGAATATCGCGGTTCAATCTAGAACAGAAATCAAAACAGTAAAGATTAAGCAAGCAGCCTCGACATGGCGTACATCAGAAGCGCCTGCAAGTCGACGCTGCTTTTTGTTAGCAGTAAACGTTCAGCCATTTGGTCGGTCAGCAGATTACGAGTTAAGTTGGTCGCTGCAATGATGTGTTCGCGTGTAGGTTTCGCTGGCATTACTAATGCTATAGCAAGATGCACTTCACCCATTTTGGACGCCCAATCCATTGGGATTTCGTTGGCGATAACCGCGATGGAAATGTGTTCTACACCTTCGAACATGACATGGGGCAGGGCAATGCCTGGTGTTACTGCGGTTGAAGATCGTTCTTCGCGTTTGATAAAGGCGAGAATGAGTTCGTCTGGGTGAATTGGATGAATAAGCTGAGCCAAGCCTTTCAAGCATTCGAACTTGGTGAGATCAGTGTGTGCTTTGGCGTAATGCCATTGGATTTCACACGGCGGACAAATTTGCGGAAGTCGCCCGGCAAGTTGGCTTGAGAACTCGTAATTGATGTGGGAACCCACAACAGTAAAGTTTTCGGCGATGATGTCTTTGATAACGAAACAGGCAAGCTCGGCGTCAATACCGATGGCAGTGATTTGGCACAGGTCGCCTTGTTGCAATCCGACCTGTAAAACCGCGACTGACTTGGTAAGTTCAGCGATGCGGTTTTGGGTTATGTTGATGATGTGTAAGGTGCTTTTGAACTTTTTGGCGACGCGATTGAGGGGCTGTGCGATATGAGCACTAGCATTAATATCATCGACAAAAAAGGTAATCTGGTATTCGTTCATCTGCAAAGAGTATCATCGACAGTGTACAAGGAACACCTTATCAACATTAAGTAGCACGTCTTCAATTGGGATTTGGATTTTGTTAGTGCCTTCAAAGCGAGCTGGTTGTTCAATCTCGATATCGGACACAATTAAGACTCGATCTGCTAGTGTAATGTCATGGGGAGTGAGCTGATTCTCAATACCCATCGCACCTTGCGTCTCGACCTTAATTTGTAAGTTATGCTTAGGCGCAGCTTTCATAAGAGCATCTGCTGCCATATAGGTATGAGCGATGCCTGTAGGGCACGCTGTCACCGCTACGATTTTCATGTTCTATCCACTTTATATTTTTGTGGATATTAGCATAGTGGTCGTCGAAAAGATGGATTTAAAGCAGATAATCACAAGAGCTCTATCACAGTTTAAATCTCATGTTACATTAATCCAGTTAATGCACTTTTTGTCCTGTATTGAAAAGGACGAGTGTTGGTTACTCTGTACGCAGTCATAGATGGACAAACTTAACTCATGACTCACGAGCGTGAACATTGCAAGGTACAAACAATGGACATATTAAACCTTATTGAGCCGGAAACCATTTGCTTGGATTTGCAGGCTCAAACCAAAGATGAAGCGCTCAAAGAGCTCGTCGAATTGTTGGACGCGGCGGGCAAGCTCACTAGCAAAAGTCAGTTCTTGGCGGACATTTGGAAACGAGAAGAGATTGGCAATACCGGCTTTGACGAGGGTATTGCCATTCCTCACGCCAAAAGTAATGCGGTCGCTAAACCCGCAGTCGCAGTGGGCATCAGCCGAAAAGGTATTGATTACGGCGCTGATGATGGCGAACTGTCTGACGTATTTTTCATGCTGGCTTCTCCGGATGGGGATGATCACCACCACATTGAAGTCTTGGCACAAATCTCCACAAAAATCATTGAAGATGGTTTCGTTAATAAGTTAAAAGCAGCGGAGTCAGTGGATGAAGCTCGCGAGCTACTCACTGATATTCAATCGAATGCGAATGACTCAGGGTTAGACCCTTTGGAGTTTGCGCCTGAGCCTCTTAGTCCTTGGGCGCAAAAGCTGAGTAGAATGAAAGAGCACTTGCTGTTCGGTACGTCTCACATGATCCCGTTTATTGTCGCAGGTGGCGTGTTGCTGTCTCTTTCTGTGATGATTTCAGGCCATGGCGGCGTTCCAAAAGAAGGTATTTTGGCAGATATTGCTGAGATGGGTATCGCAGGCTTGACGCTGTTTACCGCGGTGTTAGGCGGTTACATTGCCTATTCGATAGCGGATAAGCCAGGGCTTGCTCCGGGCATGATTGGCTCATGGATTGCGGTTAGTCACTACAACACCGGCTTCTTGGGCGCAATTGTGGTCGGATTTTTCGCCGGCTTTGTGGTTTGGTTACTGAAGAAGATCCAACTGCCGGACAGCATGAGCTCGCTTGGTTCGATCTTCATCTACCCGCTGGTTGGCACGTTTGTCACCTGTGGCGCGGTGATGTGGGTGATTGGTGCACCTATCGCCAGTGCAATGACGACTATGAATGATGTGCTCACGGGTATGGCTGGCTCAGGTAAAGTGATGTTGGGCACCGTACTGGGCGCAATGACCGCGTTTGATATGGGCGGTCCTATCAACAAAGTGGCGACTTTGTTTGCTCAGACACAGGTAAATACTCAACCGTGGCTAATGGGTGGTGTCGGTATTGCGATCTGTACTCCGCCGCTGGGCATGGCGTTAGCGACTTTCCTATCGCCAAGTAAATTTAAACGTGATGAACGTGAGGCGGGTAAAGCAGCGGGCATCATGGGCATGATTGGCATCAGTGAAGGGGCGATTCCGTTTGCTGCCGGAGACCCAGCTCGCGTACTACCTGCTATTGTTGCTGGTGGTATTGTCGGTAACGTGATTGGATTTATGTTCCATGTGATTAACCATGCTCCGTGGGGCGGCTGGATTGTACTGCCAGTCGTTGACGGCAAGATCGGCTACATTGTCGGCACAATCGCAGGCTCGTTTACCACAGCATTGATTGTTATTGCGCTTAAGAAGACTGTCACAGAAGACGATAGTCCGGTTGGTCAATCTCAAGCTTACACCTCTGTGCAAGGCGAGGGTGAGGCAGACATCCTCGCTGTCACATCTTGTCCATCTGGTGTGGCGCACACCTTCTTAGCGGCGAAGTCACTAGAGAAAGCTGCCTGTGCGTTAGGCATTAAGATCAAGGTCGAAACGCAAGGTGCGAACGGCATCATTAACCGCATCACTGACAAAGATATTGCCAAGGCGAGGTTTGTCATCTTCGCTCACGATGTGGCCATCAAAGAGCCAGAGCGGTTCAGAAAAATGAAGGTGCTGGATGTCAGCACTAAAGATGCGATGCTCAACGCCGCAGCACTGTTACAGGCGAAAAGAATCCCTTAAGTATATAGCCCCCGGCTATCTGCTAGTTAGCTCCATCCCTTTGATGGAGCTTTTTTTATCGCTGAGAAAAGTGCTGAACTAAGAAATCAATGAAAGTGCGAATGCGCTGAGGTTGGTACTCACTATCTTTGTAAACCAAGTACATTGGTAGCTTAACTGATTGATATTGCGTTAATACTTGAATTAACTCACCGTTATTAAGCTCTTGTTCTACCATCCATTTTGGCATTGCAGCGATGCCTTGCCCAAGCTTTGCCATTTGCACCAACATTTCAGGACTATCACTTCGAACCTGCTCTTTCACTTTGACTTTAATGGCTTCATCACCATCGCTGAAACGCCACAAGTTAGACGGATTGGAGAGTGAGTAGGTTAAGCAGCAGTGCGTACTCAAATCGTTAGCACTAAGAATAGGGTCGCGCTTGTCGAGGTAGCTTGGAGAGGCGAAGTAAACCAATTCGTTATCCATCAACCAACGAGCTTTTAACCCCGAGTCTTTTAGGTAGGCGGCACGAATCGCGATATCAACATTGCCTTCAACTAAATCGACAAACTTGTCCGAAACCGACACATCAACGCTAAGCTCTGGATGTTGGTTGAGAAACTCATTCAGTGGCGCAGATAACAAACGAACGCTAAACGCACTTGGCACTGAAAGCTTTAGCTCGCCAGAGACCGACGCTTGCTCTTGTCTAAGCTGCGACTCGAAGGTATCCATTTGCTCTATGAGGTTTTGTGCCTGCTCGAGATATTGTTTTCCACCAGAAGTTAAGCTGATAGCGCGAGCATGACGGTGAAATAAGGTGATACCAATTTCACTCTCAAGCCAAGCGATCTTCTTGCTCACTGCACTCTGAGTGGTATTGAGTTCGTTAGCCGCGGCAGTAAATGAACCTAACTGAGCGACACGAGAAAAGACTTTCAAACAATCAAATTTATCCATGACGCATTCCTGTTTGGAATGATAAGTAGCTAAATACTACTCTCCTTAAGTTTTAAGTGGAATGCTTTAATACTTCCATCATTTGTTCGGGAGTTAAAATCATGGTGTTTATTCAAGGGGTATTAATCGCGTTTTTCTTGTTTGCTAGTTCGATCAAAGTCATTGGTTGGGTGAAGCCGATTTTTGAGCCACAGCTCGCTTTCTTCCATAAATACGGGTTGAATCGTGCGGCTATGTTTTTGGTTGGAATGATTGAGGCTACGGGTGCAATTTTGATGTTAATTGGCTTGTTATCGGCGAACAACTTATTAAGTGCGATAGGTGCAAGTTTTATTGTTGTCACCTCGGTTGGTGCGATGTTTTTCCATTTTCGTTTTGATACTTGGAAAGATGCGATTCCGTCAATTTTGACGCTTTTATTATCACTTTTGGTGGCTTCGCCTTTGATTGAGTTTGTTGCGCTTATTTAAGACGAAATTATTGCAAGTAATGTTCTGAAATCTTTAGTAACATGTTTCAAATATTAACTGTTTCAGATAGTAATAGTTTCAAAACGTAACGTATTTCGAATTCAAGGAGGCTTGCAATGGAAAAACTAAGAGTAGCATTTATTGGTCTGGGTGTGATGGGATACCCAATGGCTGGTTACCTAAGTAAAGCGGGCTTTGAAACCAAAGTATACAACCGCACAAAAGTGAAAGCCGACAAATGGGCTGAAGAATACCAAGGCGTAGCTTGTGAAACTCCACGTGAAGCGGCAGAAGGCTGTGACATCGTTTTTACCTGTGTGGGTAATGATGATGACGTTCGTAGCGTTGTTTACGGTGAAGAAGGCATTCTGGTCGGCTTGAAAGCGGATGCTGTGTTAGTGGACCACACAACGACTTCTGCAGACCTAGCGGTTGAACTGGCTGAAGCGTGTGTTAAATACGGCAATCACTTCATTGATGCGCCAGTTTCTGGTGGTCAAGCGGGCGCAGAAAATGGTGTTCTAACCATCATGTGTGGTGGTGAACAAAGCATTTTTGCTCGTGTCTATCCAGCGATGAATGTGTACGCGAAGCAGATGACGCTACTGGGTGAAAACGGTCAGGGTCAACGTTGTAAAATGGTAAACCAAATCTGTATTGGTGGCGTTTTACAAGGTCTGAGTGAAGCTTTGTTGCTGGCACAAAAATCAGGTTTGGACATCGCTCAAGTTGTAGAAACGCTGAAGCATGGCGCTGCAGGCTCATGGCAGATGGAAAACCGTGCAAATACGATGGCGGAAGATAAGTTCGATTTTGGCTTCGCTATTGATTGGATGCGCAAAGACTTGGGTTTCTGTTTGCAAGAAGCAGAGCGAGTGGGCCTAGAACTTCCACTGACGAAGAAAGTGGATGAACAATACGCAGACCTTCAACGTGATGGTTTAGGTCGCATGGATACATCAGTACTGATCAAAGCAGTAGCTAAAAATCAGTAGTTGATGAATCAGTAATAGATAAACAGTTCTTTGGTATCAAAGAGCTTAAAGAAATCTAAGTTAATCATAATGAATCTCCTTGAGCATGGTCTGTGACTAGTGATTAAGGATTAGTGATTTGAAATCAGGAGGTGCTGTTGGGCACCTCCTTTTTTATGTCTTTTAATCACACAGTGTGATGATTACAGCGTTCACTTACTTGTTTAAGCCTAGCGCAACCTCAAGACCTTTGCCGTACGCTTCGTCCGCTTGGTATGCGTGTTGAACGTGGCGCTGTTGGATGAACTCTGGCACACCGTCCATTGCGCGAGCTGTGTTATCGAACAGAGTTTGACGTTGCTCTTCGCTCATCAGACGGAATAGGTCACCCGCTTGGCTGAAGTAGTCTTCGTCTACACGGTGATCGTAGTGATCAGCGTTGCCGTTGATGCGTAGAGGTGGCTCAGAGTAATCTGGTTGCTCTGCCCATTCTTGTTTGTAGTTTGGCTCGTAGCCTAGTGTTGAACCAAAGTTGCCATCAACGCGCATTGCGCCATCGCGGTGGTAGCTGTGAACAGGGCAACGAGGTGCGTTCACAGGAATTTGATGGTGGTTCACACCTAGGCGGTAACGCTGAGCATCGCCGTAAGCGAACAGACGACCTTGTAGCATTTTATCTGGAGAGAAGCCGATACCAGGGACGACTGCTGTTGGGTTGAACGCTGATTGCTCAACTTCTGCGTAGAAGTTTTCTGGGTTACGGTTCAGTTCGAACTCACCAACTGGGATCAGTGGGTAATCTTTCTGAGACCATACTTTTGTTAGGTCGAATGGGTTGAAGTTGACTTCATCCGCTTCTAGTTCAGGCATGATCTGAACGTACATTTTCCATTTAGGGAAGTCTTGACGCTCAATTGCCTCGTAAAGGTCACGGTGGTGGCTTTCGCGGTCTTTACCGACGATCGCTTCAGCTTCTTGGTCAGTTAGGTTTTTGATGCCTTGCTGAGTTTTGAAGTGGAATTTCACCCAGTAACGCTCGTTTTCTGCGTTGATGAAGCTGAATGTGTGGCTACCAAAACCATGCATATGACGGTAAGACGCTGGGATACCACGGTCACTCATTACGATAGTCACTTGGTGGAATGCTTCTGGTAGTGATGTCCAGAAGTCCCAGTTGTTGGTAGAGCTACGCATGTTAGTGCGAGGGTCGCGTTTTACTGCGTGGTTTAGGTCTGGGAATTTTAGAGGGTCACGTAGGAAGAATACTGGTGTGTTGTTACCAACCAAGTCCCAGTTACCTTCTTCAGTGTAGAATTTTAGTGCGAAACCACGGATATCGCGCTCTGCATCTGCTGCACCGCGCTCACCTGCTACGGTAGTGAAGCGAGCGAATAGTTCTGTTTTTTTACCGATGTCAGAGAAGATTTTCGCGCGAGTGTATTTTGTAATGTCGTGCGTTACAGTGAATGTACCGTAAGCACCAGAGCCTTTTGCGTGCATACGACGCTCTGGGATCACTTCGCGGTCAAAGTGCGCTAATTTTTCAAGGAACCAAACGTCTTGTAATAGTTGAGGGCCACGAGGACCAGCAGTCATAACGTTTTGGTTATGGGCGACAGGGCAACCTGCTGCTGTAGTCAGTTTTTTGCTCATTATTCTTTCCTTCCAGAGGGGAGTATTGTTCCAACGCTTAGCGAATAAGCTCAATTTCTGTAGGGATAGTAATAGTGAGTAGTACTTTTATAAAACTGGTTGTACTTATCAGTTTGATAGGCTTTTTCTATGCACTAAATGATATTTTAAAACAACGGGTTGGCTGTAAACAGAGGCAAGTGCTAATGAGCCATATCAATAATGAACGATGGTTATTAGGGTCTGTTGACCTTTTGAGCTGATTTTTGCAGCAGTTTGTGGATTCTTTATACAAGGCAGAGGCTTTGAAATGTAGTTGCCCTACCTGATAAGCCGATAACGCAGTAGAAAGGAGCCACAAACGCTGCCCAAAGGGTTCGGCTAAAAGCGTTTTACTCTTTGTTGAGAGGATTTTGCTTAGAAT